>CAZCGF010000236.1:0-6100 GCA_964498115.1 uncultured Planctomycetaceae bacterium | reverse complement strand
GTTGCATCTGTGGTATGATCTTCGTCCGCAGGGTCGATGGTGAGCCGCGGCGGGTCGGGCATTTCTGACAAGTCGACCGACGCCGAGAACTTTCAGGCAGAGGAGGCGTACACATGTACACGCGCCCTGCGGATCGACCGGACGACGGATTCGGCAAATGGTTCAATTCTCGACGGCGCGGCGCGCTTTGCACGGCGGGCGCGCTTCTTGTTTCCTTCATCTATTGCGAGAAGCGAATGTCGGCGGGTGAGGCCGCGGGCGAACTCGGCGGCGGGTGCGTTCCGGCATCGATCGTCGATTTTCCGGGTGATGTCTTCCCGTGCCTGGGGGAGACGATTGTTCTTCAGGTGGTCGTAAGCGGCGAGCAACCCATCTCTTATGAGTGGCGGAGAAACAAGGTCACGATTCCCGACGCCACCGGGCCGATGCTGACGATTGATTCGGTCGGGTACTCGGACATCGGCGAATACGATGTGCTGGTGAGCAACGCCTGCGGGCAGGATCAAAGCGGAGTCCTTGCGCTTCAGCTACAGAGCGAGGAGGGCTGGCTGGAGAAGACGCCGCCGCCGGGTCCGCACCGATTTCACTCGATGGTCTATGACACGGGGCGTCAGCGCGTGGTCTGTTTTGGCGGAAGCGACGACGAGGGTCCACATCGCGAGACGTGGGAGTGGGACGGCAGCGCGTGGCGGCTGGCTTCGATGTTCGGACCGTCGGCGCGGACGTCGGCGGCGATGGCGTTTGACAGCCTGCGCGGTGTGACGGTGCTGTTCGGCGGTTCGGCGTCGGGGCAGAGCGGCGAGACCTGGGAATGGGACGGGGTACAGTGGCGACTGCGCAGCACGCAGGGGCCGCCGCCACGGTCTCGACACGCGATGGCGTTCGATGCGCAGCGAGGCGTGACGGTGCTGTTCGGCGGGATCGGCGGGACGATTTACGACGACACGTGGGAGTGGAACGGAGTTTCCTGGCGGCCGATCACTGATGCGGGTCCGCCGGCGCGCTTTCGCCATGCGATGGCCTTCGACGACGTGACGGGGGCGATCGTCATGTTCGGCGGTGAGTCGTTCGGCGGATTCATTCTGAATGATACGTGGGTGCTTTCCGGCGAGTCCTGGCAGCGGCGGACGATTCCCGGTCCGACTGCAAGGGCCCTTCACGCGATGGCGTACGACCCGGTGCGTCACGTTGTGATGCTGTATGGCGGCAGCTCGTCGGGAAACACGCGGAGCGATACGTGGGAATACAAGCAAGGCGAGTGGGTGCAGCGATTGCCCACGGGGCCGCGGGCGCTGGACGGGCACGGGCTTGCCTATGACGCGGCGAGGCAGCGGATGGTGATGCTTGGGGGCGGCAACGGGACCGAGTACCTCGCGGAGACCTGGCTCTTCGACGACGAGACATGGAGCAATGCGGGGCTGCAATCGCCGCGTCCGCGGTCCGGGCATGCGATGGTCTTCGACGAGAACCGCGGGGTGGCCGTGCTGCACGGCGGCAGGATGAGTTCGGGGGTCAGCCCCGAGACCTGGGAATACGACGGTTCGGCGTGGACGCTGCGAACAAGCCTGGGACTACCATCGCGGAGGGGACACGCGATGGCGTACGACAGCGCTCGCGGGGTTTGCGTTCAATTCGGCGGTATGAACTTTCTCGACCAGATCAACGGTGAGACGTGGGAATGGAACGGGACGACGTGGACGCTTGCGGCGACGACGGGGCCGAGCCCGCGCACTGACCACCGTATGGTTTATGACTCTGCCCGCAAGGTAACGGTCTTGTTCGGCGGCAACGATCCGAACGTTCCATTTTCGAATCGCAACGATACGTGGGAATGGAACGGTTTAACGTGGACGCAGCGCAGCTTCGCGGGGACGGTGCCGGCGGGCAGGACTTTGTTCGGCATGGCGTACGACGCGGGCAGGGGCCGAACGGTGCTGTACGGGGGCATTGCGACGCAGATTTATTACGGGGACACGTGGGAATACGACGGGAATGGGTGGACATTGGTTACGCTGGCAGGGCCGGGGGTGCGCAGGTCTCAGAGCATGGCGTACGACCCGACACACGGGCTGATTCTGATGTTCGGCGGCGGCGGGACGCAGGCGACTGACTCGTTCTGGACGTGGGACGGCACGATGTGGCAGCAGAGGTTCGTGGATGGTCCGGCGGCTGTGTTCGACGGCGCGATGACCTACGACACGGCGCGGGATTCTGCGGTGCACTTCGGCGGCCTGGGGTCCTTTGCGCTTTCGGGACGGACGTGGGACTTCGGGTTCCGAGGGACGACTTTCATCGAACAGCCTGCGTCGCGGCTGGTCTGCGCGGGGCGAAATGTCAGTTTCGTCGTTCAGGCGGACGGGCTGGCTCCACTCACCTATCAGTGGAGAAAAAACGGCGAGCCCATCGCCGGCGCGACGCAGCAGGTGCTTCAGGTGATGGCGACGACGGTGGACGACGCGGGGATGTACGACGCCGTGGTGACGAATGCCTGCGGGACGCCGGCGCTCACTCAGTCGGCAACGCTGACTGTCTTTGAGACGGCTTCCGGCGACGGAAATGTGGACGGCGTGGCGGACGGGCTCGATGTCTCACCCTTTATTTCCGCGATGTTGATGGGAGCGAGGCCTTCGGCGTGGTATTGCGCGCTGGACTTCGACGCCGACGGGGACGTGAGCGTGTCGGATATTGAGCCATTTATTGAAGCTTTGCTTGTTTCCAACTCGGCAGTCCCTTAGCCTAGAACCATGATTCCACCGAGGGCTGTCTGCGCAAAGGGTGGCGCGGCGGCTTCGGAGTGACATCTCTTGCCGGCACTGCGCCGACCGCGTCAGTGCCCGGCGACGAAAATGGAGGCTGTGGGAGGCCTCCGAGGCGAGCATGGGTTCTCAGGCATTGCCTGCGCGCCGAACCCGCGCGGGCGTGAACGCTGAATCTTTCCTGCGCGCGTCGGCCTGGGACCAACGGTTCCTCGCCGTGCTGGGGTGTTTCTTTCTATCGGGTTTTGCGGGCCTACTTTACGAGACTGCGTGGACGCGGCAGTTTGCGCTGGTGTTCGGCACGTCGGAGCTGGCGGTCGTCACGGTATTGGCGGGGTACTTCGGCGGGCTGTCGCTCGGTGCGGCGCTGGCGGGCCGGTATATCGACCGAATCACGCGACCCATACTCACTTACGGGCTGCTCGAACTGGGCATCGCTGTCTCGGCGATCGGGCTTCCATATGCGATCGGCGCTTCGACCCGCTTGTATGTTTCGATTTTCGGGGGCGCAGCGGACTCGATTGAAACGGGCGGGCTGGTGACGGCGGGGTTTTATCTCGTCTGCTCGTTTGTCATTCTGCTTGTGCCGACGGCGATGATGGGGGCGACGCTGCCGCTTCTGGCGCGCTATGCGGTGACGGACGAACGGCAGATCGGTCCGCGCGTGGGACTGCTGTATGCGGTGAACACGCTCGGGGCGGTGGCGGGCACGCTGGTGGCGGCGTTCATGCTGCTGCCTTCGATGGGCCTTGCGCGCACGATCTGGGTCGGCGTGGCGGCGAATCTGCTTGTGTTTCTTGTTGCGGCGTGGATGGCGCGGCAATCCACCGGGGCGACGACGCAGCGTCCATCACCGGTGAAGATCAAACCGGGCGATGTGAGTCATGACGAGCTGCCACGGGCCAAACTCATCCTGCCGATCATGCTGGTGTCGGGCGCTGCCTCGTTTTCATATGAGGTGTTGTGGACGCGGCTGCTCGGGCATGTGCTGGGGGCGAGCGTGTTCGCCTTTGCCACAATGCTGGCGAGCTTTCTGACGGGGATCGCGCTGGGATCGGCGGCGGGCTCGCGGCTGGCGCGATCGCGCAGCGGGAGCATGATTGCCTTCGGCGTCGTGCAGTTCTGCATTGCGACGGCCTCGCTGCTCAGCTACGCCCTGTTGGCGCAGCTACCTGATCTGGCACGGACGACCGGGGCGGGCGTGCATGCGGGACTGGCAGCGAACGCGGCGATCTGCGCGATGATCCTTCTGCCGGGGGCGTTTTTCATTGGGGCGACATTTCCGCTGGCGGTGCGGATATTGGCGCGCGACGCCGGTGACGCCGGGCCTTCGAGCGCGCGCGTCTATGCGTGGAACACGATCGGGGCGATTGGAGGATCGATCGCGAGCGGCGTATTGCTGCTGCCGATGCTTCACTTCGGCGGGACGATTGTGGCGACAGTCGCGGCGAACCTGGGCCTCATGGCGATCGTCGCCCTGCTGATGAAGCCGGTGGGCAAGCGAAGCCTCGCGGTCTGCGCGGCGGGCATCGCGCTCGTGGTTTTCGTTCGGCCGGGTGAGCCGTGGGATGTGCTGCGCAATTCGGCGCTCGGCCGCGACGCCGCCGGTGGAGAGGTGAGCTACTACGGCGTTGGACGGAGCACGACGGTGCTGCTGGTCGATGACGGCCTAGGGTGGGATCTGCGGACGAGCGGACTGCCGGAGGCGAACATACGGCGCAAGGGCGTACCGCTGGGTCGGGTGCTGATTCAGCAGTGGCAAAATGCGCTGCCGGTGCTGGCGCGGCCGAACGCCAGGACGATGATGTTCGTGGGGCTGGGCGGCGGGGTGGCGGTTGAGTCGGTGCCGAGCTCGATCGAGCGCATCGACGTGGTTGAGCTGGAGCCGGAGGTGATCGCGGCGAACCGGCTGGTCTCGGATCAACGGGCAATCGACCCGCTGGCTGATCCGCGCGTTCGATTGATGACGAACGATGCGCGAAACGCGCTGCTGCTTTCGGAAAGTCAGTATGACGTGATCGTTTCGCAACCGTCGCACCCCTGGACGGCCGGCGCGTCGCACCTGTACACGCGCGAGTTCATGTCGATGGTGCGGGATCGATTGGGGACAGAGGGCGTATTCCTGCAATGGATGTCGCTTGCGTTTGTCGATGAGCCGCTTCTGCGGAGCCTGGTTGCGACGCTGAGCGACGTGTTTTCGCATGTGGAGATGTATGCCCCCTATCCCGGGGCGGTGCTGTTCCTGGCATCATCCGAGCCTTTGCGCGCGTGGGAGAGCGCTTCGGCGGCGATTGCGGGACGGCCGGGGGACTTTGCGCTCGCGGGCATTGTCTGCGCCGAGGACGTGCTGGCGGCTTTGGAATTGGATGGTGACGCCGCATGGCTGTTTGCGGACGGGGCGACGACCGTTACCGACGACTTCAATCTGCTTCAACTGCAATCGCGAAGACTGGAGAGCGAGACGCGATCGAGCTGGCAGATCACCGACGCGGCGCTGGCGGTGTCGGACCCGGCGACGAACCCCGAGGGGCGATTCGATGCGGCTTATCTGGTGCGCAAGCTGATGACGCGGACAAACTCGCCGCGGGCGCTGCGCGTGGCGGAGTCGGTGAAAGACCCGGCGCTGCGTGCACTTTGTCTGGGTCATGTGCGCGACTGGGAGGGGAAGGCGGCGGAGTCGATTGCACAGTTTGAGACGGCGCTGCGCGAGAGGCCGGACTTTGCGCCGGCGGTCTTCGGGAAGCTGCGTGCGCGATCGGCGGAACTATTGCGACGACACCCGGCGGAGACGGCGCTGGCCGAGCGGCTCGGCGACCCTGCGCGGGCGGTGATCGACGGATGGCAGGCGGGGTCCGGCGGATCGTGGCAGGCGCTGCGGGCGCTGGACGAGCGATTGGCCATGGCGGGGCCGACCGAGGACTGGTACGTCGATGCTCAGCGACTGCGGGCACGGTGGCGGATTCAATCGAGGGAGCCGGCGCTTTGCCGCGAGGCGATGGAGATTCTGGACGATTTCATTCCGCGTTTCGGGAGTGCGGATGACTTTCTGACGCGGGCCGATGCGTCGCTGGCAGCGGGCGAGGAACTCGGGGCGCTGGGGGCGCTGCACGAGGCTGCGCAGATGCTTCGCAAGAACAGCGCGGGGACAGCACTGGCCAGGAAAATCCAGAAGCGGCTCGACGAACTTGCCCCGCACGTGCGCGCGAGCGAGGCGGGACGCCGGACCGTGGCGGCGATTTCGCTGATACCGGGAATGACGCCGAGCCTGCCGAAGTTTTACGGCAAGTGATTACTCGGGATCGCCGGCGGACATGTCGTAGATCCACTTTTCGCCGGCGCGCTCG
>CAZCGF010000235.1:0-6107 GCA_964498115.1 uncultured Planctomycetaceae bacterium | reverse complement strand
TTCGCCCCGCGCACATCCACAATCGTGGCTTCCGGCTTGACCTCCCAGCTGACCAGCTTGTACGGCTTTGAAACCGGCACGCATTCCCCGACGCCGGGCAGGAGCAGGAATTGCTCCGCGGATACCGCCCCCTGGTTGCCGGTAATGCCGATCGCCGTTCGGATCGAGCCGGGTATCTCGTGCGGCTTGTAGCCCAGCTCCTCAATCCGTTGGCAAACGGCTTTGATCTGAGCGGGGGTCGCGGATTTTTCCATCACGATCAGCATGGTGTTCTACCAGTCGGCCCGGCCGCCCGATGCCTGCCGCCATAAACGGGTTTCGATTCGTCGATCATTTTTGGGTTGGCGTCGTTGACGGCTCTTCTCGGCTAAGGCGTCGCGCATAGCCCTCAATGTGCTCCCAGAGCGATCGCTCCTTCTCGTCGGACTGGTCAAGGTCGTGTCGACTCTCCAACTCACCCTTGACCTTTCCGATCGGCCAGTGGCAGTATCTTAGTCGGTAGGCGGCAAGCACCGCATTGGATCGCTGCTTGCCCGCCGCGCAGTGAAAAAACACCGGCCAATTCGCCTCATCCGCGACCGCCGCGGCGGCACGATCCATGGAAACATAGTCGCCGCGGCCGTTGCCCGGCATCGGAAACCGGTACATTTTCAAGCCGAGTCGTTTGGCCTCGGCAAGCATGGCCGCCTCGTTCTCACGATCGGTCGGACCCGTAAGACTGACGATGGTCTTAACGCCCTTCACCCGGCTCAGATACTCGATATCCCCGACGTCTGGAAAACCGCCGCGGTAGATCTTGCCGGACTCAACTTCGACAAACCGCCGCGGAATGTTGCGCAGCTCCAACAGATGCGGCATGGCGATGGTCGCGGCCGGCGGAACGATCAAAAACAGGATGAGCAGGATGGTTCGTCGCATGATTCGCGATCGGCGATCGCTCGTTGCCGGGCGACGCCGCCAGGTTTCTCCGCGCCGCTTCAGTGCGCCGCCGCGACGGAGGGCGTTCCCACGGTGTTGATATAGTTGATCATCTGACGCAGGCGACCGTGTGATCGCCGGTTGAAGTTCATCACCAGGCGCGGCTTCTCCGGCACGTCATCGCCCTCCTCGGGCAGCGGACCGGTCAGTTCAATGGACCCATTGCTGATGATGTCGGCGAACTGCTCCTGAATATGAAGGATCGCTTCGGGCGGGAGCGTTTCGTTCAGCCGAATGACCAGCGTGTCTCGGACATAACGGTAGGAGTGGAATCGCCGGTAAAACGTCAGAATCTCCTGAACCGCCACCTCGATGTCGTCCGTCACCTTGATCAGGTTCATGTCCTCGGCGCTGATCATGCCGGTGTGCAGCAGTTCGGCCTTTACATACGTCCGCCAGTGCTGCCAGTAAGTTCCGCCCGGCGCGTCCACCATGACGATGGGAACCAGCGTCGCCTTGCCGGTCTGCACAAGCGTCAGCACCTCAAATCCCTCGTCCTGCGTACCAAAGCCCCCGGGAAACAGAACCACGGCCTTGGCTTCCTTGGTGAACATCAGTTTTCGCGTGAAGAAATACTTGAAGTTCACCAGCTTTTTGTCGTCCGCGATGATGTCGTTCGTCTTCTGCTCGAACGGAAGCCGAATCGCGACGCCGAAACTGGCGTCGACGCCGGCGCCGCCGTGGCCTGCCTTCATGATGCCGTCGCCCGCCCCGGTGATGACCATCCACTTGGACTCGCGCATCCGCTGCGCGAATTGCACCGCCTGGATATATTCCGGCGCGTCTTCCTTGGTCCGCGCCGAGCCGAAGATGGATACCTTGGGAATGTCCTCGTAAGGCGCAAACGTCTTGAATCCGTACCGCAACTCGGCAAGGGCTTTGTCGACCAGCTTCACGTCGGCACGGCTCGTTGCGTCGCGCGACATCCGGCAGACCGTCTTGATCATGCTGGCGTAAAGGTCAGAATCGAGGCCCGGCGCGTACTTGCGGACGAATTCCTCAATCGCGGCGTCACGGGCCGCCCTCTCCTCGTTCGACAACATGCTGGGTTCACTGGGCGGGGGAACTTTGGCTTCGTTAATCACTTCAACTCACCTCTATGCATTCTCTTTTTCGCAAACCGAGCGAGTATAACCGCACTCGGCCGAAGGGCCAAAGGCCTCGTCGTCGTCACGAGCAGGATGCACACGATCGCCTCCCCGGTAAAGTGACGCGCAAATTGAATCGGACAATGACCTTACAGCGAATCTCCAGCAGCGGTCACTTGGACGTCTTCTCACGTTATCGGATGAGATGTGATGCGCAGAGTGTTTACTTCGTATCGCCCTGGGCTGCGACCGGCCCGGGTTCGGGTCACCCTTCCAACGTTCAGCCCTGGCTCATTTCTTGGGGGGTGCTCGTTTGACGCACCGGTCGATGCCGAGGCGCTCATGGGTGTTCCCGGTGCGAAGGCAGTAGTACGATGTCTCGAAACCGTCGTCACTGTCACGGGAGAAACGCACATGCAAAAGACGCTTCTCGTTCGATTCGCGGCTTTCAGTCTCGTCCTCGGTTTGTCCGGCTGCACGGAGCCGCAATACGCTGTCGCCGAGCCGGCGGAGACATCCGTCATCGTCACGCGGAACACGACGCCCGTCGATCAGACGCCTGACCCGAATCGGCTGCTTAAGGCCAGCGATCTCAAGTCGCTCTCCTGGCGAAGCATCGGCCCGGCGAATATGAGCGGGCGTGTTGCGTCGATCGCACAGGTGCCGGGCAGCAGCAAGTCGTTCTTCGTTGGCTTCGGGACCGGCGGGCTGTTTAAGACGGACAATCACGGCACGACATTCGCGGCGCTCTTCGAGAAGGAGGCGACCGCTTCCATCGGGTCCGTCGCGGTGTGCAAGGCGGCATCCGACGAGAAGAAGGACGGCGAAGATGAGAAGCTCATCGTGTGGGTTGGAACCGGCGAGGGGAACGGGCGCAATTCGTCGTCGTGGGGGGCGGGCGTGTACCGGTCGACCGATGGCGGCGGGACATGGGAATGCGTCGGGCTGAAGGACTCGCACGATATCCCGCAGCTCGCGGTGGACCCGCGGAATCCCGACGTCTGCTACGTCGCGGCGCTGGGGCATCTGTGGGGGCCCAACGAGGAGCGCGGTGTCTATAAGACCGACGACGCGGGCAAGACGTGGACGCCGGTGCTGCAGATTAATGAGAACACCGGCGCTTGCGATGTACGCATCGATCCGCAGAGCCCGGACACGGTTTATGCGGCGATGTACATGCGGCGGCGGACGGCGTGGAGCATGATGAGCGGTGGGCCGGAGGGCGGCATCTACAAGTCGACCGACGCCGGCGCGACGTGGAAGAAGCTGGGCGGCGGGTTGCCGACGCAGACGGGTCGCATCGGGCTCGACATCTATCTGAAGGACCCGAAGGTGCTTTACGCCGTGGTCGAGTCCGACGTCGGGGGATCGGGCGTCGACATCTTCGACAACCGCCAGACTTCGGGCGGGCTCTTTCGCAGCGAGGACGGCGGGGAGAACTGGACGCGGGTCAGCGAACTCAACTTCCGGCCGTTCTACTTCTCCAAGGTGCGCGTCGATCCTGTGGACGATAACCGCGTGTACATGCTCGGCTGGGGCTTGGCGATCAGCGACGACGGCGGGCGTAACTTTCGCGCGGGCGGGGCGAAGCTGCCGCACGGCGATATGCACGAACTTGTCGTCGATCCGGCGGACCACGAGCATCTGCTCATGGGCACGGACGGCGGCGTCTATTCCTCCTTTGACCGGGCGAAGACCTGGGTCTTCCACAACAACATCGCCGCGGGCGAGTTTTACAATATCGCCTTCGACATGAGCGACCCCTACCGCGTCGGCGGCGGCCTGCAGGACAACTGCACCTGGATCGGCCCGAGTGCCACCATCATGTCATCCGGCTCCAGCGAAGTGGCCGCGGCCGAGGGCGTGACCGAGGGCGGCATCACCAACTCGGATTGGCGGCTGCTCTGGGGCGGCGACGGCTATCACGTCGCGTTTGACCCGACCGACAAGAACATTGTCTATGGCGAATGGCAGGGCGGCGAGGTCGGCCGTATCCATCTCGATACCGGCTTCCGCAAGCGCATCAAGCCTTCGCCGAAGGAGGGGCAGGAGCGATTTCGGTTCAACTGGAACAGCCCGTTCTTCATCTCGCCGCACAACCCCACGACGCTCTATCTCGGCGGCAATCACGTCTTCAAGCTGACGGACCGGGGCGATCGGTGGGAGAAGATCAGCCCGGACCTTTCGACGCGGGACATTGAGAAGATCATGACGGTGGGCAGCGAGGCGGAGACGCACGGGACGGTGGTGTCGCTGGCGGAGTCGCCGCTGGCGGCGGGCGTGCTCTGGGCCGGGACCGACGACGGACGCGTTCACGTGACGCAAAACGACGGCGGATCGTGGCAGGACGTCACGCCGCCGCAGACCGAGGGCATGTACGTTTCGAGAATCGAGGCCTCGCACCACGACCGTGACACCGCCTATGTCTCGATCGACGGGCACCGCAGCAATCGCTTCCTCCCGGTGCTGGTGGTGACGACCGATTCGGGCAAGACGTGGACGCAGATCACCGGCGAGGGCGATGGGGCCCTGCCGGCGGATGAAGTCGTCAAGGTGGTCCGCGAGGATCGCAAGAACGCGGACGTGCTTTACATCGGCACCGAGCGGGCGATGTTCGTCAGCATCGATCGCGGGGGGCACTGGGTGAAACTGAACGCGGACAGCCTGCCGACGGTAGCGGTCGATGACATTCAGCAGCATCCTCGGGAGATGGACCTGATCGCCGGGACGCATGGCCGGTCGATCTACATTCTCGACGATGCCACGCCGCTGTCGCAGCTTACGCCGGACATCGTTCGCAGCGAGTTTCACCTGTTCGAGAGTAAGACCGGCCGGCCGCAATACTACCTCCCCTACGAGGGGCTTTGGGGCGATCAGATCTTCCGCGCGCCGAACCCGCCGAAGGGGGTGCAGATCAGCTACTGGGTCCGCGACTTCAACCACGAGGCGGTGAAAATCACCATCGCCGACTCGGCGGGCAACACCGTCCGCGCCTTGTCCGGCTCCAGCGCGCCGGGCATCCAGCGCGTGCTTTGGGACCTGCAACCGGAGAAGCACGATCGGCTTGAGACACCGGACACGGGGCTGGGCATTCTGCATTTTGTCCCGCCGGGCGATTACAAGGTGACGGCGACCTTCGGCGAAGCGAAGTCGGAGATCGCAATCAAGGTGCTCCCGCCGCCGGGGAAATAGTGCGGCGGGGCCGTCAAAACCCAGGTGACAATAGGCGAAAAAAGTCTGCGCGGACGCTTGTAAGTCGTTTATTGATAGCGGCTTGCGGCGGTCGTGATTTTGGGTGAAAAGCGCCGCCGGGGCGCGGGGATTGTGTCTCACCTTCGCGAGTTGAGTGACAGTATTCGTGGCACCGGTGAGACGCGGGCAGGCAGGCGTCGGATGTAGCGCCGCCTCTTGTGGATGGCGGGGGGAGAATTCTTTCTCGCGCTTACGCCTGCGCGGAGCCATTCTCGTGTGCATCTGTGCGAGGTGAAAACCCGCTTCCCTGCTCGCCCAGATCGCCTGGAATCCGCAAAAACCAAGGTGACATATAGTGACACACGGGATTTTTTTCGGTTGCAACTCCTGTGGCGGGCATGTGTTGGGGCGACTCGCGTTTTGGGTGAAAAACGGCGAGAGACGGCGGGGGCCGTGCTTTTTTTCTGCGATCAGTTTGATGTGTATGTCGGGCATGTGGCACCCCTGCGGTGAGCGGCGGCGATGGCGTCTCTACAGGTAGACTTGCTCCATGTCCGCGCGGGGGCGACTGAGTGGGGGCTTTACGAGGCGTTTTCTTTTTCCGGAGTTCCGGACAGGATCGGCGGGCAGGGAGCAGGCTCTGGAAGCCTGACAATGACGACTTCGACGCGATGATGATGCGTAATGAATGAGACAAAGGGCTTAACGTGACGTTTCCCTATTTCGGAGACGCGAAGACGGTGATTAATCGGATTCATTCCGGCATGCAAAAATGGTCGTTTTCACGCTTACTGTGCAACAGATTCTTGTAGAGCGAATTGCGATCAAGCCAGCGGTTGAAAACATTGA
>CAZCGF010000234.1:0-6114 GCA_964498115.1 uncultured Planctomycetaceae bacterium | reverse complement strand
GTCGTCCGCGCGAAAGAAGAAGTCGAGATCGTCAACAGCGACCCGGTCGCCCACAACATCAACGCCTCTCAGCGCATCTACACCCTCTTTAACATCCTTCAACCGCAGCAGGGCATGAAGGCCGTGCAGAAATTCGCCAAGCCCGGCGTGGTCAATCTCAAGTGCAACGTCCACGACTGGATGCAGGGGTACGTCCACGTCGCCCTGCACCCGTATTACCAATTGACCGGCGCCGACGGCGCATTTCGACTGGAGAATGTCCCGCCCGGCAAATACGAGCTGGCCGTCTGGCAGGAGTATCTCGGCGAGCAGACGTTTCCCGTCGAGGTGAAAGCCGGGGAGACAAGCGACATGCAGATCGTGCTGAAGCCCAAAGAGGGCGAAGAGTCAGACGCAAGGTAACACATTCCGACTCTCATTGAAACAGCGTTCGTACTTCCAGGTTCTACATCACAAGTGAGGGTTCAACCAATGATTCACAACAGCAGGACAATGAAGATGAAAGCGATGGTGGTCGCCGTCGCGCTCGGCGCCGCCGCCCTGTTCAGCCAGACGGCACAGGCCGCCGACAAGAAACTGGAACCGCTCGGCCCGGTGCCGATTCCCGCAGACAATCCCATGACGCCGGAAAAAATCGAACTGGGCAGGATGCTCTACTTCGATCCGCGCCTCGCCGGCGACAGCAGCCTCTCCTGCGCCAAGTGTCACGACCCGGCCAAGGGCTTTTCCAACGGGCTGCAGATGTCCGACGCTTACCCCGGCACCAAGCACTGGCGGCACGTCCCCACGGTCCTGAATGCCGCGTACCTCAGGCATCAATTCTGGGATGGCCGGGCAGACAGCCTCGAAGCGCAGGCCATCGGACCGATCGCCGCGCCGATCGAGATGAACCAGAACTACACCCACCTCGTCGAAAAGCTGAGCGGCATCCCCTGGTACCGCGACCAGTTCAAGAAGGTCTTCAAGAGCGACGTCAACATGGACAATCTCGCCAAGGCCATCGCCGCCTTCGAGCGGACGATCGTGTCCAAGCCCGGCCCGGTGGACAAGTTTCTATCCGGCGACAAGTCGGCCCTGACGGACTACCAGAAGAAAGGCATGGACCTCTTCACCGGCAAGGCCAACTGCATCGCCTGCCACCATGGAGCGGCACTGTCCGACGGCGAGTTCCACACCACCGGCGTCCCGGAAATTGAAGAGCTCAAGACCGAGACCGATCGCATCGCCACGCGGCACTTCTTCGCCACCGATCAGAAGTATCCCAACCCGCGCCGCGTCAACGCCGACTACGGCCGCGAGCTTATCACCAAGAGCCAGTCCGACCGAGGCAGGTTCAAGACGCCGTCGCTCCGCGAACTGGTTCACACCGCCCCCTACATGCACAACGGCGCATTTGAGACGCTCGACGACGTGATCGAGTTTTACATGAACGGCGGCGGAGACCACCCCAATAAGGACCCGCTGCTGAGGCCGTTCGAATTGACCGATCAGGAGTTTGACCAGCTTCGCGAGTTCCTCGAGGCCCTCTCCTCGCCGAGTATCGTGAAGGTTGAGAAGCCGGCCGAACTGCCCAAAAAGGACGACGGCACACTGTAACTCCGCCGCCCTCTGACATAGCATCGACTTTCCCGCGAGCCCAGGGCGCGACCTGCCCTGGGCTCTTGCGTGCGTGTCCCGCTTGCATGACGAAACGTCCTCTTGCAGTCTGTTGACCCGACATGACCCCGACACCCGCAGAGCCCTCCAGTGCCGTGACGCCAGGCGGTGGCATCTCCTCATTGCCATTTGCGCCGACGGTCCTCCCGAGCGACGGCCCCCTGGAGCGCGTCATGCTTCTGCACCTCGTGGGCACCTTCTGTCTCGGCACCGCCATCGCAACGCCGTATATCCTCCCCTTCCTCGCACGCGAGCGATTCGGGGCCAACAACTGGCAGACCACCGTCCTGACGGCGGCCGTGCCGGTGACCCAGTTCGCGTCGATCTTTTGGAATCGCCTCTATGCCCGGGTCAGCACGCGCACATACCTGGCAACCATCGCCACATGCGCCTGCATCCCCATCGCCCTGCTGGCCGCGGCCCAAAACATCTGGCACGTCATGATTCTCTTCGTCATCGCGGCCTGCGGCGGCACCGCCGGCGTCGCGGCCATGGCCCCGCTCAACGGCGATCTGTTGCAGACCTGTTATGCCTCGGTACGCAGGGGCCGGATCTTCGGCGTCATCTGCGCCGCCCAGTTCCTCGCCACCATGCTCGCGGGGCTGGGCATGGGGCTCTGGCTGGATCACGATCGAGATGCGTTTCGTTTGTTCTTCCCGATCCTCGCGGGGTGCATGGCCCTCGGCCTTCTGTCGTATGCCAGGATTTCGTCGAAGCCTTTCTGGACCGCACGCCATCGTGCTCCGCAACCGATAAGCAGCTCATGGTTCTCGCCGCTGCGCGCCATGCGCGAAATCCTCAAAAAGGATCGTCGCTTCGCCGGCTACGAGGCGGCCTTCATGTCCTACGGCATCGGCTGGATGATCTGCACCGCCCTGATTCCCGCCATCGCCACCGACAAGCTGCACCTGAACTACACCGAATACTCCCAGGCAACGGTCGTCATCTATCAACTCACCACGATCGTCCTGCTCATGCCGATGGGCCGCGTTGCCGACAAGCTCGGTTCCATCCAGCTCGCCGCGGTGTCATTCCTGTGGCTCACCCTGTATCCCATCGCCCTCATCTTCGTGCCCGCCGAGCCGACATTCGGGCTTTCCAGCGCGACATGGCTCAGCGCATTCGCGATGATCTACGCGATCGGCATGGTCGGCGTGCAACTGACGTGGACCCTGGGCCCGGTCTCGCTGGCCGGCAGCAGCGCGAAGGCCCCCGAATACCTCGCCATCCACTCCACCCTGGTCGGTGTTCGCGGCATCGTCGCTCAGGGCCTGGGGATGATGCTCTACGCCCTCACCGGCAGCTTCGCCTGGCCCCTGGCCCTTGCCTCCGCCGGCTTTGCATGGGGTTCTTGGAGAATGCGAAAACTGGCGGGCGACCATCCATCGAGCGGCCCCAGTCCCACCTGATCGCCGGCCTCGACTCGGCAGCCCACGCAATAAAGCCTTGAAATGACTCAAGTTACGCTCGCCGATGGCGAGCAACGGGCTGCCGCTAGCGGCGCGCTAAACTTTTTCCAAGTCTTGGAATAACGCCGCTCCGATTCCGGTTCTAGAGGAGTAGAAGGGGTCATCCGCCCGGGGGCGGGTCTCCGGCCTCTTCCTATTTGTTTTTTGTGTGTTCGATCAGCGGGTGATTGTTCGGCTCGCCCATCCGCTGATCATTGGCCCACTCGGTGGTCGGACCGAGTGGGTTTTTTTTGCGCGCCACTTTCCCGGAGGCGCCGCGCCGCTTCATCCGCAATTCGCCATCCGATTCACCAAGATTGGTTGTCAATGCACATTAGGGTCGGTCGGCGCTGCGTCGATGCCGTCGATATAGCCGTCCCCGTCAAAGTCCGGATTGTTGTCGTCCGGATCGGTGCCGGAGGGCATGCCGTCGTTGTCGTTGTCGGTCAACTCGCCGTCGAGCAGACCGTAGTAGTCGTAGTCGTTGTCATAGTCCGGATCACTGCCATCGAGGATCGTGTTGCTGTTGGCGTCCGGATCGCCCGGATACCCATCGTCGATGTCAAAGATGCCGTCGCCGTCGCTGTCCGTCTCCGCTCCGTCCAGTATCCCGTTGCCGTTCGCATCCGGATCGTTCGGGAACGGATCGAGAAAGTCGGGGATGCCGTCGCCGTCCGCGTCCGCCAGGCCCGGGTTCGGGTCCTGTGCGTCCACGATGCCGTCGCCGTCGTAGTCGCTCTCCTGTCCGTCGGGAACGCCGTTGCCGTTGGCATCAGGGTTGTTCGGATACTCGTCATAGAAATCCGGAATGCCGTCGCCGTCGGAGTCCGTCTCTTTGCCATCGAGCACGCCGTTGCCGTCGGCGTCCGGATTCGTCGGGAAGGGGTCGAGCGCATCGGGAATGCCGTCACCGTCGGAATCGGTCTCGTAGCCATCGGCCACGCCGTTTCCATTCGCGTCCGGATTGAACGGGCTTGAATCGAGAATATCGGGAATCCCGTCGCCGTCCTGATCCACTCCGATGACGTCCGGGTCCAGCCAGTTGGGAATTCCGTCATTGTCCCAATCGGTATCCATGCCATCGACGACGCCGTCGCCGTCGGCGTCCGGGTCGTTAGGGAATGGATCGAATGCATCGGGAATGCCGTCGCCGTCGGTATCCGGCAGGGCCCTGAGGGCCGCCCAGTTCATGGGCGGAACCGTACCGCCGAAATAGGCGTTGATCGCCGCGGACCCGAGCTGGGATAGCTCCTCCGTCGAACAGGCCGACAGAAGAATCGAAAATGACGCGGCGGCGAAGAGCCCCGCTCGCCCGGCCCGGCGATGCGCACCTACGGCAATACTCATGGAGATAGTCCCGAGAAAATCGAATCGCCGGACTCGCGCCTGCCTCGAGAGATAGTGGCGGGCACCTGTCAAGATATCCAATACGCCCGGGCCTTCCGCAAGGGATATCTCGCCGTTTATGCATCGGGCGAGGCAGGTCAGCCCTTTCTCGGACGGCGTCCGGCGATATCGGTTGATCTAAAGCGACCCGTAGCACCGCAATGATCCGGACCAAAGGCGCGGACAGTGAGCAAGCGTTAATCGGGGAGGAATGGAAACAATACATCCGCCGCCGCCCGGTCCTCGGCGATCGGCGGCCTTCGATCATGAGTCGGAATTCAGGCCCATGTCACCAAAAAACCGCCGGATTTGCGACTTGCCCCAACACATGCCCGCCACAAGAGTTGCAACCGAAAAAAATCGGCTGTGTCACTATATGTCACCTTGGGTTTTGCGACCGTCGGCCCGGTTCAGGACGCCGCCAGGACCGAAACAACGCTCGCCCGGCTGGCGCGAATCGCCGGAACAAGGGCCGCGAGCACGCAAAGCAAAGTCGCCGTCGCCGCACCGAGACCGACGAAGCTCCAATGAATCGCGAAGACCGGCTCAAACCCCGAAAGGGACGACGTAAGATGATTGCTCGTTCGGGCCAGCAGCAGACCCAGTGCCACACCAATGGCGCTTCCGATCACCCCGAGCACCACGGCCTCGCCGATCACGATCCGCGCCATCTGCCGCCGAGTAACGCCGATGGCCCGCAGGACGGCAATCTGTCGGGCCCGACTGGCGACGTTGGCCGCCATCAGATTCGCCACGCCCAACGCGGCGATCAGCAGCCCAACCGCCGGAATCGCCGACAACAGCAGCGTCACCCGATTGATGTTGCTGTCGATCTGCGTCTTCAACTCACGGGCCGTCACAAAGGCCTTGGGCGGATAGCCGAGCCGCTTGAGCATCGAATTGACCACCGCCTCCTGCGGACCCGACTCGGGAATCGGACCCGGCCCCATCGCAAACGTCTGACGCTCCCCGGGCGCAGCAGCCGTCGGACCAATCGGCTTCGAATCCTTGGAGACATCGCCGACCCGCGCCTCGCCGCTGAGCGTTTCCTCGAAATTGAAAAGCATCATCGTCCCCGAGCGGCGGCCGAAGAGCTTGCGCGCGTCATCCAGCGAGCCGAACACCGCGCCGACCGCGTAGAACTGAAAAAACTCGGTGGCGTTGAAAAAGCTCACGGCAATATCGACGCCCGCCGAGCCGACGACCCCGGCGATCTTGAACGACGCCTGCTTCTGCCCGACCCAGAGATCGAAGACATCGCCGCGATGCAGATTCCTGGCCTGGCTGAACTCACGCGTGACAAGGACATGCCCCCCCTGCTTGAGCAGCTCACGGGCCTCCGACTCGTCGCCTTCGAGAAAGGCGAGCTTCACCAACGCCAGCCCTTCATCGGGCTCAACCGCAAGAAACCGCGAAGACTGATCGAGCATCGAGAGCGACTTGAAGAGCGGAATCTTGCTGGGCTTGCTGAGGCTGAACGGAAAATCGTCGCAGACGGTGAAGTCCTTGAGGCCCGGCGTATCCTTCAACTCGCGCAGCTGTTCCAGCGGCATCGGCGCATAGCTATAAAGCATCGCGTCGGGAAACTCGCTGGGAAAGCGCCAGCCCTCCTTCACCGACTGAC
>CAZCGF010000233.1:0-6153 GCA_964498115.1 uncultured Planctomycetaceae bacterium | reverse complement strand
ATAGCGGCTCGTCCGCAAGATCGCAAAGCTGCGCGGCCCACAGGCAATCGTGCAACATCACACGATGATAATTCATCGAATGCTGCACGAAACTACCGTCAACATAGACCTGGCGCAAGACCTCCTGCTCCAAAAGCTCGCGACCCCGCCGAAGCCATCTTGCGGAGTGCTTCAGTTCCGGGAACAGCAGACCTACCGTAAGCAATCCGACTGCCTCGCTGATTCCGTGATTGTTTTTCTGAGAGATGGCGTACTCGATGTGCCCTTCAATACGCTCTGCAGACAGTGCAATGGCCTTGACGATCGCCGCCACGCGGCTCGGTGTCGTTGCCGGGCTCCGCCAGAATCCATAGAGGGCAAAACACCACGCAAAGACACGGATCGCCGTCTCCTGGCCGCATTTCCAATTCGGCCCGCGGTTGGGCGGATTCTGACGACACCAAGATTCGAACAACTCCCAGAATGCGGCGGCGTACTGGTCATTCCCAGTCATCGCGTAGGCACGAACCAGCCAGTATGCGCACGCGAATCTCGACGGCTCCCAGACGTCCTTAATATCGCCCAAAGCCGGAGAGAATGTCGGGTAATCGCACCAATGCGTCTGACTCTCATGCTGACCGCCCGTAAACGGGTTCTTGAGCCAGTTAACGGGCCATCCGAGGTCGAATACGTGCTGACTGTAGTAAAGAAACTTGCCCGTCGAGAAATCATCGGCCACGGCAATCGTTCGACCTACGCCGGCCTCGCCCACAACCGAACGAAGTACACTTTTGGAAACCGGCTCTCCGAGAGGAAAAAAGAACTGCGCCGAACTTGATCCCCGAAACCGTGAATACTCTATAGCATCTGACGGGACGCCATCGAGAAATATTTGGCGAAGCGAAACAGCGTCCCACGCGGGCGCCTCGAAACGCCGTCGCAGAGCGCCGCTGCACTTTCGAATGGCCATACCCCCGCGGTACAGGACCCAGCCCGTCCCCAAGTGTGACAATAGGCGGGTAAATGTCCGAAGCGAAGTTTTCAAAGTGCCTTTCTCTCTAGCGGGTCATGCTGTCCGGCAATGCCGACCTTCGACGATTCGCGCCGGAATTGCTCCATGCCTCAAAATCGTTAGCATAAATCACCGCCATGAACGGGCCGATAGTATGCTGAGGAAAGGATTAACATAACTTCGGATGTGGGTGGAAAGCGATCAGGCAGATATCGCGATGAATCGTCAGACAGCCCCCAATGAAAGTGAATCCCTCAAGCGCGATGTTCAGGCGTATTGGGATGCTCATGCTTGTGGCGCTTCCTATGCCGCCGGCACCGAGTTAGGCGACCGACTTAACGCTCAAGCGAAGACGCGGTACCAGCTTGAACCGTACATTCCTGAATTTGCCGGGTTTGAGAACGCATTTGGCAAGGACGTACTCGAGATTGGCGTGGGCATGGGCGCCGATCATCATGAATGGGCCAAGGCAAAGCCCAGAAGCCTGACCGGAGTCGACCTGACACAAGCAGCTACACGCTTTACGTCGCAGCGACTCGCGCTCTATGGACTGAAGTCCAATCTCTGCCAGGGCGACGCGGAGAACCTTCCCTACAAGGACAACTCATTCGACCTGATTTACTCTTGGGGCGTCCTTCATCATTCGCCGGACACGCCACGAGCAATCAATGAGGTTTACCGTGTTCTGCGACCCGGAGGGATCGCTCGTATCATGATTTACCACAGGTTCTCGGTCATGGGTTATATGTTGTGGGGTCGATTCGCCCTCGCGGCAGGAAGGCCGTGGCGGAGCCTGACCGAATTATTTGCATGTCACCTTGAGAGCCCCGGAACCAAGGCCTACACCATCAATGAGGCCCGGCAGATGTGTTTCAGGTTCTCCCATGCGCGTATCCGACCGTTACTGTCAATGGGCGATTTGTTGCAAGGGAATGTCGGCGAACGAAAGCACCGGTCCCTTTTGCTCAAGGTTGTCAAAGGTCTATGGCCTCGATGGCTCATTAAGGCGTTCCTGCAAAGCCAGGGTTCAAACCTGCTGATCGAACTCCGCAAGTAAACCAAACCTTGCCTCGAATCCTAAACCAATTTGCACCCGCGAATTCCCGCGCAAACTCAGCTGTTTCCGCTCCATTCGGCGGTGATGACCCGATTATCGATTCCTCGCAAGGCCTGTCCGCTGAAGATGATTGTGTCGGACTGACTTGCCCCGCGCGGCAGCACCATCGAACCAAATTGAAACAGGACCGGATGCCAGCGGTCCTTCTCAGCCGAGAAGACTCTCTCCCAGCGATCGCAATCAACAGAGAGATACAGCGCCGCCTCGCGAGAGGAGTTAACGAGCGATGGCTCAACCGTCGTCGAAATCGCGTAGTATTTTCCAAACCGACAGGCATAGATGCAACTGCCCTCAATCGGTCTTACCTCCGTGACCTTTCCAGTTGACTTATTCAGTGAGACGATGCGATTCGCCTCTAATTCACTGTCGGTTCCATAGACGAGTCGATCGCCAAGATCAAAGACCTCCACGGCACGATATTTCTGCTCGCCCCTGCCAATCCACTCGATACCCGAAAAATCCTTGGCCAGAAGTCCGATACCAGGCTCATGGTTAACATCGCCGACAAGGACCCAGTATTTCTCCAGTTGCCGATCGAACAGAAAATTATGGACATGGCGGACAGTCCCGGCGTCAAAGACGTAAGCAACTTCATAGGATCTGCCGCGGTCCTTAGAGACGTAAACTCTGACCGGCTTTCCGTGGGCATCGCGAGGATCGTACTCACCCCAGATGACTTGATCTTCCGGCCCCACTTGGATGCACATCGGAGGCGATAGAGGCTGATTGCCAACCGGAACGCGCGAAGGACTCATCAGAGGATCATTCGGCCTCGAGAAGAAAACTCCTTCGCGATTGCATGCGACAAGCCCTCCGTCGCCCAGTCGGCCGCACGCTCTTATTTCATGTCGCGCGAGGCGCGCCCCGAGTCGAGTCGTGCCCAGAAGGCCGCGCAGGCCTCGACGCAGAATCCGAGTCACAAACTGCCAGCTGCACCCGTCATCCGTGGAGCGAAAGATCGCCTGGCGAATGCATGCATACACGGCATTGTCGCAACCGAGATGAAGGGCCCTACCGCGGGTTTTCGCGAGCACCGTGAGCCCGGGAGCATTCACATCGCCTGTCATTCCAATCCTATTCGCACATTCGCCCCCGAATGCGCCGATTCCACCGCCGCAAGAGTCGCCCGCATGACGTTGTCAATTTCCTCAAACGGCATCACGGTCGGACCGCCGCTCGCGATAGCGCCGATCAGTTGCCGAAACTCCTCCGCGTGCCCCTTGTCCTGCCGCCGCAGCTTCATGCCTGCAAACCCCGGCCAGCCGAAGCCTCTTAGATTTCGGAAGTTCTCCAGCCGTAGTACCCTTCCGTCGCAGAAGACCTCCATCGTCTCCTTCTCGTAGGATTTGTGGCCATTTCCGAAATAGTGGAGCGTCCCGATTGACCCGTCAGCGAAGGAGAGTGTCACGGTCATCTTGTCATCGCGCACCGTGACGCCGGGCGAATCGCCAATGCGCGTCGCACTGACCTGCACGACCTTCGATCCCGTCAGGTACACCATCAAGTCAATCCAGTGGCAGCCCTCGCCAATGAGGCGCCCACCGCCGACTGATGGATCATTCACCCAGCTCTCAGATCCGATGATGCCGGCGTTGACCATCATGCTCATACACATCGGCTGCGATCGGGCAGCCAGTAACTGCCGCATCCTGATCGCGTGCGGAGAAAATCGGCGATTGAATCCAACAAGCAATTGCAGGCCTGCGGTCGTTGCGAATGCCGAGCGAATCTCATTCAACTCCTCCGACGTCACGCAAAGCGGCTTCTCTACAGCTACATGCTTGCCCGCCGCGAGCGCCTCGAGTGTCATCTTTGCATGCAGGTCATGCCGTGTCGTAATGACCACCAGGTTGATTGCCGGGTCTGACAGCAATTCGCGATAGTCTGTCGTGGCCTGTTCGAATCCGAACTTTCGCCCGGCATGGACGCCGCTCACACCTCCGGCACTGGCAATGGTTCGCAGGCGGACATCGCAGCCCTTCAGCGCGGGAAGCAACGTCACCTTCGTGAAATTCCCCGCTCCGATGAAACCCATGACCACCCTGCCTGCCCGAGTGCCTGCAACCGGATTCGGCAGGGTCACGGTCCGGGCGACGCCGGCGGCCTCCGCGGGATAAGTGAGAATGATGCCAAGGGCATCCTTATCACCTGTCAGCGACTGATACGCCCGATCCGCCTGCGCCTGTGGAATCTGCTTGCTGATTAACGCCTGAACGTCCACTCTGCCAGAGGCGAGCAGATCGAGGATCGCCGTAAAGTTACGACCCTCGGTCCATCGCACAAACGGCAGCGGATAGTCCCGGCCGCGGTCCTCATACTCCGCGTCATAACGACCGGGCCCATAGGAACAGGAAACCTGAAATGACAGCTCCTTCTTGTAGAAATCAGATCGGCTTAGTTCGAGTCCCACGACGCCGACCAGCACTATGCGGCCGCGCTTTCGGCACATCGTCGCGGCCTGCTTCATGATTTCATTACTCTTGGATGACGCGGTAATGAGAACGCCGTCAACGCCGACTCCCTTGCTGAACGCCTGCGCCGCCGCGATGGGGTCCGCACCCGAGCGAATGTCGACCGTCTCCGCTCCGAATGATCTGGCCAGTTCCAGCCGCGACGGGTCGAGGTCGATTCCCAGCACCCGGCATCCGTTTGCCCTGAGTAACTGAACCGCAACCAGCCCGATGAGCCCCAAACCTGTCACGACAATCGTCTCGCCGATCGTGGGCTCGAGTAGCCGAATGCCCTGCAGGGCGATCGAGCTGAGCACCGTAAACGATGCCTGTTCATCGCTGACACCCTCGGGAATCTTCGAGCATAGATTCCGGGGCACGCACACGTATTCCGCATGAGGCCCGTTCGATATAACACGGTCACCGACCTTGAAGTCGTTAACTCCTTCACCAACCTCCACAACGGTCCCGGCATTGCAGTAACCCAGTGGAAGCGGCTCATCCAGTCGCGAGAAGACGGCCTCCAGCGTAGGAAGCAGGCCATCTGTCTTTATCTTGTCGAGTACCTGGCGAACCTTGTCAGGTTGGGCCCGAGCCTTCGCAAAGAGGCTGCTCTTGCCGAATTCGACGAGCATGCGTTCGGTACCGGCCGAAATCAGGCTGGCTTGACTCCGGATCAACACTGACCCAGGCCGGACCAGCGGACAGGGCACCTCCGTCACTTCGACCACGCCCGACTTGAGATTCTGTAGGACTTGTTTCACTGTTTATCTATCGGCCTTGGAAGCAATGCGTCATTGGGCATGCACGCTCAGAGATACCTCGCTGCCGGCCTGGTCAATAAAGGTCATCATCCATACCTCCAGCGTAAGCAGTGCATAAAGGAGATAGGTATGGTCTGCTTTTCCAGCCCTGTTATCGCGCAGGATTTGACTAATCGCCCCCGCGTCGAACAGCCCTCGATTTCTGACTCGCTGTTCCCCAAGCAGATCGTTGATTTCCGCGTCAAGGTCCTCGTTGATCCACTTCCGCAGAGGCGCGCCGAAGCCGGTCTTGCTTCGATAAATGACCTCGCGCGGCAGGTATCGCTCCATCGCCCTCTTGAGCACATACTTCGTTGTCTGACCCTTGAGCTTGACGTCCTCTGGCATTCGCGCCGCCAGACGCATCAATTCGACGTCCATGAACGGAACGCGAGCCTCAACCGACGCGGCCATGCTGGTCTTGTCGGTATAAAGGAAATTGTGCGATGCGAGAAATGTCTGAATCAGCACATGGGACCGCCGATTCAAATCACCACGACCCTGAAATTCGTTGTAGTAACGGCGCATGCAGTCCGGGGGACTGTCGCACCCTGCCAAAGTCGCGCCCATCTCCTTTGAATAAAGTCGGGCCCGCACGTCGTCACTCGACCAATCTGAAAGTGCCATGTGTCGATGAATGCCGTTCCGCGATAACAGATTGCTGAACTTCGCAAGCCGCCTCGGCAGGGCCTTGTGCGCCCCCAAAGCCCCCCGGGTTACGGATGCCGCCGCAGAAAGCAGCGGCCCCGTCAGCCATCGCGGCATCGCCGAGATGGCCTGCAATCGCCGAAG
>CAZCGF010000232.1:0-6158 GCA_964498115.1 uncultured Planctomycetaceae bacterium | reverse complement strand
CGCGTAAAAAACCACCGGGCACTCGCGTCCTTTGCGAGTGCCCGATGGAAAGGTGTGCGTCCGAACAGTAGGCAGGTGACAGGAGAAGGTGATATCAGGGTCAGGCGGCCAGTTCGCGCCTTCGGCGGAAGACCAGCGGCAGGCCGGCGAGGATGGCGATCAGCGTTCCCGGCTCCGGCACGATCAGGTGCTGGCTTCGCGGATACGAGCCGCTCTTGATGATGTAGGCGTCGGTGCTGTAGTTGCTCAGGTTGGCAGGGATGACGCTCAGGTAGCTCTGGGCCAGCGTGGCGATCGAGCCCGTCGTCAGGAGTTTGAATGCGCCGCTGCCCAGGTTGATCGAGCTATAGTCCTCGACGACTTCCCAGATGGCGACCTGCAGGGCGGCTGCCTTGAGATTGCTGTCCACGGCGGCGGCGAAGGTGTCGAAGAGGAACGCGGCGGCCTTGCCACCGTTGATGTAACTGACGTCCTTGAACGTGGCGTGCCATTCGCTCTTGATGCCGTGACGAAGATCGACGCAGTAGGCGATCTCGTCCTTGCCGTCGAAGTCGATGAGCAACTGGCCCGCATTGACGCTCTTGGAGTTGCCGTCAAGCTTGTAGTTGATCGACGACTTGAAGCCCATGCCGTTGTAGTCGATGAGCGTGGCGTTGGCGGCCGAGGCGCCGAAGCCGCAGGCGATGACGGCCAGTGAAAGCTGATGGATTCGATTCTTCATGTGTCTTGCCCCTTTGAATCGTTCGGGCGTTATTGCCCGTTCTTGCTGTCGTTTGACTTCGCCGGGTCGGGCTGCCTATGAACACTTGAAGGCAGCGTGGGTCAGTCTTGCTGGTGTATGTGGCAACAGCCGGGCCGACGGCGCCCTTCGCATCCCCCCGATTTGTTGTGTTCAATAAGAACCGTCGTCGCGTCGCCAGGACGCGGCTGATGTGAAGCTGTTGCGCGCGCGCTGAATCTGCGGCCTGTGCGGGCGCGCCGCCCTCCGCTGCGCAAAAGTGCGTCCGCAAACTGGGGTGCCTGGGCCGCTCGATAGGTTTTCGAATTGCTTGTTGAAACGAGGGCGGGATTATCGGCAGCCGCCGCGATGTGCTACGGCATCGACACGCCTGCGAGCGCGTGTCGAATCTCGTCTTCGGTCACGCCTTCCAGCCACGCCACCTGACCGATAGATCGCGGTACGACAAATCGGACCATTTGTCCGCGCTTCTTCTTATCCGTCCCCAATCGTGAAATGATGTCATCTGCGTCGATCGGCGCCGTGCTCCTCGTCGGCAGGCCGACCGCCGCGAGCAGCGCGATGGCCTGATCTCGATCCGCCTCGCCAAGCCCGCACCGCCGGACGGCCAGGTCCATCTCCGCGATCATCCCCAGCGCCACCGCCTCGCCGTGACGCAGGGCATATGCCGCCTGGGCCTCGATGGCGTGGCCGATGGTATGCCCGAAGTTCAGCGCCGCGCGTCCCACGCCGTCGGTCGCAGACTCGCGCTCGTCCTGCTCGACGACGCGGGCCTTGATCTCGCAGTTGCGCCGAACCAACTCAATGATCGCGGCCGGCTCGCGGGCGAGCACTCTCTTCATGTTCGTCTCGTGCCATGCGAAGAACGCCGGATCGCAGATGATCGCATGCTTAATCGACTCGGCGATGCCCGCGATGAAGTCGCGGTCAGACAGCGTCCCCAGGCATGCTACATCGATGCACACCACCGACGGCTGATGAAAGGCGCCGATCAGGTTCTTGCCCGCCGAATGGTTGATCGCCGTCTTGCCGCCGATCGATGCATCGATCTGCGCCTCCAGCGTCGTCGGGCACTGCACGAAGGGCACCCCGCGATTCCAAAGCGCCGCGGCGAGGCCCGCCAGATCGCCGACGACCCCACCGCCCAGCGCGATGACCGGCTCGTCGCGCGAATGGCCGCGCGCCGCCAACTCGTCAAAGACGCGAGCGAGCTGGGTCAGTGACTTCGAGGCTTCCCCGGCTGGAATTGTGACGGTGTGCGTGTTGATGCCTGATCGCCTTAGCCCCGAAGCGGCGCGCTGAAGGTAAAGCGGCCCGACATGGCTATCCGTGACGATGGTGGCTCGTTTCGATTCGATGCGTGCGGCGACGTGCTCACCGAGGCGATCCAACTCGCCCTCGCCGATCAGGATGTCATAGGCGCGGCCCGGCAGATCAACTCGAACCTGTGCGGCGGTGGACATGCGGAGATGATAAGCGCGACGGGTGCAACTTTGAACCGGCAGCCGGCGGGGTCGGGCTAGGGCTCATCGAGCTTGGCCAACTGGTCGCGCCACGGCTGCGCCAGACTCAGCTTGTCGGCGGCGGCGACGCCCCAGGATTCGTAAAGCCGAATGACGCGCTCGATCGCCTCCCTTTTTCGAAACGGCGGCGCAACCTCGCTCTTTTGTATTTCGTCGCAGGCCGATACCAGAAGTGTCTCCGCCTCTTCAAACTTTTCCTGCGCGGCGAGTGCTTCACCCAGAACGCTGCGCGCGGAGTGAATCGTCCACGTCCCCGGCGGAAGCACCTTCTCGCGAACCTTGACGCAATGTCGCAGCAGGCCTTCCGCCTCAGCGGCTCGATCGGTGCGGATCAAACACATGGCCACGCGCACCTCGTCGTTGCAGACCTTGGGGCTGTCCGGGCCGAAGAGCTTGGTGTCGACCTCGAGCATTTCGCGTGTCGCTTTCTCGAAGGCCTCGTCGTCGTGCATCGCCTCATAGACATCCGCCAGATTCCACAGGACCCCGGAAACATACGGATGGACCGGGCCGAATCCCTTGCGAATCAATTCCAGGGCGTCGCTGAACATCTTGATCGCCCCGGGGTAGTCGCGCTTGTTGAAGAGGGCGTACGCCAGGTTGTTCAGGCTGACGGCAGTCTCGGTGTGTTCGGGGCCCAGGAGCTTGCGGCGCATCTCCAGGCTCTGCGTTAGCAACTCCGCGGCCTCGTCGTGGCGACCCAGCCCGTCCAGCATCACGCCGAGATCGTTGATGTTCGTCGCGACGGCAGGATGCTCCGCCCCAAACACGCGCTTGCGCAGCGAAAGCGATTCGCGCATCATCGCTTCGGCGCTTTTTGAATCGCCCTTGGATTGCAGCACATTGGCGATGCTGTTCAGGCTGTTGGCCACTTCCGGACTGTCCTCGCCGAGCACTTTGCGGCGCGTCTCGAGCACCTCGCGCATCATCTTCTCGGCTTCGTCGAAATCTCCGCGGTCCGAAACGAGGATCGCCAGATTGTTCAACGTGACGCAGTATTCAGCACTGTCCGGCCCCGGCGTTACCCGCGTGATCTCAAGGGTCTCGCGATAGAGCTTCTCCGCACCCTCCCGGTCGCCGAGGGTCTTCCGGATGATCGCCAGTTCGTTCAGACAGAAACCGACTTCGGTGCTTCGGTCGCCGTGAAGCCGTCGCCCGATCTCAATCGCCTCGCCGAAAACCTTTTCCGCCTCCTCGATCTTGCCCATCGTGGACAACGTTTCGCCGAGCCTTCGAAGCAGCTCGGCCAGCATGTCTTCATCGACGATCGTCGCCGTGCCCTCGCCGCCCGGCCGCGCCATCTCCAAAGCGCGGCGATGCTGAGCCAGCGACTCCTCATAAAGTCCGAGCCCGAAATAGGTCTTGCCAATTGCGTTGCGCGCCGCGATTTCGACTTCCGGCTGTGACTTCAGCGAGCCTTCGTCGATCTTTTTCGCCGACACATCGAGCGCCTCCTTCACGGTCAGATCGGGATTGCGCGCCACCGTCGGGTCGGCCGCCGTCAGCATCTCTTCCAGAAAGCCGCTGACAGCCTGCGCCTTGGCTGCCTCCGCATCCGCGCGATGCCGCGCCGACGCCTCCATGTCGCCGACCTTGATCGCCCGATCGCGCTCCTGCGTTGCCTGCCGCCAGAGGGCCAGCGAAACGACGCCCGATGCAACGATGAGCAGGACAAACGCCCCGGCGACGACGGCCGGCGTGCGATGTCGCGCCGCCAACTTGGTCAGCAGGTACCACGTGCTGTCACGCCGCGCCTCGATCGGTTCGCCGCCGAGATAATGCCGCACGTCGCGGGCCAACTCCGCCGCCGTCTGATAGCGCCGTGCCCGATCCTTCTGAAGGCACTTCAGCGCGATCGTGTCGAGATCCGCGTCGATTCGTTCGCCGGGTGCTGTCACCTGGAAAGTAGATTTCGCCACGCGCGACGGGGCTTCCGGTACGACGGAGAGAATGTTTTCCATCACATCCTTGGGACGGCCCACGACGCGATAGGGAAATGTCTCGGTCAGAAGATGAAACAAAATGACGCCGAGTGAATAGACATCGGTGCGCGTGTCGATCTGGTCCGGCTCGCCGCCCACCTGTTCCGGTGACGCCCACGGAAGAGAGCCGATGAACTGCCCCGTCATCGTTTGTGCGGGTGCCGTCGTGACGTCATCCAGCGATGTCAGCTTGGCCAGTCCGAAGTCGAGGACGCGCGGTTGCCCCGTCTCATCGACGAGCAGATTGCCCGGCTTCAGGTCGCGGTGGATGATGCCTTTGACGTGGGCGGCGCTGACCGTCTCGCAAATGAGGGCGAATAGCTCCAGCCGCTTACGGAGGCTGGTCTGCTCCTCGCGGACATACCGGTCCAGCGACCGGCCGTCCACGTAGTCCATGACGAAGTAGTAGCACCCCGCCTCCTCGCCGCGATCCAGGATTCCCACGACGCGATCGTGCTGGAGCTTTGCCAGGATGGCCGCCTCGCGCTCGAATCGAAGCCGATCGCTCTCGCCGGCAAAGGGCCCTTCGCGCATGACCTTGATGGCCACGGTTCGGCCCGTCGATTTCTGCACGCCGCGATAAACGACGCCCTGTCCGCCGCGATGAAGCTCGACCAGTCCCGAATAGCCCGGAAGTTCGGGCGCAGCAGAGATTCGCCGCCCGCCCGTCGCCGACGCGGTGCCGCCCGGTGCGCCGGTTGCCGCGCGATCGCCCGACGACCCGCCGACCCCCTTGGCCGCCGCGAATTGTTCGCGCGCAGCGCTGATCCACGCCTGGTGACGTCCTGATGATCCGGTTTGTTCGCTCACGCTTGGTGACCTTACGGGCGACCGAATCCCGGTCCGCCCTCCTGATCTTCATGCGACAAATCGACTGCCCGATTCACGCGCGCGAACTGAACCACGCCGAGGCCGTGCCAAGAAGTTCGCACAATCGCTCGTGGGCCCGCGCCCGAAGCATGTGAATCGCTCCCGCCGACCTGCCCATCTGTTTGCAAATCTCGCTGATCGGGCGTCCTTCAAGGTCGTAGAGCCGCACCGTCAGGGCGTAATCCGCGGGGAGTTGATCGATACATTCCTCGAGAAGCCGCTTGGTGTCCGCCTTGCCGACGACGCGGCTGGGCGTCGTGGAGGTCGCCGCCAGGGTCTCGTAGAGCTGGACGAAGGACTCCGCGCCCACCGCCGCCTCGACGCGCATGTGAGGCTGCGGTTGCTTCTGCCGCTCTAGGGCCCGAATGGCGTCGCGCAGGTTGTTTTCCGCGATGCGCTTCAGCCAGGCCGGGAAGCTTGCATGTTGATCCGGCCGGAACCGGCCGATCTGCATGAACGCCTCGAGGTAGGTCACCTGCATGACATCGCCCGGCTCAAGGACCGTGCGCCATTTGCGCGAGATTTGAAGCCGGCTCTCGATCTCCGGCCCGTAGCGACCGAGCATGGAAGAGAGGGCCTCGGCGTCCCCTTCGACCGCGCGGGACACCAACGTCTTCAGAGACGATTCGTCATCTTGAGGTAGCGAGCTCACGAGCCGACCCTCTCTAGGGGGTGATTCTACCCGCCCCGTCGGAAATGTGCCCGCGATTTACCGGACAATCGCGGCGAGCCGTGTCGTGGCGGACCGGCGGAAAAAGGCCACGAGTAACCCGCGTCATAGGGCCTCCCGCAGGGCGTTCGGCTCGGCCACGGCTATCATTCGGGGGGGCGGCACTTGGAAAGTGGAGGGAGGGAGCCCCGCGCTTTCAAACCGAAACATGAGGTGTACAATCCCGATGACCATCGGGCGGCGCGATTCCGATTCAGGCCCACCGGCGCGCCCGCCGACGGTCCGCTGGAGAGGTGACCGAGTGGCCTAAGGTGGCGGTCTTGAAAACCGCTGTACCGCAAGGTACCGGGGGTTCGAATCCCTCCCTCTCCGAT
>CAZCGF010000231.1:0-6180 GCA_964498115.1 uncultured Planctomycetaceae bacterium | reverse complement strand
GCATCGGTCCGTCGCCGATCGTCGACATCGGCGCTTACGAATTCACAAGGGGAGTTCCGTCAGTGGGTTCAGCCGGTTCACCATGTGCCCCCTGATTCCAGCCGGAGACATATCCGGATGAGATGAAGTCAGTGCCCAATATTCCGCAAACTCCTTAGGGAAACAAACGCCGACTTAGAGTTGAATCACTAGGAAAGGAGCTAGCCGTGGACATTACAGATCCGCAAGTCGCCAATCAACTCGACCGCCGCGCACTAATCGCCGGCATCGGCGGCCTCGCCGCGGGGGCAACGCTGTTTGCCCGGAATGCCAAGGCCGGGCCACTCACCCCGCCGCCGGGGCCGATCGGCTCAACCGGCCGCACCGTGCAGGATATCTACGACAAGATCGCCCGCACCGACGCCGGCCTCGCCGAACCGCGCATTCCCGTGCAGAGCCTGCCCGGCAGCGCGACGGCGGTGCATGTGATCAGCCAGCCCGGCAGCTATTACCTTTCCACCAACCTCATTGGTGAGAGTGGGAAAAGCGGGATTGAAATCAGTTCAGAAAACGTATGCTTGGACCTCGGGGGTCATCAGATGATCGGCGTCCCAGGTTCAATCCACGCAATCTCAGCCATCGGCGGATTTGCGACGCTGAGAAATGTGCGAATTCATAACGGCTCAATTCGGCTCTGGGGCGGCAGTGGAGTCGCGGGCCGCGCACTTTCCGACAGCATTGTGCGGCACCTCTCTGTTGATGAGTGCACCTTTGATGGGTCGATACCAGACCGAAGCAACGTTGTTCTCGCTCGGAGAGGCACAATCGTAGACGTCAAGGCATCGGGTGGAACAGGAATTGGGTGCCTCGAAGGCGCATTTGTGATGGGATGTCAGCAACTCGGAGGTTCAGGGGGAATCTTTGTTGCCGACGCCGGGCTTGTCATCGCTTCGCGTGTCCTTGGTGCGGAAGAGGCCTTTGTCATTCAAGGGACTGGCTCAATCATTGAGTGCTTGGCAACGTCGTCGGGAAGCGGTTTTGTAGGGAGTTCACTTCATATCACGCGCTGTCATGCGGTCTCGTGTAGCGCGGGGTACCGGCTCGGCGGCCAAACCCGCATTGATGAGTGTTCCGCTGTGGAATGTCAAACCGGTGTCGATTCCTTTGGGCCCAACCTGGGCGCGGTCGTTACGCGAACGACCTTCTCCAATTGCGCTCAGATCATCGCACCGGGTGCTCTGGTGGCTTATGGACCCCTTGTAAACGTATCAGCAGGTGGCGATATTGCCGCCATACCGGGCACCGACCACCCGTGGGCGAATTTCGTCTTCTAGCATCGCTGCTTTTTCGAATTGCAAGAGCCGGAGGATATCATGTCGAAGAACTCAGAATTGAAGCGGCAACCTGCCATCTTGGTTGTCGTGTTGATCTGCGTCTCCCCGATATATGCTCAGTCTAACATCGATACCGTGGCGCAGTCATCGTGGGCCGAAAACGCAGGCTGGATGAACTGGCGGGATGCAAATGGCTTCGCGGATGGCGTCCGCGTCGAGGCATATGTCCTGAAGGGTTACATCTGGGGCGAAAACATCGGCTGGCTGCACGTCGGCGACGGCGTGCCCGCCGCGCCGCCACTTTATGCCAACCTGAATGACACGGACTACGGAGTCAACGTTGCCTCGGACGGCTCGCTCATTGGGTACGCCTGGGGCGAAAACGTCGGCTGGGTCAACTTCGACGGCGGGGCACTGGCAACGCCCGCGGACCCGGCGCGAATCGAGTGCGACGGCCGCTTGAACGGCTGTGCCTGGAGCGAGAATCTCGGCTGGATCAACTTGTCCCTGCTTGAGCCGGGGCACTTCGTCGCAATCGAACCGTCTGCCATCCCGACGACCTGTGATGTCAACGACGACGGGCTGACCAACGGGCTGGACATTGACGGCATGGTCAGCGGCATCCTTGCGAATGAGGAGAGCTGGCGAAATGTCTGCGCCGGTGATCTTTTTCCGGTGCCCGACGGAGATGGCATCCTGACCATCGACGACATCCCCCCATTCGTGGAGTGCCTTCTGATGATGTGACCGAAGTAGCAGACTGTGCGCGTCTGCCAGAGTTGATTTGACATTTTGAACTATTCTCTTGGGTCGGGAGTTATTGGCGGATGGTCAGTTCCGGATTGCCGGCAGTAAGCTGCCGGTAATCCGGGCGCCTCCGCCGAATCGAAACTCGGGGAGTAACCAGCGTCGATTGATCTGGCGCTCGGGCGACTCAAATGATGACACGAGTACAGTCAGACTCCGGCGAAGCGAAATGACATCAGACTTAGACGCCCCCGAACACCGCACCCCCGTCTCACTCATCCTCCGCCTGAAGGATGGCACCGAGGCCGAATGGCAAACGTTTTGGGAAATCTACGGCCCGTTCATCTACCGGCTGGCCCGGCGCAATGGGCTGAATCACCACGACGCTCAGGATATCGTCTGCGACGTCATGCGTGGGCTGCACGCAAGAATTCGCCGCGGCCTGAGAATTGATCATGGCAAGGGTCGATTCCGGGGTTATGTTGCCCGGTCGGTGTCGCGAGCCACCGCGCGGTTCCGTCGGAAGTTCGGAAAAGCAGCCGGAAGAACGACGCCTCCGCGTTCCGCCGCGCCGGAAGCGGATCAAGACGGCGACCTTGCTGTGTTGGAACGAAATGAGCGCGTGCGATACTGCCTGGAGCGCCTGCGCGAAATGGCCGACGTCCGAAAGCGCGACTTCGAGGCGTTTGAGCGAAGCGTGATCATGGGGGAGTCCGGCGAGCAGGTGGCGAGGCGTTTCGGAATCTCCCGCGGGCGGCTTTATGGAATCCGCTCGGAGATGATGAGTCGCCTCCGGGCAATGTTGACCGAGTTGAACACGGAACTCGGGGAGGCCTGACGATGAAATTCAAACTACGAGGCTGCCCGCGGGCCGATGAGCTTCATGCTCTTGTGAGGGGCGACAAAGCTCCGCCAAATGTGTCGCGTCATGTGGCTCGATGCGACACATGTAGTCAAATCGTCGAAAGCCTGCGACGAGACGCCCGCCTGATCGAGCAACTTAGATCGGCAACGAAAAACGCCCTGAACGAGGAAACGCATCGTGATGTCCTGAATGCATGCCGTGCGGCACTTGATGGATTGCCTAAAGGATGAGAGGGCGCACGAAGCCATGTCTGGGTATGGATGGCCCCATCAGGTCGTTTTCAATCTTGGGTACATTGGGCCATTGATTTCTTGAGGATAGAGTGAATCGGCCGGAGATTTGAAGACTTGGGGGCCAGGTATCAGGCACGAGGTTTCCTGTCGGCCCGCGGCCTTCCTGTCTCAGACGGCGATCGCACACCCTTCAAATTGACAGATCATTGCGGCGCCCGCTCCATCGATTTCCAGCCGTTCTGAAGTCCCTCGAATCCCCCTTGCGGGTCCGCCCGGAAATATGTTACCATATGGTCACATATGGAATCTTCGGCATCGGATGCCGTCTGGCGAGCCCTGGCCGACCCGACCCGGCGGCGAATCCTCGATCTCCTCCGCGACGGACCGCGAACCACCGGCGCACTGGCCGAGTCGTTTCGACGACTCTCACGCTTCGCCGTCATGAAGCACCTCGCCGTCCTCGAGTCCGCCGGGCTTGTCGTCGTTCGCCGGCGCGGCCGGGAGCGGTGGAATCATCTGAACGCGGTGCCCATCCGCGCGATCTACGAACGATGGGTGCGCCCCTACGAGGCGGTCTGGGCGACGGGATTGTTAAGTCTTCAGCGGCACATTGAAGGCCGGAAAGGTGACAAGAAAAATGGCAGCAAAAAAAAGTAAGACGAAGACCGACTTCGGCGTGGCCCGGGCCGAACTCGAATTCACCTTCAACGCAGACGTCAAGCGCGTCTGGAAGGCGTTGTTCAGCGAAACCTCCAAGTGGTGGCCGGCCGAGTTCTACAACGTCCCGTCGCCCAAGGGCTTCCACATCGAGGCCAAGCTCGGCGGCCGCATGTACGAAGACTGGGGCAACGGCGCCGGTCTCGTATGGGGCAACGTCATCGGCGTGGACCCCGGCAAGTCGGTGGACCTCATCGGTTACCTCACGCCGGCGTTCGGCGGCCCCGCGATGGTCAATTTGAAGTTCACCTTCAAAAAGTCCGGCAAGAAAACGATATTGCAGGTCTCGGACACCTCATTCGGACAGATTACCGACGCCAAGCTTGAGAGCACGCAACAGGGCTGGATGTGGCTCTTCGACAATGCAATGCGGAAACACTTGGAAAAATAGAGGCTGACAGGTAGGCGGGCGGCTGCAGCGCTAGGCCTTCTCGGCAAGCACCTGCGCAAACCGCCACACTTCGTGAAACGTGTTGTAAAGCGGTACGGGTGCCACGCGAATGACATTCGGCTCGCGAAAGTCGCCCTTGATCCCCGCCGCCTCCAGCCGCTTGAACAGCCCCTTGGCGTCGTCCTGAGCGAGAATGGACAACTGGCAGCCATGTGCCGCCGGGTCCTTCGGCGTGATGATCTCATAACGCTTGGTCGGCATCGCCTCGATGAGAAATCGCAGGTAACCCGTCAAGAGTTCAGACTTCGCGCGAAGCGCCGGCATCCCCGCCTCATCGAAGATCGCCAGCGACGCCCGTAGCGGCGCCATCGAAAAGATCGGCGGATTGCTCACCTGCCACGCATCCGCCGTGCTCACCGGCACAAAGTCCGGCAGCAGGTGCATCTGAAATCGGCTCGCCGGATCGTTGCCCCACCATCCCGCCAGCCGGGGCAGATTGGGATTGCTTGCATGACGCTCGTGCACATAACATCCCGCGACCGCCCCCGGTCCGCAGTTGAGATACTTGTAGCTGCACCACACCGCGAAATCGACGTCCCAGTCATGCAGCGCCAGCGGCACGTTGCCCGCCGCGTGGGCCAGATCGAGCCCGACGACGCAACCCTCGCGCTTCGCCATCGCGATGATGCGCCGAAGGTCGTAGTGCTGCCCGGTAAAAAAGTTCACGCCCGCAAGCAGCACAAGCGAGATCATGTCGCCATGATCCTCCAGCATGGATTCAATGTCCCCGGTGTGGATGCAGTGCTCGCCTTCCCGTGGACGTGCCATGACGACGGCATCATTCGGATCGAACCGGTGCATCGCCGCCTGGCTCTTGACGGCGTACATGTCAGAGGGAAAGCAGGGCGTGTCGATCAGGATCTTGTAGCGGCTGCGCGTGGGTCGATAGAAGGTCGCCAGCATCAGGTGCAGGTTCACCGTCAGGCTGTTCATCATGACAACTTCGCCCGGCTTCGCCCCGACGAGTCGCGCCGCCGCCTCGCGAAACTGCTCGTGATAGCGGTACCACGGTGACCGGCCGTCGAAGTGCGCGTCCACGCCGAGCCGCGCCCAGTCTTCCAGCTCCTGCTCGACAGCATCCTTTGCCGCCTTCGGCATGAGCCCGAGCGAGTTGCCGCAGAAATAGATGACCGGCTTGCCGTCCCGGTCAGTGGGAATGCAGAAGCGTTCGCGATATGCCCGAAGTGGGTCTTTTTCGTCCAGCCCGCGGGCAAAGGACTCAGAGGCCTCGAAGTGCGGGCTTGGCGTTTTCTTTTGCGCGGCCATTTCAGCGGATAATTTAGCCGCTTGGGCAGCGAACTACCAATCGACCCGGTTACGCGATTAACCGCCATGCCCAACGCCAAGCCAGGGACGAAGCGTGCGACGAGTCCCTGGTCATGCCTTCACGCAGACGTCTTGAACTCGTCGAGTGCCGCGCGGATAGCTTTCACCGCGGTAGAAAAATGTTGCCGATGCCCGAGTTATCGGGTATAGTAAGAACGTGAGGAATCGGGATCCGTCGTGTGAAAGTGGATCCGGTAGGAGTCGAATCATCCCGTATTTGCCATTTATTCATTCTTAAGCCGTTATTCCTGATGGCCATCGATTGACGGCCATAGCTTGACTCCCTCCCGCCTCCCTTCATTTCACGGTCCGTTTCATCTCGACAATTGAGTGTGCGTTGCTTCCGCGCTTGGTTTGCGCGCGCTACTTCGTGCACACGATGATTCCGCGCGCCGAGCCGGGAAGCGAGTGCGGCGCAATTGAACTGCAAACAACGCAGGCGGGCCGCCTGCGCAAGGATAATGCCGGTGAAGGGAGGCCGTTGCTGGTTGAAGAGGAGGCTCTCACTGTGGGAAAGGAGGCTCTCTA
>CAZCGF010000230.1:0-6270 GCA_964498115.1 uncultured Planctomycetaceae bacterium | reverse complement strand
GCCAAGGCGATGGTGGGCAAGCTGCACTTCAACACGTTCGGCGGGAATCCGGTGCAGGCGACGTATGGATTGGCGACGCTGGACGTGATTGAGGAGGACGGGATTCAGGCGAACTCGCTGAAGGTGGGGACGCGGCTGAAGGACGGGCTGACGGCGCTGATGGACAAGCACAAGCTGATCGGCGAGGTGCGCGGGCTGGGGCTGATGCTGGGCGTGGAGCTGGTAAAGGATCGTCAGACGAAGGAGCCGGCGAGCGCGGAGGCGGCGCAGATACTTGAAGAGGCGCGGACGCGCGGGCTGCTGCTGGGCAAGGGCGGGCTGTATGGGAACACGCTGCGGATCAAGCCGCCGATGTGCATCAGCGAGGCGGATGCGGATTTCATGGTGGCGGTGATTGATGAGGCGCTGGGGGTGGTGGGTAAGTAGGCGCGATCGTCAGGGAGCGGAGAGTAAGGCGTTTACGAATCCTTCGACGTCTTCGACATCGAGCTTTCGGTCGTGGTTGAAATCGGACGGGCAGACTCGGGCAGCGGTTCGGTTTTCCTCCATGATCGTCTCGACAAAGAACTGGATGTCCAGGGCGTCCACGACGCGATCACGGTTGGCGTCACCGTTGGGACGGCTTGTGCAACACGCGACCGTCAACTCCGCAGGGATTGATTCGGCGATTCCACATTCATCAGTGACAACGAGGTGATATGCGCCGTCGTCAGACAGGTCGACCGAGAGCAGTTGCAAAGTGGTGGAATTGGAGCCCTGGACGTTTGCTCCATCGCTCAGGTCGGACCCATCCTTCTTCCATTGATATGCCGGATTCACGGCACCCGACACAGTCGCGGAGAGGAACACATCTGTTCCCGGACACGTCGACGATACGGTGGGTTGAAATTCGAAGCGTGGACCGGTCTGCTGCCATTGAGCAAAGAAGCCGGACACTTCGTTATTCACAATCCTAAAGTTTCCACCCAGAACCAATGAGTTGTCATACTCGCGGATCGCGTAGACTTCCTGGTCGTCGCGTGGTGGAAAAGCGAATTCGAAATCCCACTGAACCCCCTCAAAGTATGCGAGAGTTGCATACACTCCATTGCTGCCGACTTCACCCACGGCGTACAATCTGTCTCCTGAAGAGAGGATCGCAAACACACTTCCGATCGTCTGCTGTTGGTATGGATCACTCGCCCCAAGATATGTCCATTGACTGCCGTCCCATTCCGCAAATGTGTTGTTATCCAGTACGGCGAAAAGCTTTTCATCATGTACACATAAGGCCGTGACGTATCCGTTTGTGAACAGAAAGCCAAGCGGAAAGGGAACTTGTGACCACTGCGAGCCGTTCCACTTCGCGATGGAGGGTGAAAAGACGCCTCCAACGCTGTCAAAGGAGCCTCCGGCGTATAAATCACCCTGATACTCACAGAGCGCTTGGACGTGGCCAATTCCGTTGTCAACGCCAGTACCCAGCGGGGTCCAAGACAGCCCGTTCCAGCGTGCGAGTCTTGAGGTCTGCATTCCGTCGGCGACATCGAAATCGCCGCCGACGATGAGGTCACCCTGGAACTCGGTCATGACACGGACGGTAGCGTCGAATCCGGTACCCATGGGCTGCCACGACTGCCCATTCCATTGGGCAATTCGATTCGCGGTCACGCCGCCGGCCATGGTGAAATACCCGGCGGCGACCAACTTATTGGCGTGAGTCTGCAAGGCCAGCACTTCTTCGTTCATTCCGAAGCCAAGCGGTTGCCAGGTGGAACCGATTCTCTCGGCCACGCGATTCGTCGTGATTCCGTTGGATGCCAGAAAGCGACCTCCGGCAATCAGGCGTCCCTGATACTCGGAGAAGGAATTGATAGGCCCGTTAAGACCGGATCCGATGGTATCCCAACCCGATCCAGTGATTGACAGCGCTGTGAAGTTCAGGGAAGGCTGGCCGCTGCCATTGACTGTAAAAATGCCACCGGCGTAGAGTCGGCCATGGTATGAGGACAACGCGCCGATACCGCCGACAAAATCGCTCCCCTCGATCACCCATGACGAGCCTGTCCATCGGCGTACACGCCCCGTGTCGTAGTAGCCACCGTCAGTCTTGGTCCAATTGCCAACGTAGAGCTCGCCTTCATGCATCGCCATTGCGGTCACGAAGCCGGGGTTACCTGAAAATGCAGACCACGAATTCCCATCCCATCGTGCGATGTTTGATGCCGGATTTCCGCCCGCCATGTTAAATCTGCCAGCGACTACGAGGTACCCGTCCATGAGCAAGAAATCAGTGATCGGGTAGCCACTCGTTCCTGAGATTCCCGTTCCCAAAGAAGCCCAATTCACGCCATTCCAACGCGCCACGCCGTATAACGGCGTGCCTCCCGAGGAACTAAAACGGCCAGCCGCAACAAGTTCGTCGTTGTAGATTTCAAGTGCGTCAACCGGATGTCCGGAAATTCCCTGGCCAAGGGTGTCCCAATATGTGCCTCTGAAGCGCCTTATGAAACTGTTTCCGCTGGTATTTCCGAAATAATCTCCTCCCCCAGCAATTATCTCTCCACGAAAGACCTCAACGGCTCGGACCGGACCACTTGAGTTGAGCGTTGGAAGTGTTTCCCATTCAGTTCCCGTCCATCGACTAACTCGACCGTAGGGCCAATCTTGTCCACCCACCACAAGCTGACCGTCACGAATCACCCAGTCGAAAATGGAGTAGCCCGGATGTGGAAAGCCTTCCCAATGAGTGCCGTCCCAGACGGCGGCCCCGGGAACTACCTGGTCGACGACAATCGAGCCGCCAAAGACGAGAAGATCCGTCCCCATTGGACCTTGGCCATCGCGGTCCCAGGGAATTATTTGTGAGACATAGCCGTCGATGCCGGGAATTGGACCACCCGAAATCCATTGGCGAGGACAGTCGGCGAGTTCAGAGCCTGAAGCGGGGTCGGATGCCAATGAGAGGACGAAGGCCCCTGCTGCCATGTATGCAGCCAACTTTGCGATCATCATGGGGCGTGAATGTGGGTAGCTGGAGACCCGCATCGAGAAATCGTGATTTACTAGTGACATCAAATTGGCCCAAAAAGCGATGAGGATGCCCCGAAAGCTCTGTTACATAGTGTAGCTGGTTTCGATCGGGCGGGTCAATGGCGGGCGGGTACGGCGAGAATCGTACATGGGACGATGGCAGCGGTTGCTTTTGCGGCGGCGGGGGTGCCGGGGGGATCGGCGCTTGGTTTGTTTCGCGGTGGATGCGGAATGCATGTCAGGTTGAACTGAGCGAGAAACGATCTGACTGACATACCATGTGACACAAAATCGGCTCGTCCATCTCTTGGCGCGAGTGTTTTCGATTTGATATTATCTCCCAAGAAGGCGGGAAACGAAGGGAGGCAGGGAGCGATGGTTTATGCGCTTGTCACTTCCTTCGGCGTCCGGGGTCCGTTTCGGCGTCTGTCTGTCGATCGCCCTGTCGGCATTTGCCCCCGCTCGCGGGCAAATGATCTTTGAGTCCATCCTCGGCCCCATTTTCGATCGGCCGGTGTATGTGGTTTCGCCGCCGGGGAATCTCCACGACATTTACATTCTCGAGCAACACATCGGCGCCGTGCTGATCGTTCGCGACGGCGTGTTGCTCCCGCAGCCGTTCCTGATCGTGCCGAACATTTCGATCGATGTTCAGCAGGGGCTGCTCGGCATGGCGTTTCACCCGGACTTTGAGAACAACGGCTACCTGTATGTGACCTATACCGACGCCAACAATGCGCTGGTGCTTCAGCGCTATGTCAGCCTGATACCGGATCAGGCGATGCCGGATATTCCGATGCTCAATCTGCCGCAACCGGACCTCGACGCCAACGGCGGCTGGATCGGGTTCGGTCCGGACGGGTATCTTTACGTGGCCGTGGGCGACGGGCAGGGCGGGCCGTTTGCGGACCAGCTGGGTCTCGGGCAGGGCATCAATAATGGCGAGCTATACGCGTGCATTCTGCGGCTGGATGTGGACAACGGCGTACCATATGCGATCCCGCCGACTAACCCCTTTCTTCCTTTCGCCATGTTCGATGACGCCATCTGGGATTTTGGTTTGCGGAATCCGTGGCGATGCAGTTTCGACCGCGACACGGGCGACTTGTGGATCGGCGACACGGGCTGGAACAACGCGGAGGAGATCAATCTTCATCAGGTTGGGATGCCGGGCGGGATCAATTTCGGATGGGCTTGTTACGACGGTGTCGTTCAGTTGGGGGCGTGCCAGCCGTTTCCGTTGTTCAACGCGGTGACGTTGCCGGTCTTCAATTACGATCATCAGGGCGGTCGCTGCGCCATCGTCGGCGGATACGTTTACCGCGGGTGTTCCTTTCCGGGCACCATCAACGGCAACTATTTCTTCGGCGATTACTGCACGGGAGAGGTCTGGCGGCGCATTCCGGGCGGACCGGTTTTGAACGTCACCAATGTCGGATTCGGTCTGGCGTCATTCGGGGAGGACGGCGCGGGCGAGTTGTATGCGTGCATTCAGGCGCCAGGATTCGGAGATGTTCGCCGCCTTCGATTTGCCACCATGCCAAAAGCAGTAGACTGCAACGACAACGGCTTGCTGGACGCCTGCGACATCGCCTCTGAACGGAGCGAGGACGACAACGCCAATGACATTCCCGATGAGTGCGAGAAGTGCGCGGGCCCGCCCGACGGCGATATGAACGTCGACAGCCTGGCGGACGGTGGCGACATTCAGGCATTCGTGGATGCCGTTCGGGCCATGTCGGTGGATACTGTGGACTTGTGCCACGGCGATTTTGACGCCAGCAACGTGATCGACCTTCCGGATATACCGGGTTTTGTCGCGGCGCTGCTGGGGGTTTAGACTTTCCTCTTGTATCCGTCGGTCGGCGAACCGGGATCGTCGCGCTACATGAGGCGCGGCGAGGCCGAGCGGTATTCGCGCGACAACGATGCGCGCGGAGATTGAGGAAGTTGGGCCGGAGAGCAATCATGGGGCATTTGCGTCGATTCGCCGTCATTTCTTTGCTTACGGCATGGGCCTTTGTCAGCGCGGCCCAAGCGGAGCCGGGGGAGATACGCGACCGCCCCCCACCGCTGACGTTTGATGAGCATGTCGATTATGTGGGGTGGTATAACGAGTTTGTGCGGCGGGGGCGTTCGCAAGGCCAGGCTTGGCGATGTCGATCTTGTGTTCTGGCCTTATGAGCGGCCGGAACCGCGGTAGGATGCTTCCCGGGTGAAGGGTGATTCCGCATGGGTGATCACGGGCCGGCCACATCGTTTCTTCGCGAAGACGGCGCGCCGGATTGGGATGCGATCACGTTTGATGTCTGCTGTTCGCGGTGCGGGTACAACCTGCGGACGCTGTCGCGCGGGTTGTGTCCGGAGTGCGGGCTGTCGTTTGAGTGGCGCGAGGTGCTGGACCGGTCGGCGTTCACCAGCGATTTTCTGTTTGAGCATCAATGGCGGACGCGACCGATCGGTTCGCTTGCCCTGACGATCTGGCGATCATTTCGGCCGCGAGCTTTCTGGTCGCGTGTTTCCATTCACGAGCATGTGAGGCCGGGGCCGCTCCTGTTCTTTCCGCTTCTGGCCGTCATCGCGTTCCCGATCGTTTTTCACGGCAGCGCTTTTCTTGCGACTGCAGGCTATGAGCTGGTCAAGGGACCGATCGTGCCTAGTTGGAGAGTTCCTCGAATAGGTGGCGTCACTCCGTACGCGCCAGTAACGGATGCATTTTTCGAACTGCAGGAGATCGCAATGGTGCCGCTTAATCTGCCGCCAGGATACCTGCGATTATTTCCGTCTCTGCTCTATTACTTCGCTGCCTTTACGCTCGTCATCTGTGGGCTTCGACAAACTCTTGGCAAATGCAAAGTTCGCACCATGCAGGTGGTTCGCGTCTCGGCCTACTCGGTCATTCCCATTTCCGTTGCAGGTGCTTTGGTAACTTTGTTTAGCTTGTTCCTTGCATTTGTAGATTATGCGTCTAACGAGGACCACGAAATCGCCTTGGCCTGCATGATGTTTTTTTTCCTTGTTGCAGTTCCGACGATTTATTTGCGAGCCGGACTGAGGCATTACCTGAAACTTCCGAGGTCAGGCATCCTCGCGTTTTCTGCATCGCTCATTGCCTTTCTTTTGGTATATACCACGATTGTCGTCTATCAACTAAGCCAGACGAGTTGACTCTCGGTGGCTCGGCTCGGCATTTGTGTCACTGACTCGCCTGCGTCGTCGTCACTTGATTGGCGAATTCCTGGAGCGAGTCGCCGAGGA
>CAZCGF010000229.1:0-6302 GCA_964498115.1 uncultured Planctomycetaceae bacterium | reverse complement strand
ACATACTGAAACTCCTGACCGGCAGGCACCGGCGGCTGACCGATCTGCCCGGCGGCCACTTGAATATTCTGCTCGCGAAGTGAAGCGACAATGTCGGACGCGGTCAGCCTGCGCTCGGCCATGCGATCGGGATCGAGCCACAGCCGCATGCTGTAATCCTGCTGACCGAGAAACGTGACATCGCCCACCCCCTCGATGCGGGCCAGTTCATCCTTCACCTGAATCGTCGCGTAATTGCTGAGATAAAGCTGGTCATATCGCTGATCCGGCGAGTGAAGACTGACCGCCAGGAGGATGTTCGGCGATCGCTTCTTGGTCGTCACACCGGTGGCGGTCACTTCACTCGGCAGCGTGGGCAGCGCCTGACTAACTCGGTTCTGCACCAGGACCTGGGCCATATCCAGGTTGACGCCGACTTCAAAAGTGACGGTGAGGTTGTATGTGCCATCGTTCGTGCATTGCGAGGACATGTAGAGCATGTTCTCGACACCGTTGACCTGCTGCTCGATCGGCGCGGCCACTGTATCGGCAACCACCTGAGCGCTGGCGCCAGGGTAAACGCAGGAAACCTGAATTGTCGGCGGCGTAATCTCCGGATACTGCGCGACGGGCAGCGTGAGCAGCGCGACGAGACCCGCGATCGTGATGACGATCGAAATGACGGCTGCGAAGACCGGTCGGTCAATGAAAAACCTGGCAAACACACCCGGTCTCCTAGTTGATACTTGAAGCAGGTTGGCTGGCGGCTGCGGACGAGTCGGCTTTCGCCGGTCCCGGCGCGGACGGGTTTTCGATGGGTGCAAATGTCTGCATGTTTACACGCTGCGGCGCGACTTTGACGCCGGGGCGCACGCGCTGAAGGCCGTTGACAATGACCCAGTCATTTGGGCCCACGCCTTCCTCAATCACGCGCATGTCCTTTTCGAGTCCGCTGATCTTGATGCGGCGGTACTCCACCTCGTTCTTCGCGTTGACGACGAGCAGAAAACGCTCGCCCTGATCAAAGCCGATCGCGCGCTCAGACACAGACAGCGACTCTTGTGGTTCTCCGATAAAGAGACGAACGCGAGCAAACATGCCCGGACCCAGAATGCGCTTTGGATTGTCGAATCGCCCACGAATGCGAAGGGTACCGGTATCCGCATCAACCCGGTTATCGACGAAGTCGACACCGCCCTCGTGCGGGTAACCTTGCTCGTTGGCAAGCTCGAGTGAAACTGGAACGATACCCTCGCGGTAGGTCTCCATCTTTCCTTCGCGAATTCGACGCTGACAATTGAGCATCGTCTGCTCATCCACATCGAGATAGACGTAAATCGGGTCCATGGTCACGATGCGCGTTAACAGCGTGCCGATTCCGACGCCGCCCTGGACGAGGTTGCCGGCATCGACGAAATTGCGACTGACCCTGCCGGATATCGGGGCCGTAACTTTCGTCCATTCGAGGTCAAGCTGAGCCCTGGCGAGCGCGGCGTTTGCGGCGGCCAGTTCGGCCTTGGCCATGTCACGCGCAGCCATCTGACGATCAAATTCGATCTGCGTCGCGGATTCCTTCTGAAACAAGTCCTCAACGCGCTTGTATTCGATTTCGCTTTGCTTGTACGCCGAATCCGCTCGGGCAACCTCGGCCGTGGCCCGATCTACTTCCGCCTGGAACGGCCGCGCATCGATCTCAAACAGGATATCTCCCGCGCCGATGTCGCTGCCCGCCTGAAAGTTGACCTTCTCCAGAAATCCGCCGACGCGCGGCCGTACCTCGACCTCCTCCACCGCGGCCAATCGGCCCGTGAAGTCGGCATGCGGTTGATAGTCGATCTCCAGCGGCTGCGCGATACTGACGACCGGGGGTTCTCGTGAAGGGGGAGGCGCCTTGTGCGAACTGTCGCAGGCTCCTGCTAAAGCGGCCGCGAAAAGAACGAGTGGGATTATGCGTGCCATATTTCTGTCCTCGCTCGCAATCATTCCCGCATGAATCGCAAAAGATGCAGTTTGGGCCGTCCGGACCTCGGCAGGAAGTATAGCCCCGGCGGTTTGGCTGCATAGTTAGGGGAAACCGTATTGCATCGCGAGCCTATCGACCGGAGCACTGATCCAGGGCCGGGAGGACGCATACTTTCGTCACTGGCGGATTCTCTGCTACCCTATGGCATGGCTGCGGTCGCGCTTCAGAACATCTTTAAGTCATACGGCGGAAACGAAGTCCTTTCCGGCGTGACACTCGATTTGCACAAGGGCGAGAAGGTCGGCCTCATCGGGGCCAACGGCAGCGGCAAGACCACGCTCTTCCGCCTCATCACCGGCAACGAGCCGCCCGACATGGGGACGGTGACCGTCTCCAGCGGAACGACCATCGGCTACCTGCCGCAGGAGCCGAATCTCACGCCCGGCGCGCGGTTGATCGACGTCGTGTCGAGCGTCTTCGACGACCACCGCGCGCTGGAGTCGCAGATCGCCGAATTGTCGCACGCCATCGCCGACGCCCACGGCACCGCCGATGAGCCCGCACTAATGGAAAAGTACGACCGGCTCCGCGCCCGATTCGAGGCGGCCGGCGGATACGACTATGAGATCCGCATGCGCGAAGTGCTTGGGGGTCTTTCGTTTTCGCCCGATGAGTATGCCCAACTCGTGGAGCAACTCTCCGGCGGACAAAAGTGCCGCGCGGCGCTGGCGCGGCTGCTGCTCTCGAATTCCGACTTCCTGCTGCTCGACGAGCCGACGAACCATCTCGACATCGACGCCACGCGCTGGCTGGAGAAGTACCTCGCCGGTTATCACGGCGGCGCGGTCATCATCTCCCACGACCGCTACCTGCTCGACCGCGTCGTGACCAAGATTATTGAGGTCGAGGATCACAAGACCGAGGTCTACCCGACCAACTATACGAACTACGCCCAGGCGAAGCGTATTCGTCAGCTTCAGGCAGTGCGTGACTATGAGAAGCAGTCCGCATGGCTGGCACACCAGCGCGATTACATCGCCAAGGTGAAGTTCGCCAAGGACTCCGCCAAGCAGGCCCGCGGTCGGCAGAAATATCTGGATCGCATGGAGGCCGACGGAAAGATACTTGGGAAACCCAAAGGTGACGCGGCGAAGCTGAAGCTTCAGTTCGGCAAACAGGTCGGCGGCGGCGACATGGTTATCCGCTGCGAGAAGGCCGGCAAGTCGTTCGGCGATTTGGTACTGATCCGCGAACTGGACTTCGAGATGACCCGGGGCGAGAAAATCGGCATCATCGGGCCCAACGGCGTCGGCAAGACGACACTGCTGCGGATGCTCCTGGGGCAGACGCCCACGACGAACGGAACCGTCCGGCTGTTCCAGAATCTCACCGTCGGCTACTACGACCAGGAGCATCGCGACCTCGATGCATCGCTGACGGTGATCGAAGCGGTTCGGCAGGTTCGACCCGAGATCAAGGAGGCTGAAGCCCGTTCGTATCTCGCATTGTTTCTGTTTCGAGGGGATTCGGTATTCAAGCGGGTGGGGTCGCTCTCCGGCGGTGAACAGTCACGCGTTCTGCTGGCGCGGCTTGTGTGGCAGAGTCCGCAAGTGCTCATTCTGGACGAGCCGACCAACCATCTGGACATTCCGGCGCGCGAGGCACTGGAAGAATCGCTGACATTGTTTCCCGGCAGCATTCTGATGGTCAGTCACGATCGCTACTTTCTCGATCGCGTCGCGGAGCGGCTGCTGGTTCTGCCGGAGCGAGGGAAGCATGAGCTTGTCGCCGGGAACTGGTCGGACTACGCGAGCCTGCTGGCGCAGCGCGAAGAGGTTGCCCGTGCAGAGAAGGAGCGCGAGCGGGCAGCGGCCCGTGAGGCGGCGCAGCGCCGCGCGTCGCAGGGCGGTTCATCATCGGGCTCACGGCCTAAGTCGCGGTCGAAGTATGCGGCCAAGCGGATTGAGGAGTTGGAGTCGCAGATCATCGAACACGAGACGCGGCTGAAAGATCTGGAGGCCTCGTTCGCCGATCCGGTCCTGATGAAGGACGCGGCCCGGTCGAAGCAACTTCACGAGGAGTATCACGCGGTGAAGGCGTCGCTCGACGAACTGAACACCGAATGGGAAGCGGCGGTCGATGCGGGGTCGTAAAGGGTGGAACTCGCAGCGCTGCGATTAATCGGGCCGTGACTTCTGATCCTCCACGCGGCGAAGGCGGTAGGACACATCTTCGACAATCGCGCGGGTTGAGTTGATGAGGTCGGCCACGATACCGGTGAGGATCATCTGGAAACCTGCCAATAGAAGGACAGCGGAGAGGATGAGCGACTGGACGTGCAGGTCGTGTTCTTCGGTGAAGAAAAAGTAATAGAGAAAGCGAAGACCAAGGATGAATCCGAGGCCGAACGTCGTGAGCCCCGCGACGGTGAAGATCTTCATCGCCTGGTACGACGAATAAACGCGCACCATGATGCCGACCGACCGGGTGATGAAGACGCCGATGTTGGAGAACAGCCGGCTCTCGCGGAGCTTCTCGTTGGTCTTGATCGGCAGACTGACGGTAATGAGTCGCTTTCGTCCCGCCTGAATCGCGTGGTCAACGGTGTGATCAAAGTCTGTTGAACAGACCAGCCGCATCGCCGCCTCGCGGCTGTAGGCGCGGAAGCCGCTGGCCACGTCGGGCACCGGCATACCGGCGAGAAAACTCACCACCTTGCTGCCCAGCGTCTGCATCTTCTTTTTAACAAATGAAAAGTGGGCGACTTTCTCCGGCTCGCGGTCGCCGATGGTCATGTGTGCGCGACCTTCGAGGATCGGCTGGACCAGTCGCGGGATGTCGCCGCCGAAGTACTGATTGTCACCGTCGGTGTTGACGATGATGTCGGCGCCGTGGCGCAGGCAGTAGTCCATGCCGCCGGAGAAGGCATGCCCCAGCCCGCGATTGCCGGGAAACTTGAGGACGTGCTCGACGCCCATCTCTTTGGCGACTTCCAGGGTGCGGTCGGTGCAGCCGTCGTCGATGATGAGAATCTCGACCTTATCGATGCCGGGAATCTGCCGCGGGATGTCGCGCAGGGTCGCGGGAAGCGTGGCTTCTTCGTTCAGGCAGGGGATTTGCACGATCAGCTTCATCGGGTCTCTCGTTGTCTGGCCGTCCTCATTGAAGCAAGGGCTATAAACCGCGGCCTTTGTTCTGTCCAGAGGCGCGCGCGTGCGGCCGCAACGATCCAAGCCGGAGGACAGAATGCGGCGGCGAATTCGGCGGCGGAGGACTGTCCCGTTTCCAAATGCCGGGCGGGGAAGTCGGATATGGGAACAGTTCCCACGGGGGGGCGGTCCCAGTTGGAAATCCCGCACTGGCGGGCACCGGTTTAGTGTTACAATGAGAACCCCGATCACTCGTTCGGAATGATTCAGGAGTGCGACCGATGTCTTCACCCGATCTGTCCATCACTTTCTGTGGCGTGAAAGCTCCCAATCCTTTCTGGCTGGCATCGGCGCCGCCGACCAACAGCGCGTACCAGATTCGCCGGGCCTTCGAGGCAGGCTGGGGCGGCGCGGTGTGGAAGACGCTGAACCACGAGCCGATCGTCAACGTCTCCAGCCGATATGGCGCGATCGACTACGACGGGCGCAAGGTCGTCGGCCTCAACAACATCGAGCTGATCACCGACCGCACCCTCGAAGTGAACCTCGCGGAAATCCGGCAGATCAAGAAGGAGTTCCCGAATCACGCCCTATTCGTCTCGCTGATGGTGGAGTCGAAGCAGGAAATCTGGCACGACATTATCAAGCAGGTGCAGGACACGGGCTGCGACGGCGTCGAGCTGAATTTCGGCTGTCCGCACGGGATGAGCGAGCGCGGCATGGGCGCCGCCGTCGGACAGGTACCTGAATACACCGAGATGATCACCCGCTGGTGCAAGGAAGTGGCGAAGATTCCGGTGATGGTGAAGCTGACGCCGAACGTCACCGACCCGCGTACGGTTGCCCGGGCAGCGGCGAAGGCGGGCGCCGATGCGGTGTCGCTTATCAACACGATCAACAGCATCATGGGCATCGACCTGAACAGCTTCGCGCCGCGCCCCGCCGTCGACGGCAAGGGTTCGCACGGCGGTTACTGCGGTCCGGCGGTCAAGCCGATCGCCCTGAACATGGTCAGCAGCGTGGCGGCCGATCCTCAGGTGGGCATCCCGGTCAGCGGCATCGGCGGCATTCAGGCGTGGCAGGATGCGGTGGAGTTTCTTCTCATCGGGGCCGGGTGCGTGCAGGTCTGTACGGCCGTCATGCATTACGGATTCCGCATCGTCGAGCACATGGAGAGCGGCCTGAAGAACTGGATGCGCGAAAAGGGCTTC
>CAZCGF010000228.1:3311-6407 GCA_964498115.1 uncultured Planctomycetaceae bacterium | reverse complement strand
GCATTCGCCATGATCGTCAATGACGGATTCACGGCGCTGCTTGACGGAAAGAAGCTGCTGTCCGTTACGTAAAGATTGTCCAGGTCATGGGCGCGACAGTTCAAGTCCAGCACCGACCGCCGCGGGTCGTCGCCGAACCTCATCGTGCCGTTTTGATGACTCACACCGCTGATGCCCAGCTTCAAATGCAGGCACGTCGCTTCGCGAAGGCCGCGCTTCTTCTCGACCGCATTCACAATCTTGACGAGCTTATCGTGCAGGCGCTGATACGCTTCGAGGTTGTTTTCCGTGTAACTGAGCTTGATCGAGCCGTCCTGCCGCAACGTCACCCGATTATCCGGGTTGGGCAGATCCTCCGCTGTAATGAAATAGTCGACTGAATGGCTCGAAATATGTTCCGCCGAGACATTCGGCAGCGCCTCAACCGCCAACGACCGCAGGGAATCGTGATCCATCTTGCCCATGAGTTGAATCGTTCCAAGCGGAAGCTCCGAATCCTCAGCCCGGCGATAAAAGTCCGTAAGCCCAAACGTCTTCTGAAACTGCGAGGGGTTCGGCCGATCGAGCACGGCAATGAAGAGTCCGTTGTTGTGGCACATGTAATTACGGCCGACGAGCCCGCTGCTGTTGGCCAGGCCGTTCGAATGCGCCTCATTCGCCGAACGCAGCATCAGTGCGGCCGTATTGATCGCGCCGCAGGCCGCCACCACGATCTTCGCACGAAGAGTTTCGGTCTGGTCGCCGCGACGGACCACAACGCCGGTGACTTCCCGCCCACTGGCACTGGTCAGCAGCCGATCGACCTTACTGTCCGTCATGATGCTGACATTCGACCGGGCCAGCGCCGGCTGGACCGCGACAACGTGCGCATCGGACTTCACTTCGGTCAGGTCGGGGAAACCGTCAAAGTTACTGAGGCGATAGGGAGCATGCGGCGTCGTTTCCTCGCCCAGGCGAACGCCGATCGGCAGCGGAAACGGCCGATGCCCAAGCGCGGTCAGATCGTCGTACATCTCCTGAATAAACGGCTCATGCGCCAAGGGCCCCTGCGGATAGGGCTTTGACGCCGTCGGGTCTGCTGGATCGGTGCCGCGTTGACCGTGCACGCTGTAGAGAGTTTCCGCCTGAGTGTAATACGGCTCCAGTTCGGAATAGCTGATCGGCCACGCCGGGGATACACCGCCGTAATGGCGCACATCCCGAAAGTCGTCTTCTCGCATGCGCAGGAGTGCCGCGCCATACACCTTGGTGTTTCCACCCACCCAGTAATGAGTGTACGGCGAGAACGGCTGGTCAAACTTGTCGTACCACTTCTCTTTAGCCTGGTAGCGACCATCGCGGAACACGGCCACGGGGTCCCAGTTCTCTTTCTCGCGAGGCAAAAACCCGCCCTGCTCAATGAGCAGAATGCGCTTACCGGATGGAGCGAGCCGGTGGGCGAGGGTTCCTCCGCCTGCCCCTGTCCCGATTATTATTACGTCAAATTCAGTCACTGATCCCATCATGATGCCCCTGCCGCCTTGCGGCGACGAACACTGACTCACTCTCCATAGATGCGCTGCCTGCCAGCGGCGTTACGGGCGATGCGAGACAACCGTCGAACCGCCCGCCTTTCGCTTCGCCTGCAATTCGCCAAATTCGCAATGGAAAATGCACGGTCGATCATTACAGTGAGCCAGCTTGGCGCAATACACTCGGGGATGACTCGGCCATGCCGAATAAACTGCGGCAGCCAACCACATGCCCATCACGGGTGCCGACACATAGACCCAGAATGCCCGCCACTGTCGCGCCGCTACTGCCGACCCCAATGTGCGAGCAGGATTGAGGCTCATGCCCGACAACGGAGCCTCAAACGCGATGTAAAGCGCCAACAAGACGCCCGCGATCACGCCTGTAGCCGGCGCGTAATCAAGGCTGTTGGACGACACCAATACCGCCAGCATCATTAGAAACGAGATGGCCAGTTCCCCGAGCCACGCGATGCGCACACCGCGCCACCCGGGAACCGTCGCCACGAAATTGACATCGGGATGTCCAAGCCGACCGGGAAGCAGAAGTCTGACCGCCGCCACGCCGAGGACGCCGCCGACCATTTGTGACAGAATGTAAAACGTGGCGTCCCAACCGCCGATCTTGCCAAGCCAAAGAAAGGTAAGCGTCGTCGCGGGATTCATATGAGCCCCGGACTGCTCACCCCAGGGAGAGTAGATCAGCGCAACCGCGGTCAACCCCATCGCCATGCCCATCAGCACCCGCCGAACGAAAGGATGGCGGAGCCGTTGTCGAACCGCAGACGCCGGATGCTCCAGCAGGAACCCAAAAAAGCACGCCGAAATCATGAATCCGCCGAGTAAGGCGGCTTCCATGAGATACTCGGCCCAGTGATGCCGCGCCGCTTCAACCATTGGGATAATTGCCCGTTACGGTTCCGCCACAGGAAGCGCCCGAGAACTTCGACGGTCGTTCGATCGAACTAACACCTGGGGAACCGTCACTAAGATGTCAAAACGCCCCTTTTGGTTACCCGGTCAGGTAACAACCTTGGGAACTTGATTTTGGGGGTAACTGCCCCGCGTCCGGCAGCATCCAACCCAGCGATTCGGACGATTGTTCCCCTCTTACAGGTGATTCAGGCATGGCGATGAACGCAGAACAGCAAAGGCTGGATGCCGACCGAACAAGCGCTGCCGACTGGCGAAAATGGGGCCCCTACCTCAGCGACCGCCAATGGGGCACCGTTCGCGAGGACTACAGTTCCGATGGCTCCGCGTGGAATTACCTCCCACACGATCATGCCCGTAGTCGGGCCTATCGCTGGGGCGAGGATGGAATCGCCGGTTTCTGTGACGACCAGCAGCGGCTCTGCCTGGGCCTCGCGCTTTGGAACGGCAAGGACCCGATCCTCAAAGAGCGATTCTTCGGGCTGACCAACGGCGAAGGCAACCACGGCGAGGACGTCAAGGAGTTGTACTACCAGCTCGACGCCACGCCGACGCATTCCTACCTTAAGTTGCTTTACAAGTATCCCCACGCGGAATTCCCCTACGCTGCATTAGTCGAGGAGAATCGCCGGCGCGGCAAGGATGCGACGGA
>CAZCGF010000228.1:0-3211 GCA_964498115.1 uncultured Planctomycetaceae bacterium | reverse complement strand
CTGATCGCATGCCATCCGACGCTGGGCGACTACCGAATCGCCGTCGAAGGCAGTCCGAAATGGCTTTTCTGCGACAATGAAACCAACGTTCGCCGACTCTACAGCCAGAAGGACGCGACCGGCTTCTTCAAGGACGGCATTAACGACCACATTGTCCACGGCGACCCCAACTCAGTGAATCCCGCGCAGACCGGCACAAAGGCCGCCGCCTGCTATTGCGTCACGATTCCCGCAGGCGGCTCCAAGTCGTTCAAGTTGAGAATGACGCCGGAGAGCGAGAACGCATCGCTTGGCGATCTCGACGCGATCCTGGATCGCCGACTCTCTGAAGCCGACATATTTTACGCCGATATTCAATCGCAGATCACCGACCCCGACGCCCGGCTCGTCCAGCGTCAGGCCTTCGCGGGAATGATCTGGAACAAGCAATACTACTACCTTGATATTCCGCAGTGGCTCAAGGGTGATCCGACCCAGCCCGCGCCCCCCGCTTCGCGGCGACACGGTCGCGACCACGAGTGGCAGCATCTCAACAACGCGGACGTCATCTCGATGCCCGACAAGTGGGAATACCCCTGGTTCGCCGCCTGGGACCTTGCCTTCCATTGCATCCCGCTCGCGATGATCGACGCCGAATTCTCCAAGCACCAGCTCGTCCTGCTTACTCGTGAATGGTACATGCACCCCAACGGTCAGCTTCCCGCATACGAATGGGCATTCGGCGATGTGAATCCGCCCGTACACGCGTGGGCGACATGGCGCGTGTTTCAGATGGATCGTAAGCAACGCCGTGTCGCCGGGGACACTCAATACGCCGGCGATCTGGCCTTCCTCGAGCGCGTCTTTCACAAGCTCATGCTTAACTTCACCTGGTGGGTCAATCGCAAAGACGCCCAGGGACGCAACATCTTCCAGGGCGGCTTCCTCGGGCTCGACAACATCGGCGTCTTCGACCGCAGCGCCCCGCTTCCGACCGGCGGATTCATCAATCAGGCGGACGGCACAAGTTGGATGGCCATGTACAGCCTCAACCTGATGCGCATCGCGCTCGAGCTCGCCCTGCACAATCCCGTCTATGAGGACATCGCCACCAAATTCTTCGAGCACTTCCTGCACATCGTCGAGGCCATGAACAACATCGGCGATCAGGGCATCGGCCTCTGGAATGAGGAAGACAAGTTCTACTACGATGTCCTGAACCTCCCCGACGGACGCTCGGTTCCGCTCAAGGTCCGGTCCATGGTCGGCCTGATTCCCCTCTTCGCAGTAGAGACGCTTGAGCCCGAATTGCTCGACCGACTTCCCGAATTCAAGAAGCGCCTGGAGTGGTTCCTCAACTACCGCCCGGACCTCGCCGCACTCGTGTCCCACTGGAACGTCCCCGGGCACGGTCAGCGGCGATTGCTATCGCTCTTGCGCGGCCATCGTATGAAGGCCCTGTTGCAGCGAATGCTCGACCAGAACGAGTTTCTGTCAGGCTACGGCATTCGGTCCATCTCCCGCGTGCATCGCGACCAGCCCTATGCGTTCCACGTGAACGGCAGCGACCAGACCGTGCGTTATCAGCCCGCCGAGTCGGATTCCGGCGCCTTCGGCGGAAATTCGAACTGGCGAGGACCGATCTGGTTCCCGGTCAACTATCTGCTGGTAGAGTCGCTACAGAAGTTTCACCATTACTACGGCGATGAATTCAAGGTGGAGTGCCCGACCGGGTCGGGGAAGCGCGTCACCCTGCTTGAAGTGGCGGACGAGATCTCCCGCCGCCTCACTCGAATCTTCCTGCGTGACAGCAGCGGAAGACGGCCAGTGTTCGGTGCACCATCCGTGGAACATGCGACCCGTTACGAACGATTGAATCGCGACCCGCAGTTTGCCGACTACCCGCTCTTCTACGAGTACTTCGACGGAGACATCGGCCGTGGCGTCGGCGCTTCGCATCAATGCGGCTGGACCGGATTGGTCGCCAAGCTCCTGACGCCGCGCGGCTCGAGTGTTCTATCGGCCAAAAGCGCCTCTCGCCCGGCCGTCGATGTCGGGCGACCGGCGGCAAAACGCACCAGCGATGATTCCGCCGCGAAACCAGTTTCGAACTGACTTTGTTTACCGACTCTTCTGGAGCCAGCGCTATGTCCACCGTGACAACCCAGCAACGCCCGTCCCCCATGAGCAGCAAGCTCATTCGCGATCTCACGCCCGACCAACTCCCAAGGGTCGAGATGCCCGCCTGCGAGATTCGACCGGTGCTCAAAGGCCAGAAGGCCCTCATCACAGGGGCCAGTTCCGGTATCGGTCGGGGCATCGCAACGGCCCTTTGTGCAGCGGGCGCAGACGTGATGATCAACTACGTCGGCGACGAATCCGCGGCGAAAGCGGTCGTCGAAGAGGCAACCCACTGCGGCTGTACCAACCGCGGCCGGGCCATCATCCACAAGGCCGATGTCTCCGACGAATCGCAGGTCGTGCGGATGTTTGAACACATCAAGGACGAGTTCGGCACGATCGACATCATGATCAACAACGCCGGGCTCCAGCAGGACGCACCCATTGAGGAAATGACCCTCGCGCAGTGGAACAAAGTCATCGGCGTGAACCTCACCGGGCAGTTCCTTTGTGCCCGCGAGGCCGTGCGCGAGTTCAAGCGGCGCGGCGTCCGCAAGGATGTCTCCTGCGCCGCGGGAAAGATCATCTGCATCAGCAGCGTCCACGAAGTCATTCCATGGGCCGGCCACATCAACTACGCCGCGAGCAAGGGCGGCGTCATGCTCATGATGAAGTCGATCGCCCAGGAGGTTGCCCCGTGGCGCATTCGAGTTAACAGCATCTGCCCGGGCGCCATTCGCACGCCCATCAATCGCGCGGCATGGGAGACCCCCGAGGCCTACAGCGGCCTGATGAAACTCATCCCCTACAAGCGCATTGGAGAAGTTGAGGACATCGCCCGCCTGGCCGTATGGCTCGCCTCCGACGAGGCCGACTACATCACAGGAGCGAGCCTGTTCGTAGATGGTGGAATGACACTTTATCCAGGCTTCGAGGCCGGTGGTTGAGACGCATACCGAAGCTCAACTGAACCCAAGATCAAAATCGCCAGTAGAAGGCGTTCTTGATGCCGGCTTGCCCTGCCAAATGCGAGACAGCCGCCGATCGGACTCGAACCGATGACCTGCGGTTTACAAAACCGCTGCTCTACCAACTGAGCTACGGCGGCGTA
>CAZCGF010000227.1:0-6432 GCA_964498115.1 uncultured Planctomycetaceae bacterium | reverse complement strand
TATGCCCGCCACAACACTTGCCGGCGTCCGCCAAAACTTTTTTCGCCTATTGTCACCTTCAATTTTGCAGCCGTTGTGCGCGGGATCTCAAGTCGGAGGAGGGGATGATCGCAGCGAAATGTATCGATTTTGACTTTTTGGCGCTTTGACGTTTATGCGTCGCCTTATGTCACTATGGAAAAATCAGTCGATCGTCGAGATGGGTTGCACGCTTTTCGCCTTCGCGGCGCCGTCGCCGACGAGGGAGAGCATGCGGTCCAGCGCCAGCCGCGCCAGCGCCTTGGTCTCCGGATCGACGCGGATCTGGTTCACCACGCGGCCGGCCGCCAGTTCGTCCAGCGACCAGAGGAGGTGTTTCATGTCGACGCGGAACATCGTCGTGCACAGACACTGGATGCCTGCCAGCAGGCGGATGGTTTTTTCACCCTCGAAGCGCTTCGCCAGGCGGTGCACGAGATGAATCTCCGTCCCCACCGCCCACTTGCTGCCCGGCGCCGACGCCTCGATCGTCTTGATGATGAACTCGGTGCTGCCGGCCAGGTCGGCCTTCTGCACGACCGACCAGTCGCACTCCGGATGCACGATCACCTTGTAGGCCGGGTCGATCGCCCGAATCTCGTCGATCTGCTGCGCGGTGAAGAGCATGTGAACGCTGCAGTGCCCCTTCCACAGCAGCACCGTCGTATCGCGGACCTGTGCATCGCTCAGCCCGCCGCCGACCTCGTGCGGGTCATAGACCGCCATCTGATCCAGCGCATACCCCATGCCGAAGGCCGTGTTCCGTCCCAGGTGCTGATCCGGCAAAAACAAAACCTTGCGAGGTCGGCCGTCGCCCTCGCGATCCGTCAGCGCCCACTCAAGCACCTGCCGCGCATTGGAGCTCGTGCAGCAGGCCCCGCCGTGCCCCCCGACAAACGCCTTCACGGCGGCCGTCGAGTTCACGTAGGTGATCGGGACAATCGTCGCGTCGGTGACCGACTCGAGGTGTTCCCAGCAGTCCTCGAGCTGCTCGAGATTGGCCATGTCGGCCATGCTGCACCCGGCGGTCAGGTCGGGGAGGATCACCTTCACCCGATCGCTCGTCAGAATATCCGCCGACTCGGCCATGAAATGCACGCCGCAGAAGATGACAAATTCGGCATCCTTCTGCGCCGCAGCGAGTTGCGAGAGCTTGAAGCTGTCACCGGTATAGTCGGCGAACTCGATGACCTCGTCCTGCTGATAGTGGTGGCCCAGGATGACTAATCTTTTGCCCAGCATAGCCTTGCGAGCGAGGATGGCCTCCCGCATCTCCGGCTCGCTGAGTCGGGCGTATTTTGGTGCCAATGGTGGTTGATAGAGCATCGAAGAATCCTGGGTGGTTGTGCCGGGGCATTGTAGCGCAGGCAGGGTGCACTGCAATCGCTCCGAATCGACTGGATTTGGCCGCAACTTTCACCCGGCCACGAGCCCTCCGGGCAGTTCCTCCTCAGCCGAATGAGGGAGCTGCAAGTGCTGATCCTAACAACCTTTCCAGTCGGAGCTTAGGCCTGACTAAAGGCTCTCGAAAACAGCCTAAGCCTGTGAGCAAATTATTTCTTTGGTGTGAAGAAAATCACAAGCTATAATGACCCAAATCGGGCTTCCGCCGTATAAGAAGTACCCGGAAAGCGGGAGATCATGAAGGATTCTCAATTGGAACTCGGCCTTACAAAACAGCGAAGCACCGATCTCAATTTCTTTTTGTATCGGCGTGCCCTCCATCCCGAGCTTTTCCACATCTACCTGGATAAGCATATTAAGTATGGGAACTTCCAGGCGGACATCTGGATCGTCGGCCTCGCGCACCTCGTCACCGTCCAGAGCGGCGGGACCATGGTCACCGAGCTCGCCGCCGTCCCCAGCGATCTGCTCACCGACCGTAATCTCGTCACCCAGTTCCGCTTCCGCGGCGAGCGTGACTTCCAGTACCGTTTCAGTGACAACATGCGGTACATCTTCAGCAGCCAGGTCGAGGAGATGACCGAGCACATCTTCCGTACGACCTACCGCGATCTCGTCCGCTATGCCAAGCAGAAGGGTCTTTACGTCCCCTATAGCCAGTGGGCGACGAACAGCCTGGAGCCCTTCACCTTCATCGATTACGAGACCCGGGCTCACGAGCTGCACATTCACGCCTATCACGCCTTCCCCGGCGAGTGGCGTATCCTCCGCACCCAGTCCATCTTCGAGACGGGTCCCTCCAACAAAAAGAACGCCTAGCAATCTTCGTGCCCAATGTCGGGTTTCGAATAACGCACCGGACCTTCCGCGCGCCAAATCACGGTAACACCTTTTGCGCGCCGGAAGCCGCACTTCACTCGTTCGTGGTACGAAAGTTGCGTTACTTGAAACGGTTGCATTTCGCCGATGGGATTGCTAAGAATGATATGTCGATTGAGTTCTGTCCCTGTCATGTTCGACAACGGAGGCATCAGTCTTTTGAACCGATGCGTTTGAACCCCGGACGCCGGTTGGTGCATGATTCCCGGGCGAACTCCGATGCGTCGGAGAGGTCCAGGCTTCCCACGAGGCGCCCACCTAGTTAGCTAGGGTTCAAAAACCGCCTTCGACCGGCATTACGGCGGAGACACAACTCGCCTTTGACAAAGAGACCCGTCCGGCCCGGCCGCTGACGGGTCTTCTTTTTTTCAACGCGCCCGCCGCTGTCTCAGACATTCTTGCCCGCCCAATCACCTACCCGTACTATTCTCACCTTCTCGCAAACCAGCCAATGGAGTTCCGTCGAAATGAAGCGATCTCAGTCCGCGACTCTTAAGCATGCGTGTCTCGCCGTTCTGTCTCTCGTGACGCTCAGCGGCACGTCGTGCCCGGTTCCCAGTATCGGTCTCACCTGTTCCAACAGCCTCGACGGCACTGCCTTCGGTTTCCTCCTGACCGTTCCCGCGGATTTTGTCTGCACGACGGTTGTTCCCAATGACCAGTTGCTGGTCAGTGCCCGATATCGCCAGAACGTCACCAACTACATCGCCTCGATCACCGTCAGTCCGACGACCGATCAGGGCACGGCCTCCGGCGATGGCGTGACGGTTACGGATCTTGGGGCCTATACGAACGCGAACAACATCACATTCACGCGGACGAAGATCGATATCCCGGCGATCAGCGCCTACAGCTACATCGCGACAGTGACGCTGCCGAGCGGCAACACGCTGGGCATTACGATCGCCGGTTTCACCGATGATCCGGCGCTGCTTACGATTCTGACGGCCATTCTCGATACCGTTCAGTTCACCTGATACCAAGACCGCGGCACTTGCCATGTCCGATACCTCGACGCTTGTGACGGCCGCGCACTTTGAGTATGTCGCAGCGCACACCACCGGGGACGACGATTTCCTGCGCCAGCTGAAGGAAGCGGCGCTCGCGGCGGGATTGCCTTCCATCTGGGTCGCGCCGGAGCAGGCGGCCTTCATGCAAATCCTCCTTCGCCTTGTGCACGCTCGCGAGGTGATCGAAGTGGGGACGCTGGCCGGATACTCCGCCATCTGGATGGCCCGATCCCTGCCAGCCGGCGGCTGCGTCAGGACCATTGAGCTCGACACGGGTCACGCGGCGTTTGCCCGCGAGTGGATCGGCCGATCCGACGTTGCTGAGAAAATCGAGCTGTATCAAGGAGCCGGGGCCGAGGTCCTGCCGAAGTTCGCGGATCAATCGGCGGATGCCGCGTTTCTCGATGCGGACAAGTCGAGCTACCAGATCTATCTGCGCGAGGCGCTCCGCATTGTTCGCCGCGGCGGACTGATCATGGTTGATAACGCCTTTGCCTTTGGACAACTCCTCAGCGATCAGCCGACCGACCGGGATGTTCCCGCCGTGCGTGCGTTTAATGAATACATGTCATCTGTGACGCAGATTCAGAGTGTCATTGTCCCCATCGGCGACGGCCTGTGGGTGGGCGTCAAGCTGTGATGTCTGCCCGGGGTCATGTGCATGGGATTCGATCGCGATGGATATGCCCGATAGATCGTCCGCCTGTTGAGGATGGATTGATCGGCATCTGCAACGGTCGCATCGTCGCGGTTGGCCGTGCGGGCGAGGTTGAAGCTGATTCGATTGAAGACATCGGCGATGCGATTCTGATCCCGGGGCTTATTAACGCACATACGCATCTGGAATTGGGGTGGTGCCGGGGACTCATCTCGCCTCGTCCGCTGTGGGAGTGGTTCGACGAGCTGATTCGGCTTAACCGACTCCCGGAGGCTGAGGAGAATCGCAAAAGATCGATCGCGGCTGGTGCGGCCGAGTCGCTCGCGGCGGGCGTGACCTGTGTCGCGGACATATCCCGGACGGGGGCATCCGCTGAGGTATTGCGTGGTACTCCCATTCGATCGCGATGCTTTGTGGAGCTTATCAGCGGGGCCGCGACTTTGCCGAATAGCACGGCGACTCTGGAGGCGAGATTGTCCAGTCTGCTTAAGACGGACGGCAGTCATTCCAAGCTGGGCATTTCACCGCATGCGCCATACAGCGTTTCCGTGACCGACTTGTCCGGCTGCGCCGAGCTGGCCGTGCGGCTCGACCTGCCGCTTATGCTTCATTTGCTTGAGACCGCGGAGGAGCGCGATTGGTACGGGCAAGGCGGCGGCGCCGTTGCCGATTATCTCATCCGGCACAATCTTAAACGCTCTGAGTCGAGTGCGCCGCAAGAACCCATCGAGCTACTCGCGCGCGCCGGCATTCTCTCCCGCGCGCCGGTGCTTGCTCACGTCAACTACGTTACCGACGATCAATTACGACGAATACGCGAGGCCGGCGCAAGCGTGGTCTGGTGCCCGCGAACGCACGAGTATTTCGGTCACGGACCGCATCGCTGGAGTGACATGCTTGCGGCAGGCATCAACGTCTGTTTCGGAACCGACAGCCTTGCCAGCGCGCCTTCACTATCCATCATTGAGGAGTTGCGTCATGTCGCGCGATTGAGTCCCGGCATGTCCGCGACGACGCTGCTTGAATGCGCCACGATTCGCGCTGCCGTCGCGCTGCAACTCGATTCGGTCATTGGATCGCTCAGCATCGGAAAGGATGCGGATATGGCCGCATTCCCGTGGACGGCTGACGGCGATGCCGAGCCTGCAAAAAACCTTATTCACAGTGGAAAGCCTGTGGAGAAGATTTGGATTCGCGGAGAATCAATCCACCAGACCCCACCCCCGGATTGACCTCGCGCACTCCCAAGTACCTTATAGCGCGCGGCTTGCAGTGATCATCGCTCGCTCGAGTCCAGCAATCGCCCTGGCTGGGCAAACGTCCCTAAAAGTCTTGTTTTCGGGTTATCGGAAAGGTTACACTAGGTTTCCCGGCCAGGCGTTCCGGTACTCACGCGGTTCCCCCCAGCCGCGCCCGGACCCTGGCCCCTTTTTTTTGATACATTATTGGCAGTTGCTTATCAGACTTGCCTCAAAACGGTGGATCAGTTAATCCTCGCCGTCGTGAAACGATTGAGCCGGGTCGCTGATGAAGTGAGACAGCGACCTAACACACGGGAGGAGCTACTTCGCCCATGAGCGACCAGGACCAGCGATTACAGATAGACGACGACTGGAAGAGCGAGGCGGCGGCTGAGAAGGCCCGTCTGGCGGAGACCGTGGAGGAACAGGGATCCCGAGGGATGCCAGCCGCGGATTTCGTCGGGTTGGTTCAACTGCTTGCCATGCAGGCGGTCGTGGGGCTCGGCGGTTTTGCCGGGCCGGGCGGGCAGGAGATTCCGCCGAATCTTGAACTTGCCAAACACCATATCGACATGCTTGAAGTGATCGAGACCAAGACCAAGGGCAACCTGACGCCGGAGGAGAAGCGGTTACTCGATACGACGCTTCACCAACTGCGAATGGGGTACGTGGAGTCTTTACGGGGCGCGTCGGCGCCGCCGCGAGGACCTCAGGCCTGATTCGGTCGATGGCCTTTTAACCTGACTTCCGCAGATGGACTTCAGCCCTTCGGCCAGGCGGCGAGGACTTCGCAGGTCTTGTCCTGGATTTGCGTCAGCGGTCGGGTCTTGCCGGAGCCATTGAAGAAGACGGCAAAGGCGAGCCAACGCCCCGACTGGGTTTGAACGTAGCCTGCCAGCGTTCGAACGCCGTTGATATAGCCAGTCTTGGCAAAGACGCGGTCCTTTGTCAGGGGGCCGCGCAGTCGTCGTTTGAGTGTGCCGTCATCACCGGGCGTGGCAAGACTGCTCTTGAGCACTTCGAAGGCGCCGCCCGGCGCGCGATACATGTAGGCCAGGACTTGTGTCGCCGCTTTGGCACTCACCTTATTGCTACGAGACAGGCCGCTTCCGTCGTCAATCGCATACTGTCCGGGAGAGACGCCGACTTTCGCGAAGAATTCCGAAAGTGCCTCGCGTCCGGTCGCCCAGGAGCCGACACCCTTTTTGTGAGCGCCGATGGC
>CAZCGF010000226.1:0-6473 GCA_964498115.1 uncultured Planctomycetaceae bacterium | reverse complement strand
TGTGGGCGACCGGGTCGCTGTTGACGATCTCGACTTCTTCTTTCGCGCGGACGACCTGAATGTGCGGGTGGAATTCGCAGGTGTTCTGGTCGATGCGCGGCTTGGCCTCCGCCTCGGGGAAGTCCTTGCCCTCTTTGATGTTTGCCAGGTATGCGACGGCCTGGGCGACGCGGCCCGAACCGTTGGTTGTCATCAGCGGCACCTCGGTGGGGTGCTTTCCGCAGGATTCGTGATCCTTGACGATCTGAATCTTGCGCGGGGCGGGCATCTTGCCCTTGTAGGTGACCGTGCCGGTAATCGTGCCGCCGACTTTTACTTCGACGACCTTGTATGTGGTCGGGCGGCGCGAGCGACGCGAGGAGGAGGACTGGTACTCGACATTCATTTCGGCGAGCGCGACTTTCGATGGCCCCGCGGCCTTATCGCGCGGCGCGGCCTGATCGGCGCGGACGGCTAATGGGCTTAAAAAGCCAATGGTGAGTAGGGCCCCGACAATGTGCGATTGAAGAACCTGTTCCATGCTGCTACCTCAAGTTGAAATCGTGGAAGATATCACTGTGCCAACCGCGCGTATTTGCTCGGAAGTATAGCGCCCGTGGCGCCGGTCAGCCATCGATGACGCCGACCTTGACACCAGCCGAAACGGTCACATACTCCCCACCGTAATATCTGTCTGACAATTCAAATCATCGATCAGGAAAAGCCCTATGAACAATACGTCAAAGTTCTTCGCGGAAGCCATCGGGACTTTCATGCTCTGCTTCATCGGCGCCGGGGCCATTTGCCTGGCAACCTACAAGGGGTTTGCCCCCGGAGTGGACCTGTTGGCGATTGCAATCGCCCATGGCATCGCCTTGTCGGTTGCCGTTTCGGCCACGATGAATATCTCCGGAGGACATGTGAATCCTGCGGTGACAATTGCCATGCTGGTGACGGGGCGAATCAGCGTGTCGAATGCAATCGGTTACATCATCGCTCAGTTGATTGGCGCGACCGTCGCCGGTGCATTGGTCTTGGCCATCTTTAAGGGTTTGGCCGTCGGCGATCAGCAGGTCGTCCTTGCGGCGCACCTCGGAACTCCGACTTTTGCAGACCCGATTACGGTAGGCAAGGCAATCCTCATCGAGGCGTGTCTGACGTTTCTGCTCCTGGCGGCCGTCTTCGGCACCGCAGTCGATCCTCGGGCCCCCAAGATTGGGGGCTTTGGGATCGGCCTTACGATTTGCGCGGACATCCTCGTCGGCGGCCCGCTGACGGGGGCCTCCATGAACCCCGCTCGCACATTTGGCCCCGGTTTGGTCGCGGCAATGAGCGGAAACCTTGAAGATTTCTGGTCGCAGCAAATGGTCTATTGGGTGGGACCGATTGTCGGGGCTGTTGTGGCCGCGCTGATTTACGATGCGTTTCTTAAACCCAAGAAGGCATAAGGCGCCATCGGAGAGGGCCGGACACCGCTCTCGCACTCAACGAGTTTGAACAGCGACAAATGTCTGCCAATTCGCGCAGCATCCCTTCGTCGGTGTGGGACATTCGTCCGGACTTGAGGCATCGAACCAGCCTCGCGTCCGGTTACAGAATGCGCAAACGCTCAGCATGACCGGGACTTCCACCAACACGCCGACCACTGTGGCCAGGGCTGCGCCGGACTCTGGACCGTACAAGGCGATCGCCGTGGCAACGGCCAGCTCGAAGAAATTGCTCGCACCGATCAGCGCACCTGGGGCAGCGACGCTGTGCGGCACGCGGAAGATTTTCATCAGACCATAGACCAATGACGAGTTGAAATAGACCTGAATAAGAATGGGGACGGCGATGAGCACCACGTGAAGCGAGCGGTTCGTGATGTTATCCGCCTGAAAGGCAAATATCAGCACGAGCGTCGCGAGCAGGGCCAGGACGGCGACGGGATGGAAGCGCGGCAGAAAGGTCTTTTCGAACCAGTCGGGCCCGCGAGACCGCACCAGCCAGATGCGTGTTGCGACGCCCGCCGACAAGGGAATCACGATGAAACAGATGACGGCATACAGAAGGACCATGAACGGCACGGTGAGGGCGGAAGCCCCGCTGACAAGAAACGTGACGATTGGCGCGAAGAGCACGAGCATCAGCAGGTCATTGACTGAGACTTGTACCAGGGTGTAGGCCGGGTCGCCGCGCGTCAGGTAGCTCCAGACGAAGACCATCGCCGTACAGGGGGCCGCGGCGAGGATAATCACGCCTGCGATGTATTGGTCCGCGAGTTCCGCCCCGATCAGCGGCCGGAAGAGGACTTTGAAGAAAACCCAGCCGAGCAGAGCCATCGAAAATGGCTTGACCAGCCAGTTCACGAAACAAGTGATGACGAGACCCTTCGGCCGTTTGCCCACGCCGACGATCGACGCGAAGTCCACCTTCAGCATCATCGGGTAGATCATCAGCCAGATCAGCACGGCAATGGGAATGTTGATCTGGCTCCCGCCGCCGAACTCCATTCGCCGAAGCGAATCAATGGCCCCCGGCGCGAGTTTCCCTAGCCCGACACCCACGGCCATGCACAGCCCGACCCAGAGGGTGAGGTACCGCTCAAAGACGCTTAGTCGACGGATGTCATGCTCTTGCTTCATGAAGTAATCCCAGGCCATGCCCAAACAACAAGCGTGCTTCGAAGTATCCGAGTCTATCGTCTTTCCTGCAATCCACTAGTTTAAATTGAAGATATACCGAAGAGAGAAGTATATACCGATGCAGATAAATAAGACGCCGGTAATTCGCCTCGCCCAGTTCTCGATGCTGCCCACGATGTTGAATGCCTTACCGACCCTCTGGCTTCCTGCGGCAATCAAAAGTGCGAATCCAATCACCGGCAACGCCGTACCCGCCCCATACACGGCTGGCACAATCAGGGAAGACTCGGCCTTCAACGAAAGTGGAATGAGGCTTCCAAAGAAGATCGCCGCCGAGGATGGGCAAAACGATAGGGCAAAGACGATCCCCAGCGCAAGGCCCGACCAGATTCCCAGATTCTCCATCCGCCGAGCGATTCGCTCGCTGATTCCGCCGTTGCCCGTTGGGAGCACTATCAAGTTCAGCAGCACCATGCCGACGATGATCAGCAGAGGCCCGAGCAACTTGTTCATGTATTTCTGGAGCCAATGGGAAACCGACGGCGCGGCCAGCACGCTCGCGACGACCAGCGACCCGATCGCCACATAAACGGCGCTGCGGCCCAAAGCGTAGAGTAGGCCGGTAAACAACGCCGCACGAGGCTTTTCGATTCGCCGGGCAATGAACGACACCGCGGCAATGTTTGTTGCCAGAGGACAGGGGCTGATTGAAGTCAGCAGACCCAGCCAGATCGCGGAACCAATGACGATCGTCCATTCGGTCATTACGAAGCGGGCTCCCGCAGGGCGAGCGTCTCAGTGACCACGTAGGCCTTGAACGCCTCCTTGTCAGAGACAAGATCCCAAGTCTTATCGAGAATCTTGAATGGGGCCGGCCCCGATTCGGAAGTTCGCACAACAACCACCGAACTTGACGTGAGACCGAAATCATTGACGAAGTGTTCATGAGCAGGATCGTCGTAGTCTATGACGCGCCAGGCCACCGCGCCACGGCCCTCGTGACTCGTCGTGATGCTCTCAACGGCCTCTCTTGTGTATTGCTCCATGGCTAGACACTTCTTACAACGGGCCTTGCCGTGAAAATAGTAGACAACGACCCCGGGCCTTGTTTCCTCGACTTGCTCGGAGTTTGTTGACGGTGGCGGTAAGCCTGCAGGGTCCGTCTGTATCGCGCCGCCACTCGGCGCCGACAGGTCTGAAGAACTGCGCGTCTCGGTGATGATGAAATAGACGACGCTCGCTGACACGAACAAAAGTAGCGTCGCGGTCAGATAGGTTCTCATGGCTGGCTCCAATCCGTCGCGTTGAGCTTGGACCGACAGACGGTCAGTCGGTCTTCTTGGACCCGTTCAGAATCCTGATCAGTTCGTCGGAAGACGGCACTCGCCCGCTCGCCTTGACTTGGCCGTCGATCGCCAGTGCCGGTGTCATCATGACGCCCCGCTGGACAATCTCGTTAATCTCCTTGACATGCGCGATCTCGTAGGCGAGGCCGAGCTTGTCGGCCGCGGACTTCGTCGCGGCTTCCAGCATGTTGCATTTCGCGCACCCTGTTCCGAGGATTTCGATCTTCATGGCATTCCTCCCGTGATGGCGATCGTCTCTGTACCGCCGCCCTGTAATCCCCCGTAGATCATTCCCGTGGTGGTCGCTACAACGACAATGATGACGCTGAATACGGCCGTTTTCTTCGCCCCCATCACTCTCACGAGCACCAGCATGTTCGGCAGCGACAGCGCCGGACCCGCCAGAAGCAGCGCCAGCGCCGGGCCGCGCGCCATGCCGTGTTCCATCAGTGCCTGCACGATGGGTACTTCCGTCAGCGTGGCGAAATAGAAGAGCGCGCCCACCAGCGACGCGACGAGATTGGACCGAAACCCGTTGTCGCCGACGAGCATTCCAATCTCCTTGTCAGGCAGCAGCGCCGAAATGAAGCCGACGATGAACACACCGCCGAACAAGAGCGGGATCAGCAGCTTGGCGAAGTCCCAGGTGTTCTGCATCCACAGCTTAAACTCACCGCGATCGACCCATCGCCAGGTCATGGCGGCGACCGCCAGCCCGCACAGTCCGGCAAGCAGCCAGCGGACGTGATAAATGTCCATGACCCAACTCTTGGCTTCGACAATTTCTGCGATTTCAGACTTTGGCAGTGTAAGCCTCTCGCCGGCCCGCAACGTGCCCGTGGATTCCTGTACCTGGATCATGACCTCATCATGCATCTCCTGGAGCACGACGCCGCGGACTTCGCCGCCGTCGATGCGCTTCACGATCGCGTCGCCAGGATTGAACCAGTCGGAAAACACCAGGAATGCGATCATGAACGTCAACAGCAACGCACTCTGCCAACCCCGTCGCTTCGCTTCCGGCGGATCAGGCATCAACGCGGCGGATTCGAGCTTCTTGTTTTCCTCTTTGCGGAAGATCCCGGCCATGCCGAGGCCGACAACGAATGCAAATCCGATTGCGCCGATCGCTCGCCACAAACCGATATCAAACCCAAGCACGCGGGCCGTCAGGAAGATCGCGAGGATGTTGATCGCCGGACCTGAATAGAGGAACGCCGACGCGGGACCGAGGCCCGCACCAAGCTGGTAAATACCGGCGAACATCGGCAACACGCTGCACGAACACACCGCAAGGACTACGCCCGCGACCGACGCCACCGTGTAGGCAGCGACCTTGTTCGACTTGGGTCCGAGATAGCGCATGACGGTTGCCTGGGATAGAAACGTGATGATTCCCCCCGCGATAAACAGGGCAGGCAGGACACAGGCGAGTGTGTGATTTCTCGCGTACCACTGAAGCAGTTTGAAGGCCTCAACGATGGCGGCTTCGACCTTGGGATTGGCCAGCGGCAGGTAATATGCAACTAGAAATACCGTGACGAAGGCTGCGAAAATCTTGATTTGTCTTGTCAGCATGGCATGTCACCATTTCCCAGCCCTTCACCGGCAATCTATATGCCATTATGGCCATTTAGCCATGAATGGGTCAAAAAAAACCGGTCTTCATCGAAGCACCGCCTGTTGGGTCTTCAGATTCTCGCATAAGACCGCTTCAAGGCATTTCCAGAATCCGCCCAGGCAACAGACTTTGACGCGATAGTAAGCCATCACGCCTTCCTTGCGGTCTTCTACGAGGCCGGCTTGCTTAAGGAGGGCCAGGTGCTTTGAAACCGTGGATTGATCCGACCCCACAAGGTCCGTCAGATCGCAGACGCACACTTCACGGTCCTCCAGAGCCTCGAGAATGATCAGCCGGCTCGGGTGGGCCAGGGCCTTTGCAATCTTTGCTCGCGCCTGATAGCGAGCCTGCGAATGTTTGGGCTTCAGCTTCATAGTTATATGGTAATATTAGCACATAAAGCAAAGCGGGCAATTGAAACTCCTCATCAATCCATCATGACTGTTTACCTGGACCATTCGAACCGGGGTGGTCTACCCCGGTGGCAGATCGTGTGACAGTCAAGCGCAGGCGATCCACTCCTCGACGTTGCGTTTGATTTCATCGCGGACGCGTCGGCGAACGTTCATGCGATCATCGTCAGCGACGCGGACCAGAGAATCGGCAGCTACCAAGCCGACCGGCAGCCATAGGATGAGGGTCACAAGCGCTATCAGCTTGCGCCTCTGACACCGCGTTTCGCATAGAATATCGTACTCACGATGTTCCCGACTGATGCAAGTGCCATACTCGCCGCTTCGGCGTTCAACCCCAGCTCCGAACCAATCAGCGCTGCGATCTGCGGAGATTCGTACACCTGCCGCTCGAGCACGGCGACATCGACCAGCCCGGCGTTTTTCAACCCACTCAGGTAGTCCTCTTCGCTGATCGCCCCGGCGATGCAGCTGCTGTACAGCGCGGCAT
>CAZCGF010000225.1:2413-6482 GCA_964498115.1 uncultured Planctomycetaceae bacterium | reverse complement strand
CCGCCGCCGATGGTGCAGGCGCCCATGGCGATGACGTACTTGGGCTCGGGCATCTGGTTGTAGAGTCGCTTGACGCGGCTGGCCATTTTGAAGGTGACGGTGCCGGCGACGATCATCAGGTCGGCCTGGCGCGGGGTTGCCCGAAAGGCGCCGGCTCCGAAGCGATCGAGGTCAAAGCGGCTTGCGCCGACGGCCATCATCTCGATGGCGCAGCAGGCGAGGCCGAATGTCATCGGCCAGATGCTCGAGCGACGACCCCAGTTGATCGCCCAATCCAGAGACGTGACGATCAATCCTTCTTCAAAACGATTTTCAATCCAGCTCATATCACCGCCTCCATCATTCTTGGAGGAAATACATTTATGACCACTGCCGCGCCGCTCGGCCCAGGGCGTCGCGCGCCTTGTCGCGTGCCGGTCGGGCATCGTAGAAGCCGGTTGCCCGAACCCAGTCGAGATAGCCGAAGCGCCATAGGTAGAGGTAGCCGACGACGATGACGCCGAAGAAGAACAGCATGTCCCAAAGGGCGGCGACTCCCGACTCGGCGTAGACGACGGCCCAGGGGTAGAAGAGGGCGACTTCAATATCAAAGATCAGGAATACGAGGGCGACGACGTAGAAGCGGAGGTCGAACTGGACCCAGCTTGTTCCGATGGTGGGTTCGCCGCACTCGTAGGGGGCTCCCTTTTCCGGGTGGGGTAGCTTTGTCCGCACGAAGCTTCCGAAGACGAGGGCTCCGAGCGACATTGCGATGCCGGCCACGGTAAAGAGCAGCAGGCCGATGACTAGATCCTGTCCGCTGGACATCATTCAAACTCCACTGGCACCCATGCGCTGCCGGCTATTTGCGGCAGGCGGGTGGTCCTCAGGCTTTTTCCGTTTCCGCCTCGGCTTTGTCAGCCTTTTCAGGCTTCTTCGTCGGCGACGACGGCTTCAGGGCTTTTAGCATTTCATCGCGAACGGGCATGGCGCGCTCATCCCAGCGCTGCTTCTTTGCCGCGACCCAATCGGGCATTCGCTCCTGCTGCATCCAATAGGGCTCGGGCGTCTGTTTGCCGTCCTTCGCCAGGTCGGTGAACTCCACGATCATGTCTTCGCGGGTGTAGGCGGATAGATCGTGATTGTCGCCCATGTGAATGCAGTCGGTCGGGCAGGGGTCGCAGCACAGGGCACAGAACATGCACTTGGAATAGTCGATCGCGTATCGCTCCAGCGCGCCGCCAACCGCGACACCGCTTTCCTTATCGATCTTTCGTGGGCCGCCCTTCTCGATGTAGATGCAGTCGACCGGGCAGGCCTTGGCGCACTGATCGCAGGCGATGCACTTTTCCGCTTCGAACCAGTGGAAGCCACGGTAGCGCGGCTGAATCGCGGGGGCCATGTCGGGATATTGGAGGGTGATCGTCCTTGCGAAGCAGTACTTCAGGGTGATCCGCATTCCGATCGCAATCGTGCGGACGGTGTCGAAGATGTTCTGGAAGTAGCCCCGGGCACTGCCCCTGGGGGGCCGGGACGACATAACGGGGGCGACCATAAGGCGGTTCCTTCGATTTTCTCCAACCCATGCGGCCGATGGCCTTTGCATTCAATCCGCGAGGATTATAGAGAGAACTGCCCCCCTATGCCAGAATGCCCGCCAGCGGAAGAACCTCCCATTTGGCGTAACACGGACCCTCGTATTGTACCCCGGTCCAAGTTGGCCCCGAAATTCGCGCCCCGCCCCCGTCTCCGAATCGTCGCCAGCTCTACTGCCATCCGGTGGGATGATTCAAATCGATCGCTGAGCGGTTGGGTTTTATGGACGATTTCTGTAGTCTAGAAGCAACGGGCACATACCAATTCTATTTTTACATGGGCCAGGAGTATTGCCCTGTTAGGTCCATGACTGGAGAGGGCATATGCAAGTCGTTCGACCGCTGCGTGAATCAAGTGCGGGAAGCTGGACTCTTTGTGTACTGATCTTTCTGGGTTCGACCTCGACCGCTGTTGCTGTGATCCCCAGTTTTATGGGGTTGGGCGACTTACCTGGCGGCGGGTCTGACACCATCGCAAACGGAGTTTCCGCTGACGGATCAGTAGTCGTCGGTCGGAGCCAGTCGGCGTCGGGAAACGAAGCTTTCAGATGGGATTCCGTGAACGGCATGGTCGGCCTAGGAGACCTCAGCGGCGGGATCTTCAACAGCGCTGCCAACGGAGTTTCCGGCGACGGGTCGGTGATCGTTGGACAGAGTTTTTCGTCAGCCGGAACCGAAGCATTTCGATGGAGTACAGGGTCCGGCATGATGGGTTTGGGTGGAGCCCAAAGCGGTTCAAGTACAACCGTAGCATATGGGGCCTCTTTCGATGGGTCTGTTGTGGTAGGAGAGAGAACGACTCCCTCAGGAAATCTTGCGTTTCGATGGACCGCGGCTAGCGGCATAGTCAGCTTGGGCGATTTTTCCGGCGGCGGCACCTTCAGTATTGCGCTAGACGTTTCAAACGACGGTGCAGCGGTCGTGGGTTGGGGGACGACGACTGCGGGTGGGCAGGCGTTCAGGTGGAACTCAACTCAAGGACTTGTTGGCTTGGGAGACCTTCCAGGTGGTGGTTTCGGAAGTGGGGCGTTTGGCGTCTCGGCAGATGGTTCATTTGTGGTTGGGCTCGGCACGTCGGCATCCGGAACAGAGGCATTTCGTTGGGATTCGCAATCGGGAATGGTAGGGCTTGGCGACCTTCCTGGCGGTTCATTCTATAGCTATGCAAATGGTGTTTCCGCGGATGGTTCGATCGTCGTTGGCGAGGCAAATTCTTCAAATGACTATGAAGCGTTCATTTGGAGTGAATCGACCGGGATGCGCTCGCTTATGGACGTCCTTTCTAACGATTTCGGCCTCAACCTGAACGGATGGCGACTCGTGAGCGCAAATGGAATTTCGGATGATGGCCAGACCATCGTCGGTTGGGGATTCAATCCAAGCGGCATTCACGCCGGATGGGTAGCCATCATTCCCGAGCCCTCCGGTCTGATGATTTTAGCCATCGTAAGAATTGGACTCTTTCTGCGTCGTCCTACGAATGCTCGCACAAAGCGGTCGAGCTCGGTATGAGTGACTTGTCGGAACAGTGTTATTCTGCATTCGGTCGCGCTAGGGAGAGTGGGTCGAAGGATATCAAGGCAATTTGCCGCCATAGTCGAAAGAAACCAGCCACCCCATCATGTGGCCCTGTCCCGATCAATGACCGCTACCCTGAAGGATTTACTCAGCCAAGGCCGATGGCGGAGGCTGCGCCGTAGTTGTCGGTGTGGGTGATGGAGATGAGTATCCGGTCGATGCCGAGTTTGGCGGCGATTTCCGCGGTCGGGCCGGAGAGGGTGACGTGGGGCCGGCCGGACTGATCGTTGAGGACTTCGATGTCGGTCCAGGAGATAGGGCCGCGCCAGCCGGTGCCGAGGACCTTGAGAATAGCCTCCTTGGCGGCGAAGCGGCCGGCGACGTGGGGGACGGGGTTTTTCATTCGCTGACAATAGGCGCGCTCGGCGGGGGTGAGGATGCGGTCGAGAAACCGGTCGGGGTGATCGCGCAGGATGTGGGCGATCCGGTCGCACTCGATCAGGTCAATTCCGTGGGCGATGACATTCATTCAGGCGCAAAAGCTACAAGCGAAGGTGACGCGACTCAAGGGCGAGGGGAGTCCAGTGGAATCAGCCCGGTTGGAGAAGGTTGGAGTGCAGGCGCTGGAGGCCGGCGAGGTGGCGCTGGTGATCTGCGAGGATTCGGGCGATGAGGGCGTCGGCCTCGCGGTCGCCGGTGGTGCCGGCCTGCTCGTAAAGCTTCACCAGATCGCGGACGCCGGCGATGACCTGGGGCATGAGGAAGGACAGCTTGAGGTAGTGAACGCCGCCGACGCTTGTCGCGTAGGTCGGCGGGACGGGCGCGCCGCGGAGGCGGATGATGGCCTGAATCAGTTCGCCCTGATGACGCTTGCTGTCCTCGCACATACGGCGGACTTCGGCGCGGTCCTCGGCGGCGGGCCAGGTGACGAAGGGGTCGGCCTCAGCGAGTCGCTGGACGAGATTGCCGTACTCGGC
>CAZCGF010000225.1:0-2313 GCA_964498115.1 uncultured Planctomycetaceae bacterium | reverse complement strand
TGGCGCGTTACGGTTCGTTGGTTGCTGCCTCGGCGACTGCGGGCGTTGGCGCGCTCTTGGTGACGGCGTACAGGTCGCGCGAGCGGTTGTCGGAGAACTTTTTCAGATTGCCGGCCCAGAGGGTGCCGGTGAGAAGGATGCCGACGGCGCAGGCGAGGGCGACGACCTGGCCGACGAGCGGGGCGCGAACGGGCGCCTGGCCGTCATCGCGGAGGACCATGGCGACGGCGACGCGGACGTAATAGTAGAGACTGATCACTGTGTTGAAGACGGCGACGAAGATGAGCCATGTGAGCTTGGCTTCCCAGAGGGCGGCGAGGAGCCACCACTTGGTGATGAAGCCGCCCATCGGCGGGAGGCCGACGAAGCTGAAGAGGCAGATGGCCATCAGGATGGTGAGGAGAATATTTCGCCGGGCGAGGCCGTTGAAGGCGTCGATCGACTCGCTGCCGGTGGCCCAATAGACCATGGCGATGATGCCGAAGGCGCAAAGGTTCATCAGGGCGTAGACGCTGATGTAGGCGACGACGGCGCTGAAGGCGGGGTGGGTGGTCATGTCGGCCGAGGGCTTCCAGATGATGGCGACGGCCATGAGCATGTAGCCGGCGTGGGCGATGGAGCTGAAGGCCAGGAGGCGTTTCATGTTGGTCTGGCGGAAGGCGGAGAAGTTGCCCCATGTGCAGGTGAGTGCCGCCATGATGGCAATGGCCATGGTGACGTACTGGAGGGCCTGGCCGGATTCGAGGCCGGCGGTGAGGACGGTGATGATGCGGAGGAGGAGGCCGAGCCCCGCGGCCTTGCTGACGACGCTGAGCCAGGTGGTGACTTCGATGGAAGCGCCTTCGAAGACGTCTGGGCACCAGAAGTGGAACGGGACGGCGGAGACCTTGAAGGCGACGCCGACCATGAATGCGAAGAGCGAGACACCCATAAGGACGGAGGGGCCTTCGCGCTGGATCTCGCGGCCGATGACGGCGAGGTCGAGCGTGTGGTAGTGGCCGTAAAGGAGGGATGTGCCGTAGATCATGATGGCGCTGGTGACGGCGCCGAAGAGCATGTACTTGAGTGAGGCTTCGGCGGCGAGCTTGTTCTTCTTTCGGAAGCCGGCGAGGCCGTAGGAGGGCAGTGAGGCGGCTTCGATGGCGAGGATGATCATGAGCAGGTTGGTGGTGCTGACCATCATGGCCATGCCGAAGGCGCTGCCGACGAGGAGGACGAAGAACTCAGTGGCGTCGGCGCGGCGGGCGTCGCGCTCGGGCAGATCGGCGTCCTGCCCCAGGAACCACATGCCAATGACCATCGCGAGAAAGACGCTGACGAGAAATGTGAAGAAGCTGGAGAACTGATCACCGACGAGCATGGGGGCTGCGTCGTCAGGGGCGAAGCCGGACCAATTGGACGGCACGACGGCGAACTGGCGAAAGCTGATGAAGGCGGTGACGACGGCGCCTGTGAAGGCGATGCCGCCGGCGACGCGCCAATTTCGACCGACGAGCAGGGCTCCGAGCAGTACGGCGACGATGGTGCCGACGAGGCTCCAGATCGGGGCGAGGCGCGCGAGTTCTTCGCCGTTGGGAAGCCAGATGTTGGCCATAAGTGCTTCGGACATGAACAAGTCAGCCTCCCAGGGCGACGGCGGTGGAGATATTGAAGATGGCAACCATCTTGTCCAGTGTGCCGTTCATCAGGTCAAAGGTGTAGCTGGGCAGGATGCCCATAAAGATCGCGAGGACGGCCATGGGAATGAGGATGGCTGTTTCGCGGGCGGTGGCATCGGGATAGTCGGCGTACTCTTCCTTCTTCTTGCCGAGGTACACGCGCTGGATCATCCAGAGGATGTAAGCGGCGGTGAGGACGACTCCGAACGCGGCGACGACTGCCATGGGCTTGGCCCAGGGAAAGGGCGCGTTGAAGGTGCCGAGGAGCACCCAGATTTCACCGATGAAGCCGCAGAGTGCCGGCAGGCCGAGCGAAGCGAAGAAGCCAAGGGTGGCCATTGAGCCGTATCGCGGCATGGCCAGCCACAGGCCGCCGAATCGGTTGAGATCGCGATGATGGGCGCGGTCGTAAATGATGCCGACCAAGAAGAAGCACATCGGGCTGCTGATGCCGTGGGCCAATACCTGGAACATCGCCCCCTGAAAACCGGTCTTGGTCATGATGGCGATGCCGAGGACGACGTAGCCCATGTGGCTGATGGAGCTGTAGGCGACGAGGCGCTTGAAGTCGGTCTGGGCGAGGCAGCAGAAGGCGCCGTAAATAATGTTGATCAGGCCGAGCGTGGCGACGCCATACGCCAGCGCCGAGGCGGCC
>CAZCGF010000224.1:0-6507 GCA_964498115.1 uncultured Planctomycetaceae bacterium | reverse complement strand
CTGGTGCCGATCATGCGACCGCCGACATTCGCTGCGAAACCTTCGCCCGTGCCGCGCAGGTGCGTCGGATACATGCGCGGCAGGTAGTTGCCCCAGAAGGAGAACTGCGCGACGGTGAGAATGCCGACGAGCGCGATGCCCCACTTGAGCAGGTCCAGGTTGTTCTGGGCCGGCACAAGAAACACAAACGGCACGATGAGGATGCCGGGAATCTGGAAGATGCGAAGCAACCTCCGCCGGCTGACAATTCGCACGGCGAGAAACGCAAGAAGACACCGTCCGACCAGCCCGCCGACTTCCTGCCAGCTTTGGACACCTGCGATGATCTTCTGCTGCGCTGGCTTGGCCAGCTCGCTCACCGTCGGCAGGCCGGGAACGATCTGCGGAAGCTGCTGAATCGCGCCGAACGCCGCGCCATAGCTGCACGCAAACATCAGCGTCGTCACGATCGTGGTGCGGCGCAGCTCCGGGCTAAACAGGGCCGCGAAGCTTGGGCGCTTCAGTGTGCCCTCGGCCTTCTTCTTCGCCCACGATGGGGACTCAGGCAGGAACGGACGAATGATGAGAAGCGGAATGGCGGGAATCACGCCGGAGATCAACGTATAGCGCCACGCCTCGTGGCCGCCGTGAATCGCGGGCAGGTCCGGTCCCCAGTGGACGGCCAAATAGTTCGCCCCCGCGACAAGCAGACCGCCGATGGAGCTGAACGCCTGCGTCCAGCCGAGAACGCGTTCGCGCTGCTTGGGGTCGGGGAACATTTCCGAAAGCCACGCCACCGCGGCGACAAACTCGACGCAAACGCCCACGAAGGTCGTGCACCGCAGGACCAGCAGCATGTACACATTGGTGCTGTACCCCGCAGCGCAGGCGCTGAACGCATAGATGAGGATGCTCCAGACCAGTACGCGCCGTCGTCCCAGCCGATCGGTCAGGTAGCCGCCGAGCAGACCAAACACGCCGCCGCAAAGAGCGGGCAGATAAAACAGCCATCCGAGCCAGTTGTTGAACTCCGGCGAGCCGGGCACGACGCCGATCAGGTCCTTGAGGGCCGGCGCCAGAATCAGCGGCAGCATCAGCAATTCGTAAATGTCGAACGCAAACCCAATGGATGCGATAACACAGATGAGCCACTGAACGCGGGTAAGTCTCAGGCCGCCAGTGACGGCCGTGCCGCACTGCATGCATTGGGTGGCGCCCTCAGGTAGTGGCGAGCCGCATTTACGACAGGATGGGTGTGCCATGGGAAGCTCTCTCGGCGAAACGATAAAGGCACCGTAATGGGCCAATTCGAGACCGTCAACCGAACGGGAACAGGAGCAAGAAAGACGCCGATGACCAACGCTCCCAATTGCGAGCGTGATGCCCGAAATGCCGCGTCAGTGAATCTTGGCGACCAGCAGCGTTCGATCGTCATCAGCGGGGTGGCCCGCCGTGAAGGCATTCAAATCGGTGAGGACCGCCTCAATGAGCGATGTCGCTCCGATGCGGCAGTCTTCAAGAACTTTGTCGAGTCGATCCAGTCCAAACATCTCGCCGCGAGGATTGTGTGCCTCGGTGACGCCATCGGTGTAGAAGACGATCTGGTCGCCCGGGCGAAGGTGATGCGTCGCCTCCTTATAGGATTCCTCAGGAACAATGCCCAGCGGCAGGCCGCCGATCTCATCGAGAGACGCCATGCTTCCATCCTCGCAGCGCTTGAGGCGCGGCGGGTTGTGACCGGCCGAGGCATAGACCAACTCGCGCGACTTCGGATCGTAGATTGCATAGAACGCGGTCACGAAGCTGCCGGAGTTTCCAGTGTAGCGCCGGGCAAGTTGCGAATTCAGATAGGTCAGCATCTTGCTCGGCGGAGTGGCGACCCCGGGTTGCGTGTGGGCGATGCTGTGCGTGATGGCCATCATGACCGCGGCGGGCGTGCCGTGCCCGCTGACGTCGGCGATGAGGATGCCCCAACGATCATCGGGAAGCGGAAAGAAATCGTAATAATCGCCGCCGGCTCGGTGGGATGTCTGGTAGTAGGCGGCAAGTTCCATATTGGCGATCTTCGGCAGGACCGGCGGCAGCAGAGATTTCTGGATGTCCTCGACCTGCTTCAGCTCGAAGTCGATTTCGTCATAGGCCTCCTGCACCTGATTGCGGAGCACAAGGCTATGCGTCGCACGGCCGAAGAGATTGGTCATCCAGACCAGTTCGGGAAGCTGCTCGCGATCGAAGGCGGCGGGCTCCTTGCGCATCAGCACGACCATGTTGAGCCCTTGCCCGCCATCGAGGATCGGCAGGGCGACAAGCGATCTCATCCCGACGAAATATTCCGCCGCGGGATCGTCCGGCGGGCACTTGATGTCGTCGATGATCGTGGGCGTATCGCTGTAGATCATCTCGCCAAGTACGCCGCGATCGAAAATCGGCAATTGATCGGCGTGCTTCCAGGGGTTCGGTTGCTCTTTCCACAGATTGCTTCGGGTGATGCGATACCACGGGGCCTGAAGGTCTCGCCGACTCATCGAGACCATCCGATCTGCGGGAATCAACTGACGGACCCGGACTCCGTAGGTGCGGACCATCTCCTGCGGGTCCGTCTGTACGCTCAATTCGCACATCATCTCCATGACAATGCGCAGACGCTCTTTCCAGTCCTGATCACCCTGACTAAGAATCGACACTGCGCCTCTCCCGTGATGGATGGATGAACGGTCCGCCGCGAACGTGCGGGAATTGTATCGCACCGGGGGATTCGTTTCTCCGGCACGCCCGAAGGTGGTAGGGCGAGGCGGTCGCAAAGGCCGCGCAGGGATCGGCATGGAGAGTTCGGGTGAAAAACCACCCCCAAGGGGATTCGAACCCCTGTCGCCGGCATGAAAAGCCGGTGTCCTAGGCCTCTAGACGATGGGGGCATTGCCTCGCGCGCCGCGAAAGTATCGGGAGGCCCCGCCCGGTTGTCAATAACCGGGTTCGGAAGCGCCCTTACGAATGCATTCGCGGCGTTCGAGCACCCTGAGTGTATGCGTCCGAATCCGACAATGTCCGAAGTGAAATTCCCAAAAAAATATCGCGCTGCGCATCCGGTTTGCGGAGGTCGCAGCGCGATGGTGCCGCGATCGATTGGGCGCTCGAACGCGGCGGGGCATTGAAGGCCGGACTGGGCGTCCAACCTTGCGGGGGGTCTGGCTGCTTCCGAGACTGCGCTTCGAGCACAAATGGCACGTATCCGCCACGAGTCGGAAGCGACGTACTGGTCATGCATCGAGGCGTTTCGAGCTCCTTCGGCCCGACCCACCTCGGCGGGTTGAATTCTGATTCCCCCAACACTCCCGACCAACAATAGGCCCGTCAAACCGCCTGAGTCAAACACCATCAAATCGTTGGCCCATTTTCGGCGTGTTTGCTGTGAATGCCCGCTTATCGGGGCAGCAGGGCGAACCGCCATATCAGACCTGTCCGGGCTGCTAACCAACGCGATCGGCCCGTGTCCTATGCACTGAACACTCCGGCCCATTGGGACAGGGTCGGTCTTGAACAGGAGGTCGCACGATGAAAACGAGAATTCAAAAACTGCTGCTTTCACTCATGCTCATAGCCCTGCCGGTCATTTCAACCGGTTGCGATGACGATTTCTACGAGGATGGCCACCTGACCGACGCGATCTACGCATTTGGCGATGCCGTCTCACAAGTCATCGTTGTCAGCGCCGCGGCATTCGGACCCGGCGGCTTCTCACACTAAACCCCGGATCATCAGTGCGCCCCTCCTCTGATCCTCCTCGTGCGTTGCGAGGGGGATCGAGGAGATGGCGCACGAAGGGTTTGCTCAGTTCTCCGCGAAGATTTGCTCACACGCCCTTCTGACCTGATTCGTCACTGCTCTTCGGCGGGGCACCCCGTCTGCTCTTTCCCTTCACGCGATCGAAGAAGTCCTCCGCAGTGGCGCGCACTTTTTTAAGCAAGTGTCGTGCCCAGAGGAATTCGGTTCCCAGAATCGCGAGCCCCAGAATGGTCAGAGGGATTCCCGGGATGATGGGCATGATGTAGCCGACGATGCTCAGGATCAGCACCGTGACGCCGATCACTCCAATGACAAGTCGTCGAGCGGTCTTATAGAGCATCGCCGGCCCTTATGCGCCCGATGATCGGGCTCGACGGCGCTGCTGTTGTCCGGAAACGACCATCGACGTGACGATGCCGGTGGTTAGGACGCCGCAGATCACCGCCAGAGAAATCTGCGTGGGAACGATGTAGTGCCCCGAGAGCAGCATTTTCGAACCGACGAAGACAAGCACGAGCATGAGACTGACTTTGAGATACCTGAACTTGTCCATCACGCTCGCCAGTGCGAAGTAGAGTGAACGAAGGCCGAGAATCGCAAAGACGTTCGACGTGAAGACGATGAACGGGTCGGTCGTGATGGCGAAGATGGCCGGAATGGAGTCGACGGCGAAAAGGACGTCCGTGCTCTCCACAACCAGCAGCACAAGAAAGAGGGGGGTGATCGCCTTTTTTCCGTCAATGTGCGAGAAGAATCGCCGCCCCTCGAAGTCGGGTGTAACCGGATAAAGACGGCGCGCGACCCGGACGAACGGGTTACGGTCCGGCTCGATCTTTTCGTCTTTGCTCAAGAGCATCTTGACGGCCGTGGCTATGAGCAGGGCCCCAAAGACATAAATGACCCAGTGGAAGCGGTGAATCAGCGCGGCTCCCACGGCGATCATCGCCCCGCGCAGGATCAGCGCCCCGAGGATTCCCCAGAAGAGCACCCGGTGCTGAAATGCGCCCGGCACGGCAAAGTACCTGAAGATCAGGGCGATCACGAAAATGTTGTCGAGGCTGAGCGATTTTTCAACAACATAGCCGGTGAAGTACTTCATCGCTGCATCCGCGCCGGACTCCTCGCCGCCTGCGTGAAGGCCGATGCCGAGCCAGTGATGCTCGTACATGTAATAGATGCCGCCGTTGAAGACGAGGGACAGGAAGATCCAGAACGCAGTCCACGCGAGTGCCTCGCGCGTGCCGATGACGTGTTCCTTTCGGTTGAGGACACCGAGATCCAGCGCGAGAAGCGCCAGTATGAGGGCGATGAAACCGAGCCAAAGCCAGACGGTCACTGCGTGAACCCTGCCTTTCCCTGCACGTACGAACGGCGGGAGTATAGCGACACGCAACCGCAATGCACGGCGCGAACTTCCCGATTAGAAATCTCCTCTCCAATTGGAATCGACCACGCTTCAGCTTCCCGAATGCGACCCTGCCGGGCACGTCGAGTTTTCCCGGCCATCTGGTATATTGCCGCCGAGAGGTAAACCGATGAGCCCGCCGCAAGCCGAAGCCGTCGCCGCATTGAACCCCGTTCAGATCACAAACGGCATCCACGAATTAACCTATGCGCCGGTTGAGTCCGCCTACCACAACGATGACCTCGCCCCGACGCGCCTGGCCGATCGCAAGTGGGGAATGAAGGACATCGCCGCCCTGTGGATCAGCATGGCGGCCTGCGTACCGACCTACATGCTGGCATCGGGCCTGATCGCGGGGGGCATGAACTGGTGGCAGGCCGTCCTGACCGTCTTCGCCGGAAACGTGATCGTGCTCATTCCAATGGTCCTCAATGCCCACGCGGGCACCAAGTACGGCATCCCATTTCCGGTTTACTGCCGGGCATCGTTCGGCATCCTCGGCGCGAATATCCCGGCGCTGCTTCGAGCCCTCGTGGCATGCGGGTGGTTCGGGATTCAGGCATGGATCGGCGGATGGGCGATCTTCACGATCCTGGCGCAATTCTTCCCTTCCTGGAAGACGCTGTCCGACACGCCGTTGGGGATCAATGTTGCCGAGCTGGGATGCTTCCTGTTTTTCTGGAGCATCAACATCTTCGTCATCTACAAGGGCATCGAGTCCATCCGCATCCTGCTGAACATCAAGGCGCCGCTGCTCCTGGTGCTTGGGCTTTGCTTACTGGCCTGGGCCTACAATCGGGCCGGTGGGTTCGGAGCGATGCTCGATCAGCCGTCGCAGTTCGCCGCCGGTCAGCCGAAGGCGGGACAGTTCTGGACCTTCTTCGTCCCGGCGCTCACCGCCAATGTCGGTTTCTGGGCCACGCTGTCCTTAAACATCCCGGATTTCACACGCTATGCCTATTCGCAGCGCGATCAGGTCGTCGGACAGGCTGTCGGGCTTCCAACCACGATGGGGCTGTACTCGTTCATTGGCGTGGCCGTCACGTCAGCGGCATTTGTGATCTATGGCGAGGACCAGTCGCTTTGGGACCCCGTGGTGCTACTGTCACGATTTGAGAACAAGGCCGTGTTGGTTCTGGCGATGTTTGCGTTGTGCCTCGCCACGCTCGCAACGAATATCGCCGCCAACGTGGTGAGTCCGGCAAACGACTTCGCCCACGTCTGGCCGAAGAAGATCAATTTCCGCGTCGGCGGTTACATCACCGGGGCCATCGGCATCGTCATGATGCCCTGGAAGCTGGTGGAAGACCCGACCGGCTACATCTTTAAGTGGTTGGTGG
>CAZCGF010000223.1:232-6719 GCA_964498115.1 uncultured Planctomycetaceae bacterium | reverse complement strand
CCTCCTTCGCGTCGAGCAACTGCCGGACGAGCTCACGCCCGACAAGACCAGATGAGCCGGTAACAAGGATCATGACAGTAGTCGGACAATCTTCGGAGAGATGAGGCGACTAATCAATGCGAGAACAATCGTGCGCCCGGCACGCCCCATCATCTTATGCTCGCGGAATCGGATTCGGAATCAGTTCCTGCTCCGGGCTCTGCGGCACCGGTCGCGAGGCGTGGTACTGACCCCAGAATGTGAGGCCGGCGACGTAGAGGTAACCGACGGTGAAGAGGCACATGAAGAAGAGGCCGACCCACATCTTCTGATAGACGGTGTAAGCCACGCAGGCGGACATGTAGAGGCCCATGGCCAGTTCGCACCATGCCTGGATGCGCTTGGCGTCGAGGCGCTGCTTGCCGCTTTGCTTCAGCCACGCGTTGCCGCTCTGGCCGGCGACGCCGAACTTCGGCGTGCGGACGAACTCGCCCGACTTGCCGAAAAAGCCCTCGAACGCCGCCCGGGCATTGTTCAAAGCCACGCCGACGCCGAGGCTCATCAGAAACGGCAGGTACTTGAGGCTCTCGCCCCAGGTGCGGAAGACCTCGCGCTGGCTGGCGACGTAGAAGGTGCTGGCCGAGCAGGTGGCGATGAGCACCAGCGAGATATCGAAGACGAGCCGCATCAGCTCGTTATCCGCGAAGACATGGGTCTTGAAATAAAGGGCCGGCAGGAGCGACAGCGTCAGCAGGAGAATGAGGAAATAGCTGACCCAGCTCGTCAGATGAAAGAACGCCTCGACCTTGATCCGCCAGGGCAGGCGCGATTTCAAGATGCTCGGCAGGAGTTTGCGGCAGGTCTGCGCCCCGCCCTTGGCCCAGCGGTGCTGCTGGCTCTTGAAGGCGTTCATCTCCGGCGGCAATTCGGCGGGCGTGGTGATCTCGGGCAGATAGAGGAACTTCCAGCCCTTCATCTGTGCCCGATAGGAGAGGTCGAGGTCTTCGGTCAGCGTGTCATGCTGCCAGCCACCGGCCTCTTCGATGCAGATCTTCCGCCACATGCCGGCGGTGCCGTTGAAACTCATGAAGCGCCCGGAACGGTTGCGCGCGGCGTGTTCGATGACAAAATGGCCGTCGAGAAAGATCGCCTGACTCTTGGTGAGCAGGGACTGATCTCGATTGAGATGTTCCCATCGGGCCTGAACCATGCCGACCTTTGAATCGACAAAGTGGTCGATCAGGTGATCGAGCACGTCGTGCGGCGGGAGGAAATCGGCGTCGAAGATGAGGACGAACTCGCCTGTTGCGACTTTGAGACCCTCGGCCAGGGCGCCGGCTTTGAAACCGGTTCGGTCGCTTCTGTGAAGAAACACGACGTTGTGGCCGGCGGCGCGCATTCGGTCGCAGGTCGATCGGGCGATCTCCACGGTCTCGTCGGTCGAGTCGTCGAGCACCTGGATTTCGAGCCGGTCACGGGGATACTCGATCCGGCAGGCGGCCTCGATGACCCGCTGGGCGACGAACTGCTCATTGAACATGGGCAGTTGGATGGTGACGCGCGGTCTTTGAAGAAAGCAGGCGGTCTGTCGCGGCGTATTCCGACTGTACTTGTAGTAAAGATAGACCAGGCAATAGCGATGAACGCCGTACACCGCGAGCGTCAGGCAGATGCACAGGTGCATGATCAACAGGATTTGGTAAGGAAGCGAGGTATCGCCCATGAATGCTTTGCTCGATGTAGGCGGTGTTCAGTAAGAGTGGGCCGCGGGGTCAGTGGCCATGTCGTTATCTCTAAGCAACAGGGGATTTTAGGTGCACGGTGCCGGTCATGTCAAAGTTGCTGCGGGGGGGCCACTAATAAGGCACGATCCCCGGGCTCAGTACGATATCTGAGAATTGGGGCCGCAAGTGCGACTATTTCGGCGTCCGCCGCAATTGCGTTATCGCGGGCGCCTCGGGGCATTTGGCCCAAATCCATTTCGGGGGGAAGTTGTGGCCGGTGGGCGTGCGGCTGCCCGGTTATGATTCGCCGCAGCCTTAGGGATTTGCCGGAGTCGTCATGCTTGTTTATCTCGTTCGCCATGCCGAGTCGCTGACCAACGCCCGAGAGAGTAAGAGTCTCAACCCGGCGTTGTCATCGCTTGGTATGCAGCAGGTCGAGCGAGTCACGCGCCGCCTGGCCGCCGTCGAGGTTGCGGCCGTTTACAGCAGCCCGTTCGAGCGGTGCCTGGCGACGGCGATTCCCATCGCGGCCGGCGGGGAGGTTCGAGTCAGGCTCCGTCCCGAACTGCACGAGTGCTATCACCTGCCGCGCGGCAAGCGCGTCGAGAATGATCTCGGCGAGCTTGACGAGATTTTGAAGAACCATCCGTCGCTGGAGCGCTGTCCGGATTACGAGGGCGCATGGGACTGGCCGGCGCACGACGAATCGTCGGACGAGCTCGGCGACCGGATGCGCTTGTTCGCCGATTATCTAAAGGCCCGATGGGGCAAGAGCGATGCGGCGGTGGTCGTCGTGAGCCACGGCAGCCCGATCTCCCGGTTGGTGCACGGCTGGCTGGCCGAGGGGACGTGCCCGAGTTTTCGCTATGTCATCGATAATGCGACGATCTCCGCGCTGCGCTTTCATGACGGCGTCAGCACGCTCGCCTGCCTGAACGAGGCATCCCACCTGGTCGGGCTGTCGGCCCCGGAAATCGCCAATTACAATCCCGACGGATCGATCAAGCCGCAACGGCCGCCGATGATTTAGCAAACCTTTCCCGGCTTATTCGATCCGACTAGGATGATGTCGCGGTACTTTTCAGGTACACAAAAAAAGTCGAGACCCCGATGACGCCTCCGGAAGTAGAAGTTGGTTCCTTCAAGATCGGTCGCGGCCAGCCGCTTGCGCTGCTCGCCGGGCCCTGCATCATCGAATCGACCGAACATTGCCTGATGGTCGCCGACAAGGTGGCCGCCATTTGCAAAAAACTCGGCATCCACTACGTCTTCAAGTGCAGCTTCGACAAGGCCAATCGCACCAGCGCCAGCGGGTTCCGCGGACCGGGCATCGAAGAGGGCCTGCGCACGCTGGCTGAAGTGAAGAACCGGATCGGCGTGCCGATCGTCACCGACATCCACACCGCGGATCAGGCAGCGCCGGCCGCCGAGGTGGCCGACATCCTTCAGATCCCCGCGTTCCTTTGCCGGCAGACCGATCTTATCGTCTCCGCCGCGCGAACGCATCGTGCCGTGAACATTAAGAAGGGCCAATTCATGGCCCCGGACCAGATGGGGCAGGCGGTTGCCAAGGTCCGCGCCGAGGGGAATGACCGCGTGCTGCTCACCGACCGGGGCACGTTCTTCGGCTATGGCCGACTGGTGAACGACTTCACCTGCATCCCCATCATGCAGGCCTTCTCCCCCGTCATCTTTGACGCGACGCACAGTTGCCAGATTCCCGGCGGGCAGGGGCATCAGTCCGGCGGCCTGCGGCAGTATGTGCCGCTGCTCGCGAAGACCGCGATGGCCGCGGGCGCCGATGCGCTTTTCCTTGAAGTGCATGACCGGCCGGACGAGGCGAAGTCCGACCCGGCGACGGTCTATCCGCTCAGTGAGTTGGAGGCGCTGCTCGCCGCGTGTCTTCGCGTGAGATATGCGATCGCCGAGGGCGCGCACCGATAGCCCTTCGCGCGGCCAAGCCGGCAATGTCAGATCAAACCGATTAGTTCAGATTGATTCTCAGTCGAATTCAGCGTGGCGAGGGCCGTCTGACGGGCCGCCGGGCTTCTTCGAGCGATAGCAGTCGCGGCAATAGACCGGCCGTCCCTCTTTGGGCTGGAAGGGCACTTCGGTCTCGACGCCGCATTCCGAGCAGGTCGCCTTGAACAGCTCGCGGGGACCGGAGCGCATGCCGCCTCCGCCGCCGAAACCGCCTCGGCCTCCACCGCCGCCACGATGGCCGCCCCCGCCTCCGCCGCCACCCATCTTCTTCCGCTTTTCCCGACAGGGCCGGCAGCGCTTGGGCTCATTGGTGAACCCGCGCTCGGCGTATCGGGCCTGATCATCGGCCGAGTGGATGAACTCTCCTTCACAATCGACACAGATCAGGGTTTTGTCAGTGTATTCCATGGGTTTGGCCTCAGGCTAAGAGCGGCTGCCGCGAAAATATCTCAGGGAATCCGTCGGCCGAGCGGCCGGGTCAATAGGAAGGATGCTCCGAAGAAGGATCGCCTGCATAGCCCTCAAACTGGAGAATAATGGGAAACGAGCCAGACCGAATTGTCAAGCACGAGTTTTGGGGGTTGGCGGACGCTGAAACGAGGGGTTTTCAAGGGCGAAGGGCCGAGGATTTCCACTCGTCGGGAATGTCTTTGGAGTAGAAATATTCGAGCAGGGCGGGCTGATCGAGGTCGGAGATCTCGTAGAGGATGAGGTCGTCGATTCGTCGGTAATGCATATAGAGAGCGCAGTCGGTCGGGGGCCGCTGTTTGCCGTCGTAGGCGGCATCGTCAATGAACACGATCGTCTTGTGGCCTCGCACGTCGGCAAGGAGATAAGCCGTCTTGGGAGAGATGGCCACGCCGTAAGACCAGCCCAGGGCCTTGATGTCCGGCGGCATGGTGGCGAGCAAGAGCCCCCGGCCGAAGCGGTTGTAGGTCGTCAGGAAGAACTGCTTGTCCGTCTTGCAGACCCACTTGGGCGTGAAGCCCGAGGCGACCGTCTCGTCATAGACGCCTTTCAGGTCGCGCGACTGGGGACCGGATGGCGTACCCGACGACTGGGCGACCTGAGTCTGGCCGCCGATGTCCGGCTGGTAGAGCCAAAACCACCATCCGCCTCCAGCCATGAGCAGAACCGCGGCGGCGAGCGACGCATACTTCGCGATCGGCGACCAATCGCGGCGAGGCGCCTTTGGCGTCTTCGGCTTCTTTGCTTTCTTTTCCTGCGGCGCGGACTTTTCTTCACCGAGTGCCCGGCGCAGGACCTCGTCCGCGGAAGGGGCGGCGAATTGGCGCTTGAGTGCTTCATCGATGCGAGCCTGCTTGGCGACCTCGTTGCGGAGGTAGGCGTTGGACGCGAGCGCGCGGTCGAACTGCGCTTGCTGCTCCGGCGTCAGCAGGCCGTCGGCATGGGCGTTGACCCATTTCGCGATCTGTTTCTTCTTGTCCTGCTCGCTCATGCTTCCTCACTCGTTGCACGAGGCATGCCGTCGGGATTGGCTGCGGTCGTTCCTGGTCGGCTGACCTTACCCAGGCTGGCTCGGAGCATTTGACGACTGCGATGAACGTGGCTCATCGCCGTGCCCTCGGGGATTCCCAGGATTCCTGAGATTTCCCGGTATTCCATTTGTTCGACCGTCCGCAGCAGCAGACATGCCCGGGCGGCGGGGGTCAGTTCGCCTAATGCGTGGACCACGCGATCGTCAAAATCTCCCTGGTCGGGCGCGAGTTCACCGCGCTGAGCGCTCTCGAGCCGCTGCCGGTCGGCGGCCGGGTCGCTCGCGTTGGGCTGGTTCTTGGAACTGCCGATCGGTGATTGAACCTCACCGTCGGAATCCAGGGGACTCGTGCGTCGGCGGTGTTCCTTTCTCATGCTGTTCAATGCGACGTGACGCACGATTTGACCCATCCAGGCCGGGAAGCTGGTGCCGTCCTGAAACTGGGAAAACTTTTCGAGACCGATGATCGCCGCTTCCTGGACGACATCTTCGGCCAGCGACCGATCCCCCACGATACCGACGGCCGTGAACCAAAGCACTCGGAACGATTCGCAATAATACGAGGTAAATCGGTCCCGAGCGCTATCGCGCTCGGGCCGCGAGCGATCCTGACCCTGGCTCGTTCTCGGCTCGTGCATATCCCCGTATTCTAAAGACTTAATGTGTCGAGAACGGGCCCGGATTGCGGATTATCGCCGTGGTTTTACGTTTCATCGGGTGCTTCGACCAGCGCCAGGGCCCCGGCACGCCGCGCCGACCCTCAAAAAACCGGCAAAACGTGCCGATTCCGCCGGTTGAGGATATCCTTAGGTGGATCGGAAGGGGGTGGGCGCCTGCTCCTGACCGTGCTCGTCAAAGGCCCGACAGGATGGCACTTCGCGGCATTTTCTCCGAAAGGGGCGAATCGACATGATTCAATGTTCCGACTGCGAGCACTTCTCCCGCGGGCCCGACGGGCAGATGAAATTCACATGCGACCCCTTCGGCACGATCAAGGAGCCGGAGTGCCTGGTGAAATGGCAGATGCTGCGGCTGACGGAGGTGTCGCAGAAGCTCGACCGGATGGTCAGTGCCTACGAGGCGACACTGGCCATGTACAAGCGCATCCAGCCGCTTCAGGAAAAGATGTTCCGGCAGATGGAACACGAGATCGACGACGTGGACGAGGCGGATGCGTGGAAGTACGCGGATGATGAAGATGACGAGGACGATGAGGGCGGGGACCCTCGTCCGTAGAATCCCGCAAAGAACAAGAGTCATATTCCTTGCTCGCCCGTTACAAAATCTATCGCGGCAAACGCCC
>CAZCGF010000223.1:0-222 GCA_964498115.1 uncultured Planctomycetaceae bacterium | reverse complement strand
GACGATACGCTGTCGCAATAGGGATTCACGTACCCATCAAGACTACTGCTCGTCGATTTGTTTCTGCGAGGTTTAAGCTTTTGACGATTCAGCATCCCGTGTCCTGAACGATTTGCCCGCATTGCGTTTCTTAGCGGGAGAAAACCAGTGACGCAAAACAGGCCAATCTTCGGGATCTGGTTCTGGCTTGCCACGCTCCTTTTTCTCATCACCATCGGAACG
>CAZCGF010000222.1:0-6810 GCA_964498115.1 uncultured Planctomycetaceae bacterium | reverse complement strand
GGCGGATGCTCAGGAAGCACTCTCCCACCCCCCGTCGATGCCGCGTTTGTGATGAGTCGAAGATTTACGAGGAGCGGCACCGACGGGGGGTGGGAGAGTGGGGTGATATAGAGGCGATGGGCTCCTTTTATGACCGGGGCTCAAGCCCCGGCCTAATTGCCCTTCGGGGAAGGCCGTTGAAACGGCCTGATGGGGGCGGAGTCTGAAAAACAACTTGAGAATTGAAGTAGAGTAGCGTCTCGCCAGAGTTCCTCTTTATCCCCCAACCATGCGGTCTGTTTAACGCGTCAATCGGTACTACGGTTTGATTCGGGTCCGCAATTGCGCGAGCAATTGATCGCAATTGCCCGGACACTTGCGCGCAAAGCCAACAATTAAGTCATAGGTGCGTTGGTCCAATCGCGTGACTGCCATCAAAAGCCCGTGCGCTGCGGTCCATACCGCGGTCCCCTCACTGGTGAGGAACGGAGCCGCAACGCCGGCGAATCCATCGGGATCCCAGTCTGCCGCGATCATGAGGCCGGCGACAAGGTGAGCCCAGTTTGTGCTTCCTTCGTCATGGCACAGACCGAATGCAAATTGCGGCAAAGCACGACTTAATTCTTCAAGGAATAGTAGACTTGGTGGATTACTCGCATGCTGCAGGTGACGCGCAAAGCGAAATGCACCATCGATATCGGTTGCAAGGAATTGGGCTAAAGTAGTAGTGCTCATTGCATAGTACATTATATTTCACGCGACACCGACTGGGGTGGATTGATAACTACTCATGAATAATTGATCATTCTTTGCGCTGGGAACGAGGAAACTCGATCATCTGATTGATCATGAGATGGGATTGGCGACCGGGTCAAGCAAGACTTGGGACTGGATTCGCATTTCTAGTGAGTGCGAGAAAGGAATCTCGCACCAGCGGGCGGTTACCTGTGATTCGCCTGCGGGCTGGATTCGGACTTACGGAGGAACTCGGATACGACCTGCATGAACGCGGCGGGCTGCTCCACCCAGCACAGGTGCGAGGCCCTTTCGATGACGGCGAACTCGGAGCCCGGCAGGTTGCGGTGATAGTACTCGGTGGCGGCGGGCGTTGCCTCGTCGTAGCGGCCGCAGACAAAGAACGTCGGCGATTTGATTTCCGGCAGCCTGTCCACGCACTCGTAGTTCCTGAGAGTACCGGTGGCGGTGAATTCGCTTGGGCCCCACATGTACGTGTAAACCTGTTGTCCGAACTTCTCGGGCGAAAGGGCGCGCTGCACGTAGTCCGGCCACGGATCAACCCGGCAAATGTGGCGTGCGTAGAAAGCGGTGACCGCAGCCTGGTAATCGGGCGATTCAAACCGGCCGGCCGCTTCCGCCGCAGAAATCGTGGACTGCACCTCTTTGGGAAGTTCCAGAATCCAGACGCGCTGGTCGGCGATCCAGCGCTCCATGCTGAGCGCCGGGCCCGCGAGGGTCAGGCTTACGACACCGGGCGGTCGTCGCTGCAACATGTACTCGACGGCAAGGACCGTCCCCCAGGAATGGCCGAGGATGTGCACGCGGTCCAACTTCAAGGTCGCGCGGAGCTTGTCCAATTCGTCAACGTAGCGATCGATCGTCCAGAGCGACTGATCCGTCGGCCGCGCCGCGTTGCCGCATCCAAGCTGGTCGTAAAAGACGACGGGGCGCCTGTCGGCGAGCGCCTCAAGTGGGACGAGGTAATCATGCGGCACACCGGGTCCACCGTGCAGGATGAGAAGCGGGACACCGGGTTTGTCGGCACCGACGATGCGGTACCAGACTTCTCCGCCCTGGACTGCCACTCTTCCTTCCTGGACGAGGGGCTGGCGGCTTGGTGCGGCACAGCCCATTGCGAGCCAACAGGCAAACAGATGGGCCGTCAGCAATGTCAGAAGTCTGGACGGTCGCACTGTGGACCTCCGGGTTGCTTCAATGAAAGGGCCGTCGCCCTGGATCGTGCCTGCTTGATTGGATTCTGAATTACGTCTCATCAGCGGTGGGGACATATGCCAGGTCGCGGGCGCGTTGGAGGGCGGCGTCGGAGACGCTTGTCTTGGGCGCGCCCAGCGCTTCGCGGACGGAGGCGGCGATGCCGGCGGCGTCGATGCCGCACTCGGCGAGCTGGCCGATGCGGGAGCCGTGGGCCACGAAGCGGTCGGCGGGCATGCCGAGGATGATCACCTTGTCGGCGGCGAGGCCGAGGTCGCGGGCGGTCTCCAGGACGGCTGAACCGAAGCCGCCGCTGACGGAATGATCTTCGACCGTCAGGACCGGGACGCCGAGGGTCAGGGCCGAACCGACCATCTCCTGGTCGACGGGCTTGGCGAAGCGTGCGTTGACGACGCGCGTCTCGATGCCGTCGACCGAGAGCACCTCAGCCGCATCCAAGGCGGCGCGGCAGGTGGAGCCGTATGCCAATATCACGGCATCGTCGCCTTCGCGCAGCGTGACGGAGCGGCCGAGCTTGAACGCGGGCGTCTGGCCGTCGGTGAAGAGCGGCTCGGGAATGGTGTCGCGCGGATAGCGGATGGCCGCGGGGGCATCCTGCGACAAGGCAAAGCGAAGGGCGGCCTCGATCTCCGCGGCGTCGGCCGGGGCCATCAGGACCATCTTGGGGAAGACGCGGAGGTAGGCGATGTCGGCGAAACCGTGATGGACCGGGCCGTCACCGCCGACGAGGCCTGCGCGATCGAGGGCGAAGATGACGGGGAGCCCCTGCAGGACGACTTCCTGGAAGATCTGATCGAAGGCGCGCTGGAGGAAGGTGGAGTAGATCGCGGTGACGGGGCGCATGCCTGCCTTGCACATGCCGGCGGCGATGTCGACGGTGGCGCTTTCGGCGATGCCGCCGTCCAAATAGCGCTCGGGTATCTGCTCCTGAAACTTGTTCAAACCGGTGCCGTCGGGCATGGCCGCGGTGAGGGCGAAGACGCGCGCATCCTCGCGGGCGACCTTGATGAGGGCATCGGCGAAGGCGGAGGTATAGCTGACGCCGCCCTTTTGGATCTCGACGCGGCAGCCTTCGACCTTGAAGGGCTTGGGGCTGTGGAACTTGGTGGGCTCGGCGAGGGCCCATTCGGCGCCCTTGCCCTTTTGCGTGTGAACGTGGAGCAGGACAGGGTGCTGAACGTCCTTGAGGACGCCGAGCAGCTCGATGAGATGCTCGAGATCGTGGCCGTCGGTCGGGCCGACGTAGATAAAGCCCAACTGCTCGAATATCTGATGCGGCGAAACCGTCGCCTTGAGGCCCTCTTTCAAATGATCGAGCGCCTGGAAGGCGGGCTTGCCGATGAGCGGGACGCTCGGCAGGTAGCGCTTCACGCCGCGCTTGAGGTCTTCGTAAACGGTGCTGACGCGGAACTTGGCGAGGTACTCGGCCATGCCGCCCTGGGTGGGGGCAATGCCCATCGAATTGTCATTGAGCACGACGAGCAGTTGACGGCGGAGGGTGCCGGCCTGATTGAGCCCTTCAAAGGCGACGCCGTTGAAGATGCTGGCATCACCGACGACCGCGACGACGCGGCGGTCATCGCTCATCAATGAAGCGCCGCGGGCCATGCCGACGGCGGTGGCAATGGCGGTGCCGGCGTGGCCGACGTTGAAGAGGTCGTATTCGCTTTCGTCCGTGTTCGGGAAGCCGCTGATGCCGCCTGCCTTGCGCAGGGTGTCGAACCTGGCCTGGCGTCCGGTGAGCAGCTTGTGGACGTAGGCCTGGTGGCCGACATCCCAGAGCAGGCGATCGTGCTTGAAGTCGAAGACGTGGTGCAAGGCCATTGTCAGTTCGACGACGCCGAGGTTGCTGGCGAGGTGACCTCCATTCTTGCCGACGACCTGGATGATCCGCTCGCGAATCTCGGTCGCCAGTTGAAGAAGCTCGGCCTGCGAAAATGCCCGCAGCGCATCGGGCGAACTCAGTGTGGGTAGGATGTTATTCATTCCCGTCGTTCCATGCTCCATCGTTGCGGACGGCCTGTCACTCGTCAGGCTGTCCTTCGCTACGTCAGCACTCCCTTGCCACTACGTATCGGGCGAGCGCGACCAGCTTTGCGGCGTGCTCGCCGAATGGTTCCAGTGAATCAATCGCCTTTTGCGTCAGATCTTCCGCGAGGCGGCGACTGGCCTCTACTCCTACGACTCGTGGGTAAGTTTGTTTGCCGTTTTGATGGTCGCGGCGTACCGGCTTGCCCAGGGACTCGACAGCCCCGGTTTCGTCGAGCAGATCGTCGGCCGCCTGGAAGGCGAGGCCGAGGTGGCGGCCATATCGGACCAGGGCTTCCTGCGAGCGGGAATCGGCCTTTGCGGCGATGGCGCCCATGCGGCAGGAGGCCTCGATGAGTCGTGCGGTCTTTGCGGCATGGATGCGCTCGACGACTTCGACGGACGGCGGCTGTTTTTCGCCTTCGATGTCGGCGGCCTCACCGCCGATCATGCCGCGCCAGCCGGTGGCGGCGGAGAGCTCGCGGACCATGGCGACGGCCGAGGCGGGGTCGCGCGTGTCGGTGGCGAGAATCTCAAACGCCAGTGCCAGTAAGCCGTCACCGGCGAGGATGGCGGTCGCTTCGCCGAAGGCTTTGTGATTGGTTGGACGCCCCCGCCGAAGATCATCGTTGTCCAGGGCGGGAAGGTCGTCGTGGATGAGGCTGAAGGTGTGGACGCATTCGACGGCGAGTGCCGCGGGCATGGCCGCATTCGGCGAACCACCGCAAAGCTCGGCGGACCAGAGGACGAGGGCCGGTCGCAGCCGCTTGCCCCCCGCTTCCAGGCTGTAGCGCATCGCTTCGAGCAGCCTCAGCGGCGTGTCTGCCGGGCCTTCGAGCCATCGACGCATCGCGGCGTCAACCTCGGATGCTGTGGTGCGTAGCGATGTGATGACGTCGTCAGCGATTGCCGTATCCATGCTCGAACTCAAGATCAGCCGCCCGGCCGAAGCAATTTGCCGTCACGGCTGAAGATATCGCGATACATCCTAGCCGTTTTGCGGCGGTACGCACGAGGGATTCTGAGCCAATTGAACTTTCAAAAAAAATGAGCAATTGCCCCCCGGATGGCAACTTGCCCCCCTATTCGGCGTCCTGCTACCTGGCGGTCGACGAGCCGGGCACGACCTCGGCACCATCGGCGCCGGCGGCCTGGAGGTGCTGAATCTTCAACTCGGCGTCCGACAGGACCCCACGGCAGCGGCGGATCAGGGCCATGCCTTCTTCGTACTGCTTGATGGACTCTTCGAGGCCGATCTTGCCCTGCTCGATGGCCTGGACGATTGTCTCCAGCCGCTTCATGGCTTCTTCGAATGTGGGTTCGGACTTGGACATAGGCTCTCGTGCCGCCGGGTTAACTTTCGTTGTCGGACGATTCTACACGACTTCGGATTTCTCCGCCTGCCGTTTGGGTGACAATCTGCTCGCCGGCGGCTGTCTGGTCGGGGCTTCGGATCAGGCGACCGTCGGCCGATCGGGTGATGGTGTAGCCACGTCGGAGGACGGCCTCGGAGCTTGCGGAGAGGATTCGGCCTTCGAGCGCGTCGAGCCCGCGCTGGCAATCACGCAAGCGAGCTTCCTGGCCACGGATGAGGCGATCGGTCAGATGGCCGAGGACGATGGAGCCCTGCTGCATGAGGCGCATGGGCGACGAAACGCGAAGGCGGGATTCGACGGCGGCGAGTCGGCGTTCGAGTTTCAGGTTGAAGTGGCCCTGGGCCCAGCGGAGGCGGTGCTCGATTTCGCCGAGCAGTTCGCGGCGGCGGCCGAGCTGGACCTCGGGCCGCACCTTTGCGAGTCTCATTTCCGATTCGTGCAGGGCGGCGCTGCATGCGGACAATCGGCGCGACATCGCCAGGCGCAGGCGGCCGGTGACCTCGTCCAGTTGCTGCTGGCGATGACCGATGCGGCCGAGGGGATCGCGGAACCACTCGCAGCGCTCCAGCATGGACAAGCGCGAAGTCGCAGACTCCACGGCGCGCAGGGCGGCGCGGGACAGGCGGTGGGTTTGCGTGTCGAGCCCAGCGACGAGGTCGATTAATTGCGGGACGACGAGTTCGGCCGCCGCGGTCGGGGTTGCTGCGCGGAGGTCGGCGACGTAGTCGGCGATGGTGAAGTCGACCTCGTGGCCGACCGCGCTGACGATCGGAATCTCGCTGTTGAAGATGGCGCGAGCGACGAGTTCCTCGTTGAAGGCCCACAGGTCTTCGAGGGAGCCGCCGCCGCGACCGACGATCATGACGTCGATGCCGCCCAACTGCTTGCTGGAATGATTCACGCGCGCGATGGCGTCGGCGATTTCTTCCTTCGCGCCGTCGCCCTGCACTTTGACGGGGAAGACGTAGATCGACACGCAGGGGTAACGCCGCTCGATGGTTTGAAGGATGTCTCGAATGGCCGCGCCGGTCGGGCTGGTGATGACGGCGATTCGCCTTGGCACGGCGGGAATCGGGCGCTTGCGGGACGGGTCGAAGAGGCCCTCGCGCTCGAGCCGCTCCTTGAGCTGGCGAAAGGCGATCTCCAAGGCGCCGACGCCGCGCGGCTCCAATCGGCGGGCGTAGAGTTGATATTGCCCGCGCGGCTCGTAGACATCGACTTCGCCGGTGACGATGACTTCCATGCCGTCTTCGGGCGTGAAGCGCAGCCGGGCCGCGTCGGAACGCCACATGACGCAGCGGACTTCGCTGGTTGCGTCTTTCAGTGTGAAGTAGATATGTCCCCCGGACGGTCGGGACAGGTTGGACAATTCGCCGAGGACGCTGACGCTGCCGGGCAGTGCGGCGCTGATGGCGGCTTTGACCATCCGGTTCAAATCGCTGACGGTGTAGAGCTT
>CAZCGF010000221.1:0-6811 GCA_964498115.1 uncultured Planctomycetaceae bacterium | reverse complement strand
GTGGCGACTGATAGCCGAGACCGGCCGCGCGGAATCGCTTGGGCGGCGGCGACGATCGTGAGATTGACGAACCACTTATCAGCAAACGGCGATGGTGTGCTGCCCGGGCGTAAAGGTGTGAGCCTGGGCCGCGGCATGTTGCTCGTGGGCGCGGCTGCGGCGGTTGTCGCTGTTCATTCCACATCGTGGGCCCAGGAAAATGTCGCGCTTCGCCGTCAGTCGGCGGTTGAGGATGCGGCGTCGCTGGGCATTGGGCGGGTCGTGCCGGACCTTCGGATCGAGCCACTCAAGGGCGACGCGACCACATTTTCCAAGCTGCTATCAGGCCGGAAGGGGCTCGTCATCTGCATGACGAGCACGGACTGCCCACTGGCGGTGCGATATTCACCTCGTCTGGCGGGAATCGAAGACGAATACGCGAAGCGCGGGATTGCGTTTGTCTATGTCAACTGCGTGGATGCGGAGAGCGCCAAGGGCATGGTGGACGCGATCCGGGAGCAGGGATTCGACGGGCCGTACGTCGCGGACCGGCGCCACGACATTCAACATGCCCTTTTCGCGCGGACGACGACGGAGGTATTTGTACTCAATGCGTCGCGCGTCCTTGTCTATCGCGGGGCGATTGACGATCAATTCGGCGTGGGGCGGGCGCTGGATCGCGTTCGTCATGCATATCTTCGCGACGCGCTGGACGCCGTGCTCAAGAAGCAGCGGCCGGATGTGAGTGCGTCGTGGCCGCCGGGGTGTGTTCTCGATCCGGCACCGACGACGTCGAGGCCTGCGAGCGATCTCACCTATTACGGGGACATCGCCCACATACTTGTTAAGAACTGCGTCGGGTGCCATCGGCGAGGCGGGGTCGCGCCTTTCTCGCTGGAGACGCTGGCCTCGGTGAAGGGCCGCTTCTCGATGATTGAGGCGGTGGTTCGCGATCGGCTGATGCCGCCGGGGCACGTCATTTCGGCGAATGGGAAGCACGAGAGTCCGTGGGTGGACGACCACATGCTCGATGACTCGGATCGGGATGCGCTGCTCGCGTGGCTGGGGTCGGACCGGCCGGCGGGGAATCGGACTGAGTCGCCGAAGATCCCGGCGCTGTCTCAGACCTGGGCCATCGGGGAGCCGGACGTCTTGCTGACGACGCCGCCGATGGAGCTTCCGGAGTATGGTCCGCTGCAGAGCGCGAGGTTTGTGATTCCCACGGACATTGAAAAGGATGAGTGGATCAGCGCGGTTGAGTTTCGGCCGATCGAGCGGGACAGCGTGCATCATGCGCTGGTGTGGATCATGTCGCCGGGCGACAGGCTTCCCGCAAAATCCGAGTTGCCGGTGCATCTTGAGTTGCTCGGCTTGTTTAGCCCGGCGGACGGGATGATTCGGTATCCGAGCGAGGTCGGTCGGCGGCTTCCGGGGGGATCGCTGCTGGTTGTTGATATGTATGCGAGCCCGATGGGACGGACGAAGGGGTCTCGGCTTCGGGTGGCGATGCGGTTTGCGGCTGGGCCGCCGCGGCGCGAGGTGCGGTCTTTGATTGTTTCGGACGCGAGCCCGCGCATCGAACCGGGTGCGTCGTTCGATCATCGCGTGGAGCACGTTCTGACTTCGGCGGTAAGCATTCGCGCGGTGATGCCGTATATGCGAGCCCGTGGGCGATCGATGGAGGTCGAGGCGGCGACGCCGGAGGGCGACGTGTCGTCGATACTCGGGATCGAGCGGTACGATTTTCGCTGGCCGATTCGATATGAGCGGGCGTCACCGCTGACGCTTGCCAAGGGGACTCGGATTTCAGTGCGCGGCCATTTCGACAATTCTCATTCGCACCTTTCCAATCCGGACCCTTCGGGCGCGGTGCAGATCGGGCCTGGCGCGGGAGATGAGGCGCTGATCGTGGCGTTTGAAATCGAGACGGAGACCGCAGGGCGCAAATGATCTGCTTGGTTTAGCGGGCGTGCGAGCTGCTCAGTGTGCGGCGGTCAGGCGACGGGGTGCCAGCCGGCGTCGACCCAGAGCGATCCGCTGACGGCGGAGTTTCGCAGCAGGAAGCAGATGGCGTCGGCGACTTCCTCGGGGCGGAGCAGACGACGCAACTGGGTCTGCGGCAGGATCACCTGACGAATGAGGTCTTCACCCAGGGCGCGGACCATCGGCGTATCGGTGTAGCCGGGGTGGATGATGTTGCAGCGGACGCCGTAGAAGATGGCTTCCTTGGCGAGGGTGGCCTGAGCGCCGACGAGGCCGGCCTTGGCGGTGGCGTAAGAGACCTGCCCCTTGTTACCGAGCGACGAGACGGAACCGATGAAGACGACGCCGCCCTGGGTGCCTTCGGTGGGCTCCCACTTGGCGAGGTTCTTGCGAGCGCGATCCTCGGCGACGGTGGCGATGGTCTCCATGGCCCAGTAGATGGGGGCGAGGAGGTTTATTCTGATGACTTCCTCGAAGTCCTTGACCGGGTAAAGGTCTGCGCGGCTGCCGTTATTCTTGTGGAACTTGACGGCGAGACGATCGCGGGTGATTCCGGCGGCGGGGACGCAGATGTGGACGGCGCCGAAGCGATGTCGCAAATCCGCGAAGACGCTCTGGCGGAACTCTTCGTTGGTGACGTCGCCGCTGTAGGGAAAGAGCACCTGGCGACCAACTTCCTTGTTGAAAGTGTCGCACATGTCGGCGACGGCGGCGCTGCGATCGACGGCGGCGATGGCCTCGATGCCGAGATCGGTCATGGCGATGCTGGTCGCGCGGCCAATGCCGCTGGCGGCGCCGGTGATGACTGCTACTTTTCCGTAGAACTGCATGGTGACACTCCCCAGTTCATGTCGACCTCTATTTCTCCATCAGGCCCCGGAGGCCTTGCCCCGGCGCTTCGACTTGCGCGCCGTGGGACGCTGGATCGGATCACTGCGATCCGCCAACCACTGAGCAACCTGCGGCCAAAGATCCCGCTGGGCCTTGCTGCCAACCGAGAGACCAATGTGGCCCGCCGGGAAGTTGATCGCCTTGCGATCCTTGGAGCCGACGAGGTCGTTAAACGGCGCGCTCTGTCCGCAGGGGACGAGATGATCGGCCGTGGCCATCAGATTAAGTATCGGACAAGTGATGTTTGAAAGATCGACGATCTTCTTGCCGACGCGAAGCTTGTTCTGGACGAGGAGGTTCTTCTGGAAGCAGTCCTTGACGAACTGGCGGAAGGTCTCGCCGGCCAGGGGGATGTTGTCGTTGACCCATGCCTCCATGGCGAAAAACTCCTCGAGGAACTTTTCGTCGTCCATCCGCTCGTAGAAGCCAATGTATTTCTCGATCAGGTTTGAGACGGGCTTGAGGATGGCGAAGGAGCCCTGGAGCCAGGCGGGCGGGGCATTTCCCCAGGCGTCGATGACTTTGTCGACATCGAACCACTTTGGATCGCTCCAGACGCAGAGAAGCGCCTCACGGTCGGACCAGTCAACCGGCGCGGCCATGAGGATGAAGTTCTTGATCATCTCCGGGTGGAGGGCGGTGTACATGGCGCTCATCGTGCCGCCCATGCAGTAGCCGAGGAGAGAGGCCTTCTCTTCGCCGGTGTACTCGCAGACGTGCTTGACGACGTTGTGCATATACCGCTCGATGTAGTGTTCGAGGGTGAGGTGCTTGTCGGCCTCGGTCGGGACGCCCCAGTCGATGAGGTAAACATCGAAGCCGGCCTTGAGGAACTGCTGCACGACGCTCTTGTGCGGGAGCAGGTCGAGGATGTAGGGCCGGTTGACGAGGGCGAAGACGAGGATCAACGGTGTTCGATGGGCCTTGGGGATGTCGGACTGGTAATGGAGGACTTTGAGCTTGTCCTCGATGTAGATGACCTCGTGGGGCGTCGCGCCGACTTTTACATTGCGGGCGACTTCCATGACCTTCGGGAAGGCTGCCATTTTCTCCTTCATCTCTTCGAAGGAGGGCATCATCGCCGGGAAGGCCGGCATCATGTCGAGGAACGGGTTTTTGTATTGAGTCGTCGTCATTTCTTATTATCCGCGAGGCCTGCTCGTGCGTGACGAACGGCTCGCCCTTTATTTGCCCGACTTGCCCCTGGGGCTTTTGCCACGGGCTGCCTTGATATTACCGCGACGAGGCGGGCGCTGCGCCCGGCTCGCCCCGGCGCCGCGGCCCGTTCGCCGCTTTTCTTCCACTGCTGCGACTTTTGTTTCCAACGAACCGAGGCGATCGAGGACGTTTGCCTCGATGGAGCGGAGCAGGCCGGAGATGTCATCGACATCGGTCTTGGCCGGCATCTGTGCGCCGCGATAGAGCTGGGTGAGGAAGGAATCGACCTGCTGCTTGAAGGCCAGGGATCGATCCATGGTTTCCTTCATCATCTGGAGGAACTGCTCGGACCTCATGAAGTCGTCGAAGTACTTGGCCATGGCGTCGAAGAAGATGCGCTGCATCTGCTTCTGACTGTCCTGCGAGAGGGAGGGGCCCGCGCCGGCCCCTGTCTGCGGGACATTCATCCGAGCGAACATGTCAGTCCAGAATTGGGAGAGTGGGTCCATGGCAGCCTGACTGGAGTTGTTGTCGTTCATGACTATCGCTTTCACCGGTTGCCGGTGTCCTCGTATCCGACGGCCGGCGCGTCACCGGTGATGGCACCCGCGGTCGGACGAGGACGTCGGCGGAAAAAGAAAGGCCGCGGGAGCAATCTGCCCCTCCGCGGCCTTGTCGAGTTTAACACCGGCATCGATGTGGTGGTGTCGAATTGTCGCCTGTTTCGTCATGTTGCAAGTCTCGTGGGGCAAGCGACGGTGTCAAGCAGCAATGCCGGTGTCTTGTAAAGTTTCGAGCTCGGCGGCTGCCTGGGTGGAAGCAGGCCGCCGAGCCTCGAAGGGTGGAGTACTACTTGGTCGCCTTCTTCTCGCCGAAGCTCATCGACTTACCGAAGAAGCTGGACCAATTCTCGATGCACTGGGCGCTGGCTCGGCTCGCCGTGTCCAGGTTGCATCGCATCGAATCAAAGGCGTTCTGCCAGACGTCGCGGGTGTAAGTGACGGCATCCTTGGGGCCGTTACCATTGCCGCTGTCGAGGCTCTTCTTGATGACCTCGAGACCGCTCTTGCAGCCCTCGTCGAAGACCTTCTGGGCCTGTTCGGCGTTCTTGCGGATCAGGTTGACCGAGTCGGTGGCGACGGACTCAAGGCGATGCTTGATGTCGTCGCATGACTCGCCGCGGGCCATGACTTCCGACATGCACTTGAAGGCATCCTGCTGGAAGCGGACGCCGGTATCCATGGCGGACTTGAAAGTGTCGGTGGCCTGCTTGAACATGGTCTCGGTCTGATTCTTGACGTTTTCGACGGTCTGAGCGGTCATGGCGAACTCCTCAAAAAAACTTTTCCTAACGATCGTTGCTGCCCCAGTTGTTCTGATATAAGTATATCGGAGGATCGGCCCGTTCGCAACAGAAATTTGTGCAGTTGCACAAGTTTTTTATGGATCTATAACATACTGTTATATAATAGTTTATGACTCCTCTTTAGAGACTCTGGTACCGACAGCGCGTTTTTCTGCTGCAATTGCAGTACGGAGGTGCCCCCGTGGCGGCTGAACCAGGCGACGTCAAAGTCTACGAAATCAAGAAATACCCCAACCGCCGCTTTTACGACGTGACGCGGAGCCGCCACGTCACGCTCAACGAGCTGTACGATATCGTGCTCGGCGGCGACCGGATCGTGGTGCACGACTCCAAGACCGGTACGGACATCACCAACGTGGTCCTGACGCAGATCATCCTCGAGCACGATCCGCCCAAGCTGGACCTCTTCCCTGCTTCGCTCCTGCATCAGGCGATTCAGAGCAACCAGCAGATGGTGCGACGGTTTATCGACCAGTATTTCGCCCAGGCGGTCGATGCATTCGCGCGATCGCGGCAGCAGTTCGACAGCTTTCTGTCCAAGTCGGGCTTCAGCCCCCTATCGCCGACGGCGCCGTTTGACTGGGTGCGGATGCTGATACCTGACGCGGGCGGCGGCGCGACGAGATCGAAATCGACCCAGGGTGAGCCGAACGGTGATTCGGAGACGCGCAGCGCGGTCACCTCAGCCCGGATGCAGGAGGAGCTGTCGGCGATGCGTGCCGAGCTGGACGCCATGAAGAAGGCCGGCAGCGCCAAGAAGCGCGCGACCGGCAAGCGGGGCTCCAAGGCTTCGGCCAAGAAAAAACGGAAACAGTAAAAAGTCTAGGCTGACGCGAACGGTACATTGACAGGGAGACTGGACATGAGATGGCGAGAGAACTTCCGAGGCATTCGACTGTGCATCGTTGGCGTTGGCCTCGTTGCGGGCTGCTCGCAAACCGGGCCTGCGAGAGTCGCTGACGTACAGGGCGTTAAGAACCTGAGCCGCGACGGCGACATTTACATCTCGGGAACCCCGACGCCGGAGGGCCTGGAAGAATTGAAGCGACGCGGGGTCAAGACCGTGATCGACCTGCGACAGCCGAAGGAGGGCACGGCGGAGGAAGAGGCCGCTGCCCGGGCGCTGGGGCTGCGATACATCAACATACCGATGGAGAGCGACAAGTTCACCGACGCGCAGGCGTCGGCGGTGCTTGAGGCGATGGAGCAGGCTGGCGGCGAGCCGGTGCTGATGCACTGCGCGGGGGCGAGCCGGGCCGGGGCAGCCTACGGGCTCTATCTCGGCAAGACCGACAAGTGCCCTACTGCGGAGGCGATCGAGCGAGCGCGGGCGGCGGGGATGAAGAATCCGAAGCTTGAAGCGGACATGACGAGAGAATTGAACGAGAACGCCGAAGAGTAAGCGGCACGACTGCCGCCTGTAAACAGAAACGC
>CAZCGF010000220.1:0-6899 GCA_964498115.1 uncultured Planctomycetaceae bacterium | reverse complement strand
TGCCGGCGATTCGGGCTGGTATGGGCGCGGGATGGGTGTGGGTTTACGCATTGCATAATAGATTCTTGCTCCGTGTTCGCGCGGGAGGGGCTGGTTCTCTGCAAGCCCGGCTGAAGCCGGCTGGGGGAGGGAAGAAAAACATAGGCGGGTGTGGGCCGCTGCCCACCAGTTGAAACTGGCGGCAAACGCTGGTCGGCTAAAGCCGACCCCTTGGACGGTGAGACATTGGGGGCATCGCGGGGTTGTTCGCATACGATTGTTTGATACGCACGGGCCGGAGGCCCATGCTACCCTGATGGGCGCGTGCGGGGCGGGATTGGTCTCACACGTACGATGGGGTGGCGACCGAAACAGATTTCTGGTGGGCCGTCGCGAACCCACTTCGCTGCGCTCCATGGGCAAGCCGGCAAGCCGCTATGGGGGACAGCGCGGGATAAGTCAGTGCGCCGGGCGGTTGGGCGCTTCAGGCGAGTATGAAGCTCAGCTCTTCGCGCGGCAGGCAGCGCTCGGTTTCTGGTGCGGTGCGCCTTTCCTTGATCACGAAGCCGAATTTGGTCAGGACGCGGATCGATGCTGCATTCGTCGCGGCGGTCGTCGCGTAGAGGGGGCGCTGCGACACCTCCGCGAGCAGCAGCGCGAGGGCGCGGGACGCGATCCCCCTGCCCCACCAGGCCTGCCCCAGGCCGTAGCCGACGGTGCACCGGCCACCCCGCTGGAGACAGCCGATCGATCCGCACAGCTCGCCGTCGGCGAGGATCGCCCTCTGCACGACAGTCGTGTCACCGGCCGCCCAGTCGTGGAAGATTTTGGCCCAGACGTCCTTGAATGCCTCCTCGCTTCGCGGCTTGACCATCGCCATCGCGCGCCAGGCGGGATCGCACTCAAAGGCGAAGATTGCGGGCAGGTCGGCTGGCTGGACCTTGCGCAGTGTCACCTCGCAAGGAGGTGCGGGCGGCGATGGACGGCTGGATTGCATGGCGGCGAGATTATATGGGGAGAACGGAGGCGCATGGGACACGTCGAGATTCGCGCGCGTGAGCCCTATTCGCCGCCCCGGGCAGACTCCATCAGTTACGGAATAACCTCAAGCGACGCGATCTTGTCGGCCTTGAGCCCGAAGAAGAATCGAAGGGTGACGGGGCTTCCGGGGAAGTTTCCGGCGAGCCCGCAGGTGACGACGCACTTGCCGTCCTTTTGCTCGCAGGCAGACGGATCGACGGTGTATTGAAACTTGGCCGCGACATCCGCCCTCCATTTTCTGATGGCGGCCCGGCCGTGATAGGTGCGGCCTTCGTCCTTCACGACGGCGTTTTCGGTGAAGCAGTCGGCGACGGCTTCGCCGTTACCCCGGTCAGCGATGAAGTAAGCGGCGATGGGGTGGGGAAGTTCGAGCGTCATGAGTCAACTCCTTAGGTTAGAGATATCGGAGCACTCGCCCCGTTGATCTCTTGGACACCCGAGGAGTACGACTGTGACAACTTCCCGCGAGGGATTTTCAATTCAGACCCAGCGTTTCGCGTAATTCCGCGCTTTCCAACATGCGGCGAAGCCAGGCCACCTGGTCCGGAGGCTGCAAGAACGGGTGATCGCGGAAAATGTCGGAATGCTGCCGGTCGATCAAGTCCCCGATCTCACGGGCCATTTCTCCGGCGACGTCCCTGACGCTTTCGACATGCTTTCCAACAAACAGGAGGTGCTCTGGATCGACATGCCCCCCTTCAATGAAACCCCTCGTTTTCCTGGGACACCGGCAGGGGTTGGACTTGTTCACCAGTCCACACTGGTTGTTCATGAAGCTGGAAAGGTCACGACGGGCACGCGCAAGACATTGACGGAAATTGTCCGGCGAGATTTCCAGGACTTCGCCGCCCACCGTGTCGCTGGCTCCGAGGATTTCACCGAGCGTAAAGACCAGCCGCTGCCTGCGGTCCAGGCAGAGAAGCATCCCCATTGTGCAGCTGGTTTTTGCCTCCTCGACCAGGAGCGGCACGTCCACGGGCACGCTGTGGGGATCGGGCAAGTCATGGTCGGGCGTGCGGTCGATGGCAGCGCCGTAGGCCGCAAAGGTCGTCGTTTGCGACTCCGCGCGACCTCGTTTCATGTTGAGAACGTGGTTGGCGACAATCCGATACAGCCAGGTGCGGAACTGACTCTCACCCTTGAAAGAGCCGAGCCGGGTAATGACTTTGACGAGCACTTCCTGAGTGACTTCCTCTGCGTCGTGTGGGTGGAAGACCATTCGAACGGCGATGTTGTAGATCCAAGCCTGGTGCCGCAGGATCAGCGATTCCAGCGCCTCGCGATCGCCGTTCCGGGCTCGGTCCACCAGGACAATATCCTCTTGGTTGCTACCTTCGATTTCGGTGAATGGGTTGTGCATGGTCGTGTTCCTCGCTAAAGGGTAACCGATCCTATGCGGTGACGGATTGCCCCATCCCTTGGACACGGTCGGGCGACAACTGTGACAGTTTCGTCGGTCGAAATCATCTTCGAGTCGGGGTGCATGTTGCCACGCCCGCAGGAGTCGCGGATTCTGGGCCTGCCGTAGGAATCGAAGGTGTATCGCCCGACGATGTTCAGCGTGCCATGATAAGGCCAACCCGCGCTCCAGTTTGCGCGAAGATTTGGAACCGCTATCGGCAATCAGTTTGTCCTAGGTCAGCAACGACTCGATCTTTACGGGGAGTTCGCGAACTCGGACGCCGGTTGCGTGGTGGACCGCGTCGGTGATGGCGGCGGCGATACCGGCGAGGCCGATCTCGCCGATGCCGCGAGCGCCCAGTTCGTTGATCTCTTTGTCGGGATGCTCGACGAAATGCACTTCGATCGGGGGGACGTCGGCATTGACGGCCATGATGTAGTCCGCGAGGCTGCTGTTGATGGGCGCGCCATTCTGCGGATCGTAGGACGTATGCTCGAAGAGCGCCATTCCCATTCCCATCACCACGGCGCCCTGGATCTGATTACGACCGGCGAGCGGGTTGAGAATCCGGCCGGCATCGATGACCGACACGACACGGCTGACACGCAGTCTTGCGATCTCGGGTTGCCAGGTGACTTCGACGAAGTGACATCCGAATGAGTGGGTCGAGAACTTCGGCGAGGGGTTGCCGAAGGTCGACTCGGACCGGCCGCTGCCGGTGACGAGCCGCAGGTTGGCGCGTCGAAGCAAATCGGCAAACGGAACACCGGACGCCGCGTCGCCGTCCTTTGCGACCACGCGGCCGCCTTTGAGCGTCAGATCGTCAGGTTTGCGATTCTCAAAGGGCGAACCCGGTGTGGTGACTGCCACGGTGAGCAAAGAGGCAATGGCGGCATCGGCCGCGGTGAAGACCGCCGGAACCAGGGAGCCGGTCGCCATTGAGCCGCCAGACAAGGGCCCTTCCGGAAGCAGGGTATCGCCCAGCACGACTTCGACCTTGTCGATCGGCACGCCGGTCTTCTCGGCAGCCAACTGGGCGAGAATGGTGTATGTGCCGGTGCCGATGTCCTGTGTCGCGGTGGCCACGCGAACCGAGCCGTCGTCGCGGAGATGGATGGTCGCCTCGGCAGGGAAGCGCGCGGCAAGCCAGGTGCAGCCGGCCATTCCCCAGCCCAGCGTCAATCCGTCGCGCTGCATCGAGCCCACTTCCGGCGTCCTTTTGGTCCAGCCGAACTTCTCCACGGCGAGATCGAAACACTCCAGCAAGTGGCGCGAAGAGAAGGGAAGCTTGAGGCCTTCGTCGATCTTCGGCTCGTTGAGGACGCGGAGCTTGACCGGGTCGATCTTGAGCTCGTAGGCCAGTTCGTTCAGTGCCGACTCGGTTGCGTAGAGGCCGGGAACGGCGCCGGGGCCGCGCATGTCGGCGCCTGCGCCGATGTTTCGCCTGGCGCGGCCGAAGGTCACGCGAAGATTGGGCACACTGTACTGGAACGGCGTGGCCTCGCCGCAATCTTCGTGGTGGGCGTCGAGCATCGACCGTTGGTAGATGTAGTCGTGCTGAAGTGATACGAGCTTGCCCTCGCGGGTTGCACCGATGCGAACGCGCTGCTGGGTGCGGGGCCTGTGGCCGACCGTCTGAAACATCATTTTGCGGCTGACGACGAGCTTTACCGGCTTGCCCAACTGCCTCGCTGCCGCCGCGGCGAGCGGGCACTGGGTCCACGGAAACAACTTGCCGCCGAAGCCTGAGCCGACAAACCTCGTGACGACGCGGACGTTCTCTTTCGACAATCCGAACATCTGCGCCAGAACGGACCTGAGATTGACCACGCCCTGCGAAGATTCGTAGAGGGTCAGATTGGGGCCATCCCAGATTGCCGTTGTTGCGTGGAGCTCGATGGGGTTGTGGGCCTCGGTCGGCGTGACATAGGTCTGGTCGAGCTTTACGGGCGCGGACTCGTAGGCGCCGTCTGGATCGCCGCGCTCGCTGTCGAGCCGGTGGCGCACGCCGAAGGTGGTGAGCACGGTGTCGGGGTCGTCGTCGGCCGTCAACTTCTCCTCGACGTTCGGCTTATCAATTTGATAGGTCGCGCGAACCGCGTCGGCGGCAGCCTTGGCCGTCTCAAATGTGTCCGCCACGGCCAGGGCGATGTACTGACCGTAGTAACGAACCACATCGTCATCAAAGGGGGGACGCCGCTCTTCGCAGATGCCCTCGAACCCCGGCCCCGGGATCGAGCGAAAAATCTTCCCGATGTTCCTGCGATGGAAGATTGCGCGGACGCCGAGCATTTTCTCGGCGGCGGCGGTGTCCAGACTCGTCACACTGCCGCTGGCAATGGTGGCCTCGACCGGGACGGCATAGAGCATTCCCGGGAAGTTGAAGTCAGACGTGTATTGAGCCGCGCCGGTCACCTTCAGCGGGCCGTCCACTCGGCGCGTGTCGCGACCAATCGGTGAAGCGGAAGAGGATTCGCGGGTTGTCGGCATGGTCGTTCCTTCGATCGAGTCAGACAGTCGTCGCCATCTTGAGCGCGTGAACGAGACAGCGCCTGGCCAATTCAACTTTGAATCCGTTTTCGCTCTGCGGTTTTGCGTCGCGGAGGGCCGCATCCGCCGCCTTTCGGAAATTCGCCTCATTGGCGGGCTGCCCGACAAGGGCGGCCTCAGCATCGGGGCAGCGCCACGGCTTTGTACCGACGCCGCCCAGCGCGATGCGCACCTGCGACATCTTTCCGCCGGCGACGGTGACGACAACGGCGGCCGAGGCGAGGGCGAATTCGTAAGACGCCCGATCGCGCAATTTCAGATAAACATGTTTGCTGGCCGCGATGGGCGGCGGGAGGGTGACGTGGGTGATGAGGTCGCCCGGCTCAAGCACCGTCTCGCGATGCGGCGTGTCACCCGGCAGCAGGTGGAAGTCCCCTATCGGAACCTCGCGTGAAGCCTTGGGCCCCTGCACGTGAATGACGGCGTCCAGGGCCGCCATCGCCACGCACATGTCCGATGGATTTGTGGCGATGCACTGCTCGCTTGTGCCGAGGATGGCGAGCATGCGGTTGGCGCCGGTGATGGCGGGGCATCCGCTGCCGGGCTCTCGCTTGTTGCAGGGCATGGCCGGATCGCGAAAGTACACGCATCGGGTTCGCTGGAGCAGGTTGCCCGCGGTGGTCGCCATGTTGCGAAGCTGGGCCGACGCGCCGTGGAGAATCGCCTCCGACAAGACGGCGTAATCGCGCTTCACCGTCGGATGGTTGGCGAGATCGGAATTGCGAACCGTGGCGCCGATCTTGAGCCCGCCGGCGGGGGTCGATTCGATCTTGTCGAGCGGCAGGCGGTTGATGTCGAGGACGTGGTCGGGCGTTTCGACGCGGAGCTTCATGAGGTCGACCAGCGTCGTCCCACCGGCGATGAAGCGTACGTCCGCGCCCTGCTGGGCAGTCTTTGCCCGGGCAGCGGACTTGATCGCGGCATCGGCATCGGCGGGTCGCGCGAATTCAAAGCTGTGCATGGCATCGCTCCCGGTCGCGGTTATGCATGTTTGCGAACCTGCTGTATGGCAGCCACGATGTTGCAATAAGCGCCGCAGCGACAGATGTTGCCGCTCATCAGCTCTTTGACCGATGCATCGTCCGCGCCGCAGGGCTCATTCAACAGTGCCGCGGCGGACATGATCTGCCCCGATGTGCAATAGCCGCATTGGTACGCATCAAAGGCGACGAAGGCCTCCTGCATCGGATGCATCGCGTCGGGCGTGCCGAGGCCTTCTATCGTAGTGATGTCGGCGCCGTCGTTGAGGAGTGCGAGACTGAGGCAGGAATTGACGCGGCGTCCGTCTACATGGACTGTGCACGCGCCGCACTGGCCGTGGTCGCAGCCCTTTTTGGTCCCGGTGAGCGTGACCGTCTCGCGGATGCAGTCGAGCAATGTCGTTCGGGGATCAATGCGGAGCTTTCGATCCTGACCGTTGATTCGCAGCGTGATGGGAACCGCGCCTTCGATCGACATCCTTTCGTCTCCCGATTCAGGCAATGCGCTTTGCGCGACAGCACTGCTGAGGTGCGCGGATGCACACGCCGAAAAAGCCGCAGCGGCCGTTCCCCCGGTTTGCTGTAGGAACTCCCGACGGGACGGATTGGGCGGGTTTAATGGAGGATCGCTTGGCATCGCCGTTCCCTCATGTCGCGCATTGTAATGAGGAAAAATGCATCGTCTATCGAATTGCGCTGACCGCGCGATAGGGGAATAACCCTATGGGTAATCAGCTCGATGCAGAACGAGGAGCCCAGGGTCGGCGACTTCGTCGGCGAAGGCGACCGATCTCAGAAAGACAATGAGTTTATCGAATGCGAAAACCAAGAGAGGTGAGAGTAGAAAGGAGACCGCAGGAGTCGGTAACGCAGTGGACGCGGTCACTTGATTCGCGACCGCTGCCGGCTTGCTCTACTTTCTCCATTCTCCTGCTCTATTGCCGCTT
>CAZCGF010000219.1:0-6913 GCA_964498115.1 uncultured Planctomycetaceae bacterium | reverse complement strand
ACATCCGGTATAGATCGCGATGGACGTGTACGTACGACTCCTCCTGACGCCACTCCGTCAGCGTCGCCATCGCGTCTTCTTTCCCCGGCCGCTGGGAAAACACAATGCGCCCCTGCTCAAGCAGGTCGATCCCCGTTGACGCCTTCTTCTTCGTCGAGCGCTTCACCCCCTTGGCAATCACCCGCTGCTGACCGTGCTCTCGCGTGAACACCACCAGAATCTGCGAGGTCTCGCTGTAGTCCAGGCGGCGAAGGACAATGCCGATGTCTTTCTGAAGTGGCAAGTAGGCCTCTTACTCCTGCGAAGCAGGTTCGAGCATCGTCACGCGCAAACGCTGGATCGCCCGGTCCCGAGCCTCGATCACATCGATGCGAACATCCGCCTCGATGAGCGACTCGCCGGGCTTTGGAATCCGCCCCAGCCGCGCCAGCACGAAGCCCGCAATGGTGTCATACGACTCATCCGCCGGAAGTTGAATGTCCATCGCCTGATTGATCTCTTCAATCCGCACACGGGCCTCGACCTCCGCCGTACGGTCGTCGATCATCCGAATCGGCTCGGGCGGCAGTTCATCGTGCTCGTCAGCGATCTCTCCGACAAGCTCCTCGAGTATGTCCTCAATCGTGACCAGTCCCGCAGTTCCCCCGTACTCGTCCAGGACAATGGCAATGTGAACCCGATTGGCCTGAAAGTCCTTCAAACAGCTCGCGACGTCCTTGGTTTCAGGTACAAACGTCGCCTGACGCATGACATTCCTGATCGAGAAGCCCTCCGGCCGATCCACCGCCAGCAGGTCCTTGGTGTAGAGAATGCCGACGACGTGATCGATCGTCTCTTCAAAAACCGGCGTCCGCGAGTGTCCCGCGGCGATGATCTGCCGTCGCACTTCGTCGTAGGCCAGCCCCTGCTCGATCCCCACCATGTCCGTCCGCGGCGTCATGATCTCGCCGACCAGCGTCTCGTCCAGCGTCATCGCCGATCGAATGATATCCCGCTCTGCCTCGTCCACCCCGCCGCTCACCTCACCGTGTGACAGCGCGTCGAGAATCTCCCGCTCCACCTCCGCCGCGTCCCCGGGGTTGTCCTTGGACACCCCCACCAGGCGACGAACGATCTCCTCCACCACGCCCGCAATCCCCAGCACCGGCCACGACACCCGCCGCACCAGTTCCAGCGCCGGCAGCGCTCTGGCGAGAAACCCCGCGCCCGCATACCGCGACAACGCATTGGGGATGATGGCCCCGATGAACAGAAGCCAGACCGCGGAGATCAATCCCACCTGAAGCGGCGCACCATGCCACGGACCCGCCATCCCGACATGCCGCGCGACAAGAATGACGAATAAAACGATGCCGAACTGCCGCACAACCAGCGTCGTGACCGCATAGGCCTGTTCGTGCGTGTCAAACAAATCCAGCCGCCCCGCCCGGTCGATCCGCCGCAGCGCCTCAATCAATCGACTCCGCGATGCCGTGCGAACCGAAACCACCGCCGTCCCGGCGAGCAGCGTGACAAGTGTGCAGACAACGATGAGGCCGGTCCACATAAAGACGTTTACTTCCTCCGAATTGGTTGCTTCTGCCCGCTCAGAGCAACGGGAACATCGGCAAACATAATCTCGCCCGCCTCCCTGCAAACGATCGCCCCATCCGGAGCAACAATTATCGAAGTGCCCGCAACTCCCCCCGAAGCCCCCTCCGCCTCCGTACTCACGTCCGCCACGGCAAAGTGAGCCCCGAATCGCTTGGCCGTCGCGACGATCTTCCCCGTAACTTCCGCTCCCCGCGCCGGCCCCTTGCCCCCCGCCGAAAGAATGCACCCGGGACAAATCAGCAAGTCCGCCCGCCCCGACGCATCACCATGCACGTCGGCCGCCTGCAAAACATCCCCCGCATTCATCAATCCAACAGCCCCGATCGCCGTATTCCGTATCTCCACCCCCGACGAGCCCTGCTGCTTCGCCCCCGCAAGCTCGCCCCGCCTCACCGCCACCAGGTCTCCATCGTGATCCAATAGCACCGAGCAAACCAAAAGCCGACCCGCCGCCCGCTCAACCAACCCAAAGCAGGCAAACACCCCCCACTGCCGCGCCCGATGGGCAATCGCCGCAAGCGTCGGCCCCTCAAGCCGCTCGCCGACGTACTTATCCCCCCGCGCCAACTCCGCCACATCGCAAAACGCCGGCAGCAATATCAAATCCGGCGCTGGATCGGCTTCCGCCGCGCGGTCAAACGCCGCCAACGCACGCTGAAGGGTCTTCGCTCGATGCCCAACCTTCACCACCAATTGAACAACGGCGACCCTCATCGCTTGCGCTTCCTCGCCGATACCGTCCGGGTACGCCGCACTTTTTCACCCTGAGAAAACACAGCGCCGTGGCCCAGCTCCAATAGAATCTCATCCTCACGTCGATGCATTCGGGCAGCCTTCGACGCCGAGACATCATCATAACCGCAAAGATGGAGGCAGCCGTGAACGACATAAAGAAGCAGCTCCAGCCGCCAGTCCCCGCCGGTCTCCGCCGCGCTGCGCACCGCCACCGGCTTGCACACCACAAGCTGCGCATCCACGACCCCGTTGTCTCTCCCGTCCGACAGATCGAAGCTCAATACGTCCGTAGTGCTCCCCAGCCCCATCCACCGGCGATGCAGCTTGCGCATCTCAGCATCATCCACGATCGCCACCTCAAGCCGCCCGCTCCTGCGACCCTCTCCACCAAAAGTAGCAACCGCCGCCTCGCGAATCCGACCCGCAAGCGCACCCGTAGCGCCCGACACCTCCACCTTCACCGACGATTCGGCTGCCGGCTTGCGACGCGATACTTTCTTGACTTGGGTTGTTCGGCGACTCATGCCGTTCGGGCTTGTCCGGACACCGCAACGTCCGCCGCCTTCGGATAGGCAATACGGCCATGGTGAAACGCGCAGAGACTCCTCACCAGGCTCTGCTCCACCTTGAATAGTTCCTTCAGGGTGATATCGCTGTCATCGAATTGTCCGTCCATCAGCCGCGCCATCGAGATCTCGTGCACCACCGCCTCGATACGGCTCGGCGTCGGCTCGTGCAATGCCCGCACAGCCCCCTCAACGCCGTCACACAACATCAAAATCGCCGACTCGCGCGATCGCGGCTTCGGTCCCGGATACCGAAACTCTGTCTCGCTCACCGTCCGCGCATCGCGCCCGCCGGCCCGAGCCTCCTGCGCCGCCATTGCATGAAAATATCGCACGATCGTCGTCCCGTGGTGCTCCGCGATGAACTGCTGAAGCACGCGCGGCAGCCGAAACTCCCGCGCCATCGCCAGCCCGTCCTTCACATGCGCCAAGATCACCAGCAGGCTCATCGTCGGCGCCAGCCGCTGATGTGCGCTGTGCTTGCCCGACTGATTCTCGACAAAATACTGCGGCTTACACGTCTTCCCGATGTCGTGGTAATAAGCACCCACGCGCACCAGAAGCCCGTTCGCCCCGATCTCCTCCGCCGCCGTCTCCGCCATGCTGCCGATCAGGTGACTGTGCTGCCATGTCCCCGGCGCCTTTTCGATCAGATGCCGAAGCAGCGGCGTGCTCGTGTCCGCCCATTCCAGCAGCGTCAGGCTCGTCGTCACGCGAAGCGCCCGCTCGATCAGCGGCAGCAGCACAAGCACCACACTGATGCCCGCCAGCGCCGCCAGCGCCGCAAACGATATCTCCTTCACAAGCGTGCTGAATACCTGCTGCCGCATCAGCCCGACGAAGCACGTGCTCAGCGCCGCCGCCAGCGCCGTAACGCCGCCCACCTGAACCATCTTCAGCCGCGTGCGAATGTCGTGCAGCATCAGCGAAACCGTCGCCGTCACCGTCAGGTGAACCAGAAACAGCCCGAACCGCGCCTCCAGCGTCATGATCGTCAGCAGCGAAAGCGTCGCCGCCACCCCGATCGCGAACGCCGGCGAATAAGCGATCGTGAAGATCGCCGCCGTCATCACGATCGTCGCCACGCTCCAGATCGGAGACGTGCTCATCCCCACCAGAACCAGCCGGTCCGCCAGCAGCATCAAAATCAAGAGCACTGCCAGCGCCGTGGCACGAGTCGTGTTCCGCCCCACGCGAGGCTGCACGTGCATCGTAAACACAGCCAGCCCGGCCGTGATCATCACGATGATCCCGAAGATCCCCGCCGTCTCCTTGATCCACTGCATCCGCAGCTTCGGATCGAGTTGTCGCTGAGATCGATAGGCGTCCTGCTCCGCGGTCAATAGACCCAGCGCCTCGGGAACCACGATGCCCGCGGGAACCAGCCGATCGCCGACGCGATAACTATCCCGCACCGGCTCCAGCTTCCCTGCCGCCTCGATCTGCTCTTTCGTGTATTGCCGATCGTAAACATAGACCGCGTCAGGCTTATCCGCGCTCGGCGCGATGGACCGTTTGACAATCGCCACCAGCGTCGGTCGAACCGCCGGCGAAAGCGCCGTGCCCACCGCCGTCTCCGCAAGTCTCTCGACGTGCTCGTCATTCACCGCGTAGGTGAGCCGCTCCTTGGAAACGGTCACGAAATCCCCGTCGCCGCGATCCAGCTCCACATGGTTCGACGTCGTACGGACGTCTCGCTCCTCGTCCGCCCGCTCCACCATGTTCTGAGACGCCACGCGCCGCACAATCTTCTGAACCTCGCGGCGATAAGTCCCGCTCCCCGCCTCGTCCGTCAGCGAGTTAATCGTGTCGAAGGCCGCCTCGTCCAGCGTCCACCGCGTACCGGAGGCCGCCGTAAACTTCTCCAGCGTCGCGGCCGCATTCACCGCCGCGTGCAGGTCCATGAACTCCGCCTCGATCCGCTCCAGAAGCGGTTTGTTCAGGCGATAATAACTGGGCACTTCCTGCTGAGCGGCATTGCGCACCTCGGCCGTCCGCAGCAGATTGACCCGGTCGAACTCAACCCGTGAAAAGACCGGTTGCGTCAGGTTCTGACCAAGAAAATACGGAAGCCGCTCCTGCGACGAAAATACGATGAGAAACGCCCCCGCGCAGAAAGTCGCCGCCACCGCCATCGGCCACCGAAGAAACTCGCGCAGCCGGGGTCGCCATCCGCTGGATAGATCAACGTTTCCGCGACGGGGCTCGGTGAGTTTAGTGACGCGAGGACTTGGCACTTAGCGGGTTCCAGTCATTTGAATTCGATCATTAACGGCGCATGCGGCTTGCGGCCTTCATTGTTCCAAACTTCAGCCGGCCAAGGAATTATAATGGTCCAAGCCGCATGGCAACCATATCGCCCAAGCGGATCGGGGCCCTGACGATATTCCACCGCTGCACGCCATTCAGAGCCCGATAATAACACATGAGCCTGATATGTCACTCTTTTCCTGCCCGCAATCGGCTGCCTTGGATTTTACCCCGCCGCTCATCGCGTACGATTGAGAAACGCTGACCGCTGATTCGACCGAGGCTTCTGTTCCATATGCCCATCATCACCCTCACCACCGATTTCGGACAGGCTGACCACTACGTCGCCTGCATGAAGGGCGTCATCCTCCAGTTAGCGCCCAACGCCCAGATTGTCGACGTCTCGCACGCAATACCTCCCCACGATGTCGTTCGCGGCGCATTCATTCTCAGGCAGGCCTTCGACTACTACCCCGAAGGAACCGTCCACGTCGCCGTCGTCGATCCGGGAGTCGGAACCACGCGCCGATTGATCGCCGCCTCCTACGATGGCCAGATCGTCCTCGCCCCCGACAACGGCCTCGTCAGCCTGCTTCACCGAGACTTCGCCCTCGACGAGCTTCGCGCCATCACCAACACCCGGCTCTTCCGCCAGGAAATCAGCTCGACCTTCCACGGCCGCGACGTCCTCGCCCCCGTCGCCGGCCACCTCGCCCGCGGCGTCGGCATGCTCAATGTGGGCCCCCTCATCGACCAGATCGAAATCCTCAACCTCGATCCGCCGGCGACCCTCTCTAACGGAGGCATCGAGGGCCAGGTGCTCTACGTCGATCACTTTGGAAACCTGATCACCAACATCAGCGAAAACGACTTGGCCGCCACCGTCGGAGGTCGGCCGGACCTCAGCGTCTATGTCGGTCCTCTCCGCGTAGGCCCGCTCCGAACCACCTACAGCGACGTCAAAGCCGGCGAGATCGTCGCCATCATCGGTTCAACCGGCATGCTCGAGATCGCCATCAACCAGGGCAACGCCGCCGCCCAACTCCGCGCCGCCCCCGGAACAATCGTCATCGTTCGCTAAAGCGCCCGCGCCCCACCCGCTGCGCCCCCGCGCGCCCCATTTAGCCGCCGACCTTGGTCGGCGTCCGCGCGATCCTCCACCGCTGGTGCGAGATTCCCTTCTCGCACCCACTCAAATGGGAATCCCTTCCCATGTCTCTCTCCCCGCGCCAGTCCAATCACCGCGCGACCCTCACCGCGGCTTGCCGTTTGGCGACGCCGCACCAACCCGCTCCCCACGACATCGCCCGCGCGCTCCACGAAAAAATCACCCCCGCGCCCCATCCGCTGCGCCCCATTTAGCCGCCGACCTTGGTCGGCGCCCACGCGATTATCCCCCCCACCGCTGGTGCGAGATTCCCTTCTCGCACCCACTCAAATGGGAATCCCTTCCCATGTACTTTCTTACCGCGCCGACACTCCTGATCTAGCAATCATTCGTCGCCCCTTCTGTGTCACCTTCCAAACGGTCGGCTTCAGCCGACCAGCGTTTGCCGCCAGTTTCAACTGGTGGAAACAAGCCCACCCCCACTCATGTTTCTTTTCCCTGCCCCCAGCCGGCTTCAGCCGGGCTTGCGACGAACCAGCAAATCCCGCGCGCACACGGAGCAAGTCTTGATACATGAAGATGATTTCAACCATGCCCCGCGAGGCAGCGCCCGATGTCACCGATACCGACAACTCCAACCCCAAGCCCCAAGCCCCAGGTC
>CAZCGF010000218.1:4639-6952 GCA_964498115.1 uncultured Planctomycetaceae bacterium | reverse complement strand
AGCGTATTTCCCACAATGTCGTTGGTGAACATGGCGGCGACTTGGGTGTTGGAATCCTTCATCTGTCTCGCCATGTGCCGCGACCCGAAGAGTCCCTGCTCCTCCCCGGCGACGGCGGCGAAAACGATCGTGGCTTCAAACTTCCGCGTGGACATGATCCGGGCTAGTTCGAGGACAGCGGCGACACCGCTCGCGTCGTCATTGGCCCCTGGCGCGTCGCATTCGGCATCCGTCGGGTCCGAGCAGATCGAGTCGTAATGCCCGCTGACAACGAGCACGCGCTGGGCGGCGACTGGATCATCGCCGGGGAGCGTGGCGATGACGTTGACGATCTCCACCTCGCGCGTGATTCGCCGATTATCCGGCGGCTGCATGTACGACTGAAGCTCGACCTGAAGTCGCCCGCCGGACTTGCTGCTGATGTCGTCAAACTGCGATTCAATCCATCGACGGGCAGCCCCGATGCCGCGCGTCTCGCTTTCGGTTTCGCTCAGCGTATGTCGCGTGCCGAAGGAAACGAGCTTCTCCACCGAATTGCGAATATTCGCCTCCGAGACTTCGGCCACCATCTGGTGGATCAGTGGATCGCCGGGTGCAGCGCAGCCCGAGGCCAAAGAGGTCCCGACGACCATTGCCATTGAAGCCCTGCGAAAAAAAACGCCGAGTGATGTTCCGGGAGTCACTTGCGAGTCTCCTCCAGAATGGTGCGGGCGAAAGCGATCGCCGCAGGTCGATCTGATATCTCTTCGTTGAGCTGGGCGTAATACACGCGGTCGAGAATCTTCTTATATACCGGGCCCTTTGTCACCCCGAGGCCCGCCAGATCGTGTCCGGTAAGCAGCGGTGGGGGGGCCACATCGTCCGGCCGAATCGCCTTTGCACGGGCACTGATTTGACGGTGCGCGGTGGGGGGGAGGCCCAGCGTCCTGAGCCGTGCCGCCAGCATCTGAACCAGTTCCGCAAAGGCGGGGTGCGCCATCAGCAGTTTCAGATCCGCCAGACTGAGCTTTGCCGGGTCGTCCAGCGCCTCCGCATGGGAGACGAGCCAGGTGATCTTTCGAGTGGATTGATTGCTGCATCGAAGCGCCGTGCAGACGTCTTCGACATCGTAAGGAGCCATGCCCGCAAGGATGGCAGCCATGCACATCTCGAAGCCGGCGCTCTTCGGCAGCGCCTCAAGCATCGCCTGAATCTTCTTTGCATGTGGAACGACCATCGATGCCGACGGCCACAGGTGAGGCAGCATCCCCGATGCGACCAATCTGTCGAATGCCCAGGCGCGATTCCGATCCGAGAGGATCAGGTCAAGTTCCTCGCGAATCCGCTCCGGAGCGATGCCGGCGATCTGCGCCGCGTGCGCTTTCATCGCCGTCCACGTGGCCGCTTCTATCTTGAAGCCGAGTCTGGCAGCAAAACGAATCGCCCGCAGCAATCGCAAATGGTCCTCGCGAAACCTTCGATCGGGATCGCCGATGGCGCGAATGAGTTTCGCCTGAATGTCGGCCTGCCCATCGACGTAGTCCACGACCTCGCGCGTCTTCGGATTGTAAAACATCCCGTTAAGCGTGAAGTCGCGGCGCATGGCATCTTCGCGGGCATCGGTGAATTCGACACCCGATGGATGACGGCCGTCTGCGTATTCGAGATCGCGGCGAAAGGTTGCTACTTCGATCGCGTGGCCCCCGATATGCACGAGAATCACGCCGAATTTTGCGCCGACTTTCTGCGTCTTGCGAAAAACGGCAATGACCTTCGGGGGCTCGGCGGATGTGGCCACGTCGTAATCGGTGGGGCGGCGACCCATGACCATATCCCGCACGCACCCGCCGGCAAACATGGCCTCGTGGCCCGCATCCTGAAGACAGCGAACAACGGTCCTCGCGGCCGCGTGCATGGTCATGCGAACCCGGGGCGGTGAGGAGCGATTCTTCATCCGGAGGACACCTGAGACGATTGTGTCAGAAGCGTAACGGCCATGTTACCCCAGACCCTCCGCTCCGACGAGTGCCAGCCCTGCGGCAGCGTCGTCGGCAATTGAACGTGGGCCTCGGTCCGCCAAAGGGCGATCGCGCCCGGCGCGACGGCGATTTCGCTTCCCAATCGCGCCAATAACCGCCACATCGGCGAATCGGCGCGGACATCCTCACTGAGGACATACGGCGGATCGAGAAAGATCAGCTCAAATCCGTCCTGATGGCGGGGAGGGCGGCAGCGCAATTGTTCGGCGGATTCGCTCCGCACCTCGACACTGTCGGAAGGAATTCCAAAGGCCTCAATGTTCGCTTGAAGGCACTTGACGGTAGGGCGGTCCTT
>CAZCGF010000218.1:0-4539 GCA_964498115.1 uncultured Planctomycetaceae bacterium | reverse complement strand
CGGAGCCACTACGAGATCGCGTTTGAACGATTCCTCGACCTGCGCGGAACCCCGTACGTCTCCGTCGAGGATGTTCGCCACCACGCCAAGGGGCGGCTGGGGTCCAAGGCCTTCGACTATATCGTTTATCCCCCGGGCGGTCGCGCCTGCCTCGTCGATGTGAAGGGCCGCAAGACGGTCATGGCGGACGACGATGGGGACTGCCGAAAGAAGAATTGGGTGACGCGCGCCGACGTCACAGACCTGCAGCGCTGGCAGGAAATTTTCGGGCCCGAATTCGTGGCCATGTTCGCATTCGGTTACTGGCTCGCCGATGCGCCGGGGCGGGAGCGACTGCCGTTTGAGGATAAACAGACGTTCATGCTGGCGGGGCGGCGATACAGCTTTTGGCTGGTGGAAGTTGAGGCCTACGCAAAGCACCACAAGCAGTTGTCCAAGAGCTGGGACACGGTTTCCATTCCCCGGGGCGAGTTTTCAAAGATCAGCCGCCGACTCGAGTCGTGCTGGCCGTCCGCGCCGTGTCGCTGAGCGACTCATCGGGGCTGCCGGCATGAATGGTTTGCGAGCCCCCGGCCCACACCGTAGAATCGTCCTGATGAGGAAGCTTCAGAATACCCGTCGGGGACTCACCAGCCTGATCGCCGGTGCGCCGGCATTCGCTTTGGCCGTGATCGCGGCGATTCCCTCCGTGGCCATCGCTCAGATCAACGACCCATCCGTAAAACCGGAGAACATTGAGCTGCTTAAGACGGGACAACCGGTGCTGGAATACGCCCTGGCGGGGGGGTTCCTCCTCGCAGCCCTCGCCGTCGCCTTCAAGCCCAGTAAGCGTGGGATGGAGAAAACCAAATGACCAAGAAATCGCTGATTGTGCTCCTCGTGGGGCTGAATCTCATCCTGCTGGCGACATTGATTCTGACGAGCTGGCAATTGCCCGCGGCCTATGCCCAGGCGGCGCCGCTCGGTCAGAACTACGTCATGGTTGCCGGCGAGATTCGCGACGGCGTCGACGCACTCTACGTGATCGACCTCTCCCACCGGCGCATGCACGTTTTCATCCCGAATCGTAACCAGGCCGATCGAAAGCTCATCTACTCGGGCTACCGCGATCTGGACAAGGAATTTCGAGGAGGTCGCCGTTAATCCGGCGGATGTCGACCATGAACGACTCCAGGAATCTCGCCATCGGCGTACTTTCGATCACCGCCACGATTCTGCTCGCGGCCGTCTTTCTCACGTCGCTGATTACCGGCAATGAGGCGAAGGCAATTGGCCAGACCGATCGTGGCGGCGACTACATCGTCGTCACCGGGCAGTACACGGAAAACACTGAGCTTGTGTATGTGACCGACGCAGCCGCCCAGCGATTGAATATCTACAACTACGAAACCACCACGCGGCAATTCGTCATCTGGGACAGCATCGATCTCAGAAGCGTGTTCGGCGGAAGGTAGTGCAGCCGGCCGAATTTGCGTAACCGCAGGCAATTGCTGCACCGGCAGTTCCCGCCGACTCACGCGCAGATTCTGCCCATTCAAGCCCCCTTCTTAAGGTCTCATAATGAATGTTATGTTGCATTCAGCTGCACCGAACCCAATACGCCGCATCCGGTATTACCTTTCGAACCGCCATCCACTTTGACTTTTGACACGCTTCCCGTTTCCCTACTCGCATGCTCGCAGCCCTCATGGAGAACAGATCGCTCGCTGTCCGGGAGTTGCCCCAGCCGGCGCCAGGACCGGGCGAAGTACTCATCGCCGTCAAGCTCGCGGGGATCTGCGGGACCGATCTGGAGATCGCCTCCGGATACGCTGATTTCTCCGGCGTCATCGGCCACGAATTCGTGGGAACGGTCGCAGGGGGCTCAAAGAACCTTGCTGGAAAGCGCGTCGTCGCCGACATCAACTGCGTCTGCGGCAAGTGCGACATGTGCATGGGCGGGCTTTCCAGCCATTGCCGCCGCCGAACGGTCGTGGGCATCGTGGGACGATCGGGCGCGTTCGCGGAATTCCTGACGCTGCCGGAGCGAAACTGCGTTGAAGTGCCCGATAGCGTCAGCGACGAGGAGGCCGTCTTCGCCGAGCCACTGGCCGCGGCGATTCAGGTCACGCGACAGGTCAAGCTGGAGAGCCGCACCAATGTGGCGGTTCTCGGCACCGGTCGACTGGGATTGCTCGTCGCTCAGGTGCTGGCGACGACCGGCTGCAAGCTCACCGCCATCGGCAGAAACCAGGCGACCCTCGCCCTGCTTGATCGCAAGCGGATTCGCAATCTGAACGTCGCCGAGATCACAAACTGGGCTGAGTTCGACGTGGTGGTCGAATGCACCGGCTCCGTCGAGGGTCTGCCGCTGGCGCTTCGGCTGGTTCGGCCGCGCGGCACCGTCGTCATGAAAACGACCTGCGCGGAGAAGGCTCCGGTGGACCTGACCGACCTGGTCGTCAACGAGGTGACGCTCCTGGGCAGTCGATGTGGCAACATGCAGGACGCGGTATCGCTCCTCGCCCAGAAGCGCATCGACGTCACCAGTCTTGTATCGCGTACGATGCCGCTGTCAGACGCCCCCAAGGCGATGGCCCTTGCGGCGGAAAAGAACACAATCAAGGTCCTGCTCAAGGTCGGTTGAAACGCGCCCCGCTCGTTGCCCGCGGCGATTTTCCCATGAATCTCACGACGGTCCAATTAAAGAGCACGCCGATTGAGGACTCGGCGATCCTTCAATTTCCGGCGCTGTTGGACATCGCCGGATTCCGCCATGGCGTCACCACGCGACCCTGGAACATGGCGCCCCACCGCGGACCCGACGCACACGATGCGATATCTCGCCGTAAGAAGGTGTGCGACTTTCTGAAACTCCCCTTCGAAAATCTCACCGCGCCGGATCAGGTGCACAGTCCGCACGTCCTTCGCATCCTCCCCGCCGACGTCGGTTCAGGCCGCGACGGCCGACAAACGGCGATCAAGTTTGTCGACGGGCTGGTGTGCGATCTGCCTAATGTCCCTGTGATGCAATTCTCCGCCGATTGCCCCGTCGTTCTCGTCGTCGAGCCGACCCGGCGCGTCTTCGGCACCGCCCACGCCAGTTGGCGAGGCACCGTGACGCACATCGTCGTGGAACTGATCAATCTTCTCCGCAGCGAGTTCGACATTGACCCCGCTCAGTTAATCGCCGCCGTCTGCCCCTGCGCCGGACCGGACGAATACGAAGTCGGGAATGACGTTCGCCGAATCGCCCTTTCACGCGTGAAGGATGCCAAACGGTTCTTTCGCCCATTCGGCGAAAAGTGGCTCTTCGACATGCGTTCAGCCAACGCCGCGCAGCTCATGAATTGCGGCGTTCCCGCGAATCAGATTCACATCGCCGCCCATAGCACGATGGGTGATCATCGCTTCTATTCGCACCGGCGGGATGGAGGCGAAACGGGCAGATTCGCCTTGTTCGCGGGGTTCTGCGGCGCTTAACCCCCCTTTTCAGCGTCTCATAATCGAACAACTCCAATCTCAAACGACCGCCCCATCGCGCCGATACTTCGATGAGCCGAAAAACCTCATCGGGAGCCAGCCATGGCCAAGGAACGCGTCATTGTTCTCGCATCCGGCGGACTCAACAGCGCCGTCATCACTTCCCTCGCCGCCTGCGATGCCGAACTCGCCATGCTGCACGTACGTTGGGGACACCGGGCCGACGAGCGCGAGTTCGAATATTTCGGCCAGGTCGCCGAAAGATACGATGCCAAACACCGGCTGGTCGTCGAGCTCCCCCATTTCACGACCATTGGGGGAAACGCGCGCATCAGTCGCAAACGACAGATCGAAGACGTCCTGGCACTGACCGACGGAGAATCGAACTGTTACGCCCCCGGCTTGATCGGAACCCTGGTCAACACCGCGGTAACATGGGCGGTCACGATTCAAGCCCAGCGCATCTATCTGGGCGTCAGCGAGAACCTGGGCCCCCCCGGACCGCGCACGGCCAGCGTCTTCCCGGACTACTCGCGTCAAAACATCCAGCTCCTCCAGCACATGTTGCTTACGTCACTGCCCAATCGAAAAATCTCCCTGGAGACGCCGCTTCTCGAACTGAAGCGCAGCGACATCGTGAGGTTGGGCAATCGGCTCAAGGCGCCGTTTGAGTTCTCGTGGTCCTGCCTGTCGTCAGGCGCCAAGCCGTGTGGCGGATGCCTGGGCTGCGCGACGAGAAATCGCGGCTTCCTGGACGCCGGCGTGCCCGATCCGCTGCTCCTTCCTCCCCCGCCGCAGCCGGGCAAGCCACGGGCAGAGCCGATCAAGGCCTGATTACATTCTATCTACAGTGGTGATTCCAAGAAGTCGTAGGCCGATGCGCAGCGCCCTTGCCGTCAGTTCGCAAAGCCGCAGCCGAGATGCCATGCTGGAGGCACTCTCCGCCTTCAGCACCGGGCACGACTCGTAAAAAGTCATGAACCGGCCGGCGAGGTCGTAAAGATAGTCGCACAGCATGCTGGGCAGAAGGTTCTCCCCCACCGCCGCGATCGTCTCCGGCAATTGCAGAATCCTCAG
>CAZCGF010000217.1:0-7092 GCA_964498115.1 uncultured Planctomycetaceae bacterium | reverse complement strand
GCTGCCACCGGCGAGACACCGATCGCCCCGGCGGCCGGAAGAATCGAGCCGAGAAGCGTCGTACCGATGCCGCCGCCGCATGCCAGGGCCATGCCCCATCCGCTGATGACCATCTCGCCGAGGTAACCGGTCGCATAGTGCATCGTGATCCATTGCAGGGCCAGCCCGATCGGCACGCCGGCGATGGTCCCGGCCAGTCCCAGCGGGAGATTCTGAAGGAGCACAATGCCCCCAAGCTGACTGCGGGTCACGCCGATGCACCGCAAAAGGCCGAGCTCGGTGATCCGCTCCGAGACGCCCATGCTCATGGACGCGAGAATGATAAAGAATGCAGTGAGCAGAACGACGCAGGAAAGAAGCAGCATGGTGAATTGCAGGAGCCCCTGCGCCGCCCCGAGTTTCTTCTGCTGCGTCTCGGTCGTCTTGACATTCAATTCCTCGGTCACGTGCGCACCGCCGGGCCGCGCTGCGTTTCGACGATTGATGATCTCGCGAACCGCCTCCGCCGTCCGCCGGATCGACGGCACGCTCGGATCGGCCACCATAACGTCGATGCCCTTGATGCGGCCGGCGAGACCGACGAGCTGCTGCACGCTCTTCAGGCTCGTCCAAACCATCGGAGCCTGATTCACGCTGGCGCGCCGGCGATCGATGATGCCGACCACCTCATACGGCCGCGGCGGGGCATCGCCCACGATCGTTTGCAACGTCATCTTCTCGCCGAGTTGCAAACGCAAGTCATCGGCCAGCAGCTTCTCGACGACAATCGTATCGCTGTCGCCCGGCTCGATGAACCGCCCGGCGAACAGCTTGTAGGTGCGGAAGATCTTTTCCTTCTCCGGCACGATGCCCATGACTTCAATGCGCCGGGCGGCAGGGTCCCGCGACGCGGTCGCCTCTTGATCCTGCGCGGCCGCCGCCTGAACAAACTCCCGCGTGCGCGACGTGGTATGGATGACGCCCGGCAGCGCGGCGATTTCAGTCTCCATGTCGCCGGAGAAAACAGCCCACACGCCTTCGACCGGCTCAACAATGACATGAGCCGCGCCCACCCACTCGAGAACAACGCGGTTGATGCTCTGGCGCACCGACTCATAGCAACAGGTGACCCAGACGACGACGGCAACGCCAAGCGCCACCGCGACGGCGGTAAGGGCCGTGCGTCCCGGCCTAGTTCGCCAGGCTCGCGTAGCGAGTTGCCACCAGATTGGCATCGCCGCATCCTTTCGGTTCGATGGTGCCGGTGATCTGACCATCCTTGATGACGTGAACAAGGTCGGCGTGGGCGGCGGCCTCGGCCTCGTGTGTGACCATGATGACCGTCGTCGCGCCGTCGGCGGTCAGATCGCGAAAGATCTGCCAGATGGCGGCCGCAGACGATGGATCGAGATTGCCGGTCGGTTCATCGGCAAGTAGCACGGCGGGGCGGTTCATCAGCGCACGGGCAATCGCGGCGCGCTGCTGCTCGCCGCCGGACAGCATCGCCGGCCGGTGCCGCGTGCGATGGGAAAGGCGAACGAGCGAGATCATCTCGTCAGCCCGGCTCTTTGCATCGGATTGAGACACCGAGTCCACGAGCAGGGGCAGCATGACATTTTCCAGGGCGGTCAGCGTCGGCATCAAATTAAATGCCTGGAAAACAATGCCCAGCCGGCGACGGCGAAAAAGCGTCCGCTCTTCGTCGGACAGGGCGTGGACATTTCTGCCCTCGACGAGAATCCGCCCCCGATCCGGCAGGTCCAGCCCGCCGATCAGGTGCATGAGGGTGGTCTTGCCCGATCCGCTGGCGCCCATGATGGCGACAAAGGCCCCGGGAGCGACGGTCAGGTTGATGCCGCGCAGCGCGGGGATGACCTCGTCACCGAGCCGGTAGTTCTTATGGAGGTCTTCAATCTCTACGATGGCGGCCATGTGTTGGGTTGTTTGCACCTGCTTGGCTAACTAAGATTCCGGAATTCCGCCGTGGCGATTAACGGCGACATGCGGCAGACCTCACGAAGCGCGCACGACGCTCGTGTCCGTTTCCGCCGAAGGTGGGCACTCTCGAACATGCGAATCATCGTCACCTCCGACTTGCATTACAACGTGGCGCGAAGCAAAGCCCCGACGCAGGCCATTGCCCGGGAGATTTGCAAGAGGGGCGGCGATTGCCTGCTCTTCGTCGGCGACCTCGCGGGCACCGACCTGGCGATTCTAGACGAGGTGCTCGCGCTTTTCGAGCCGTTTCGCGGCATCAAGATGGCAGTGGCGGGAAATCACGAGCTTTGGACCTTCGGCGGGGGCGATTCACTGGATCGCTACGAAAACGACGTGGCCGGCGCTTTTGCCCGAAACGGCGTCCATTATCTCGACGCCGCACCGCTTCAGGTCGGACATGTCGCCTTCGCGGGCAACGTCGGCTGGTACGATTTTTCGTTTCGCCCCTCATCCATGCGAATTCCGCTTCGATTCTACCGGCACAAAGTCGCGCCCGGCGCGGCCGCGTACTTTGAGAAGCATCGACACCTGCTGGAGCGAGACGACGACGTACCCGCGGCCTCGCGCGAGGTGACCAGTCGATGGATGGACGGTGAGCGCGTCCGGCTGCCGATCAGCGACGTCGAATTTACACAGCGATCGGCCAACCGGTTGCGAGAACATTTGGAGGCCGTGGACGAAAAAGCCGAGCGGATCGTCGTCGCGGTACATCATCTTCCGTTTGCGGAGCTTGTCCCCCCGACCATCCTTCCCAATTGGGCCTTCGCCGGAGCCTTCCTCGGCAGCGACCTGCTCGGAGAGACGATTCTCGATTTTCCGAAAGCATCACACGTTTTCTGCGGTCATTCTCATAGGGCCCGCGAATGTCGCAGGGGCGCACTGGTCTGCAAGAGCATCGGCTCGACCTATCGGGAAAAGCAGTATGATGTCCTGGATGTTTGAGCAAAGAATGATCCGGTCGGTATGGTTCGCAGCGATCGGCGCGATCCTGATCTGCTCGTGTGCGCCCATCGTGAGGGCGGACGCGCCGCAGGCGGAGCGAATGACGCCCACGGTCCGGGTGTTTCGCGAGGCGAGCCCGGCAGTGGTAAACCTGTCCACCACGACCGTCGTCACCGTCCGACGGCCGATGGGCATCGACAGCATCTTCGACGATATCTTCGACTTTCCGGCGGCGCCCACGCGACGATACAAGACGACCAGCGTCGGTTCCGGATTTGTCATTCACAGCGCCGGCTACATCGTGACCAATGCTCACGTCATCGACCGGGCCGCGGAATGCAAAGTCACCTTCGCCGACTCGACCGAATTGCCGGCCGAGGAAGTCGCCCGAAGCACCGAGAACGATCTCGCGGTGCTCAAGGTCGAGGCGGACAAGCCCCTGCCCTTCCTGAAGCTGGGCCGGAGCGATGACCTGATGCCGGGCGAATCCGTCGTGGCGATCGGTAATCCGCTGGGGTTTCAACACACCGTCACGACCGGGATCATCAGCGCCCTGAATCGCGAGCTGACCTTCGGGCCGGGCCTGGTCTATTCGGGGCTGATTCAGACCGACGCATCGATCAACCCCGGCAACTCCGGCGGGCCGCTGCTCAACGTGTTGGGTGACCTGATCGGGATCAACTCGGCCATCCGCGGCGACGCGCAAAACATCGGCTTTGCCATTCCCGTGGATCGGCTGCACGACCTTTTGCCGTCGATGCTGGACATTCAGCGCATCCGTCGAGTGGACTTCGGCGTCCACTTCGACAGCGCTGAGCCGAAGGGCGACGTCCGCGGCGTCCTGGTGAAATCGATCGAGCCTGCGTCGCCGGCCGAACGCGCCGGACTGCGGCCGGGCGACACGGTGACCGCGATCGATGGTCATGCCACGCCGAGCTTCATGGAGGCGTTCAGCGTCCTCAACAGCGTACCAATCGGCACGCGCGTGAGATTTGATGTCAGCGCCTCCGACCGTCCGCAGCGACGTATTGAAATCCCGCTCGCCAAACTGGCGGACTACGACTGCGCCACGGCCCTTGAAAAGCACTTCGGCATACGCGTCCGCGAACTTTCGCGGGACGACCTTAAGCGCATGGACCTGCCCAGACCGATCGGCTTAATCATCGAGGCCGTCGCGCCGGGCACCGACGCCGCGCGAACGGGCCTGACGCAGGGCGACATCATCACCGCATTCGGTCGCTGGCCGGTCAGTTCGTTTTCCGCGCTGGGACATCTGGTCAAGCAGGTCGATCCGCGCGATCGAATCCCATTCCAGATACTCCGCATTCAAAGCGACGGTTTCATTCGCTCCGAAGTCGTCCTGCAGGCGAATTGAGCATGCGCGTCGTCGTCGCCCCCGATAAGTTCAAAGGCGTGCTCACGGCACGGCAGGCGGTCGATGCGATTGCCCGAGGCATCCGCGCGGCTCGCCCCCAAGTCGAGATCAATCTCATTCCCATGGCCGACGGCGGTGAGGGCACGCTGGACGTGCTCCTCGATGCCGACGGCGGCCAGCGCCGGCAGGCCGCAGCCCACGGGCCGCTCGGTGAGCCGGTCGATGTGACCGTCGGACTCATTCGTCATGCCTCGACCGCGGTCATCGAGCTGGCCAAAGTCGCCGGGCTGGACCTCGTTCCCAATGCGAAGCGCGACCCGCTTGTCACGACGACCTATGGCGTCGGCGAATTGATTCGCGCCGCGGCACAGAGCGGCGTCGAGGAGATCATCCTCGCGGTCGGCGGCAGCGCGACGGTCGACGGCGGTGCGGGCTTGATGCAGGGGCTGGGTCTCTCACTGATCGATCAGTCGGGCACGCCCATGCCGACCGGTGTGGGCGGCGGCGCGCTGTCCTCGATTCGCCGCGTCGTGTGGAACGATCCGCCCGACGCGCTGGACGGCATCCAGTTCACCATCGCCGTGGATGTTCTCAACCCGGCGTGCGGCCCCAGCGGCGCCGCGCGTGTCTTCGGTCCCCAAAAGGGAGCGTCACCCAGGGACGTCGAGACTTTGGAACAAGGCATGACGCACTGGGCCGATCTGCTGGAGCAATCGACCGGGCGACTGATCCGCGATGAGCCGGGGACCGGCGCTGCCGGCGGTGTGGCACTTCCTCTGCTGGCCTATTTCAACACGCAGATCGTGCCCGGCGTGGATTTGACCAGTTCGGCAACGGCCCTTGCGGACTTCATCAGCGATGCCGACCTCGTGATCACCGGCGAGGGCCGGCTCGATCGGCAATCTCTCATGGGCAAGGTTGTCGGAAGCGTCGGGCGCATGTGCCGCGGCGCCGATGTCCCATGCGTGGCGATCGTCGGCATCAAGGGCGAGGGAGCGGATGATTGTCTGGCCGTGCTGGATCGGATCGCGACGCTCGACGCCCCGATGAGCGAGACGGCGGCGCGGCTTGAGCAAGTCGCCGGACAAATCGCCGACGAGTTTCTCTGATCACGGCTATTTCGCGGACGCCTCAGAAACGCAGTAGAGAAACTTCTGCGAGCGAATGAGTAGTTCGCTGCCCGTCACGGCGATCGACGAGAGCGTGTATCCGCCGGGGAGCTTGTTGGTGGCCAGCACGTTGAACTTCGGGCCCGCCGCGAGCACCGTCGTCGTGCATTCTTCGTTGGTGACATATATCTTGCCATCGCCGACCAACGGAGACGCACTGTAGGGTCCGCCGGTGATTCGCTCCGGGCCCCAGACCGTCTCGCCGCTCGCCGCCTTCAGGCACGTCATGAATCCATTGTCGTGCAGCAGATAGAGGTATTCGCCGTCGCACGCCACCGAAGGCACGTCCGGCGCCTTCTTGTCATCAAAGCGCCACGCGATGGCGGATGACGTCACGTCGCCTTTGCCGTCCGAGCGGATCGCCAGCATGGGCCGCTCCCGGCTCGTGGCGATGACCAGCCCATCGACGATGATCGGGCACCCGCATATTCGATAGTTTCCCGCTTGCTCGGGATTGAGACCGCCGCATCGCCAGATCTCCGAGCCGTCGGAAAGGTTGTGCGCCGTTACATAGTCCGCGCCGGAGATGATGACGACGTCCTTGCCGCCGATCCTCGTGACCAGCGGCGTGGTGTAGGCGTCGGGGCTCTCTTGCTTTGCATCAGTCCTTCGCTCAACCTTCCAGATCGGCTTACCTGTTCGGGCATCGTACGCGGCGAGATACGACGGGTTCTTCGTCGTCGCGCCGTGCAGCACCTGCACGATCAACCTGTCACCGGCAAGGGCGGGGCTGGAGGCATATCCCCAATAAAGCCCGAAGTCGCCATGCTCCTTCTGGAGATTTCGCTCCCAACGCTTTTCACCTTCAACGGTATGGGCACTGAGGCGGCCGGTCCCGGTCAGAGTCCACACCAGCTTCCCGTCCGTCACCGGCGAGGGCGAGGCCATGTTGTGCTTGCCGTAGAGCTTGTTGACTTCATCGATCTTCTTCTCCCAGAGCACCTTGCCGTTCTTCGAGGACAGGCACATCAGGAGAATCGCGTCGCCGCCCGGGCCCTCCATCTCCAGCCTGCGAAGTCGCCGGGCGATGCCCTTGTCGTCGGAATCTCTTCGCTTCGCGGTGGGCGACGTGAGAAAGATGCGATCTCCCCACACGACGGGCGACGCGCCGGCCCACGACGGCAGCGGCGTCTTCCAGCGAATGTTCTTGTCCTCGCCCCACGCTGTCGGCAGGCCTCGGCCGTCGGTGCTGCCGTTCAGACTCGGCCCACGCCAGTTCGACCAGTTGTCCCCGGCATGCGCCGCGGCGGAAGAAAGCAGAACCAGCGAACAGGTCAGGATTGTGACTCTCATCAGCTATTCCCTCCGTAGCGCCGCCAGCAGCGGCGTCTTCAGCGTGGATCGAATACAAATCGCGCCCGCCGCCAAACCCGCAATAAACACCAGCACGATCGTACCGGCAAGCGACGCCCATGGTATCGCATCCGGCTTGCCCATCGCGTGCGGCCCCACGGCCACCAGCGCGGAGAACGCGCCCGCCGCCAAACCCGCAAGAAGCAGCGTAGCGTGTTCGAGCATGCTGATCTGGTAGAGCTGTCTCTCGCGGAAGCCGAGCGCCCTCAGCAGGGCCAGTTCGCCGCGTCGCTCCCAGATGTTGCGCATCATCACGGCGGCCAGTCCAAAGACGCC
>CAZCGF010000216.1:0-7149 GCA_964498115.1 uncultured Planctomycetaceae bacterium | reverse complement strand
CCGCTTCCCCCTTATCCTGCCGTAAGCAATCGGAAGCGCCATGACCTCATACCATCTTTCCATTCGGCCCAATCCCTCCGTCCCGTTTGAGGTGCGCCACGCCGATTCCGATCTGCTCGTCGTCTACAAGCCGTCCGGTGTCGTCACGCAGCCCGGCAAGAAGCACGCGCACGACAGCCTGCTCAACGGGCTGTTCGTCGAATACGGCAACGCCCTTCAGAATCTCGGCGAGGCGCGCGGCTGGGGCCTGCTTCACCGGCTCGACAAGGACACCTCGGGCCTCCTGCTCGTGGCGCTTCGCAACCGGGCGTTTGAAAACCTGCTCGAGCAATTCAAGAAGCGCAAGGTCGCAAAGATCTATTGGGCGATCGTCCGCGGCACCCCGCGCCCGGCCCAGGCCGTGATTCAGGACCCGATCAAGGAGGTGGTCGCGGCCCGGAAAAAGGCGGTCATCGCCCGCGACGGCAAGCAGGCCATCACCGCCTATCGCGTCCTGGAAACCGTAGACGACATCTCACTCATCGAAGCGCGACCCAAGACAGGCCGGCTCCACCAGATCCGCGTGCACATGGCCGCGAAGGGCTATCCCGTCCTGGGGGAAGACGTCTATGCGCGCGAGACCGATCTGCCCAAGGTGCCGCGCCTCTGCCTGCACGCGGCGTCGCTCTCATTCGTGCATCCCGAATCCGGCAAAAAAATGACGGTGTGCGCCGACTGGCCAAGCGACCTGCGCTCGACCCTCAAGCGCTTTTCGCTCCACGAACCGGGCGCGCAGGAATCAGAAAAATAAGTCAGCGGTGATTCAGACTTGTTCGGCCAGGGTCTTGTGCAGCTTCTTGAGGGCTTCCGCCTCGATCTGGCGCACGCGCTCCCGCGTCAGGCCGATCTTCGCGCCGATGTCCTTCAGCGTCATCGGCTCTTCGTCCTCAAGACCGTATCGCAGCTTGAGAATGGTCGCCTCGCGATCGGTGAGCTGCGAGATCAGGCTGCCCAGCAACTTCGACTCGGCCTCACTGAAAACGGCCTCATCCGGCATCTGGCTCTTCTGATCCGGCAGCATGTCCGACAGCAGCGAACCCCCATCGGCGCCGGATGACTGAGTCGGAGCGGAAAACGCCCGAACAGCCCGGCGAATCATCCTCACCTTGCGCTCGGGAAGCTGCATCCGATCGGCCAGCTCCGGAATCGTCGGCGATCGGCTCAGTTCCTCGTTGAGTTGCGTATGGGCCTGCTTCCAGCGGGCGATCATCTCGACCATGTAGGCCGGAATGTGCACCGGCTGAACCGCGTTGATCAGCGCGCGCTTGATCGCCTGCTTGATCCACCAGCTCCCGTAGGTGCTGAACCGCGCCCCCATGTCCGGATCGAACCCCTCAACCGCCCGAAGCAGTCCCAGGTTGCCTTCCTCGATCAGGTCGGACAGGGGCATGCCGCGATTGCCATAGGCCTTGGCGATGTTTACCACCAGCCGCAGGTTCGAGCGGATCATCCGCTCGCGTGCCTCATTGGCCTCCTGCTCGTGCTGCTCCTTTTCAGGCAGAGTGATCTCACCACGACTGAACCGACGAGACGCCGCCGTGCCGCGGGCAATCGCCCGGGCAAGCTCTTTCTCTTCGTCCGCCGTTAAAAGCGCGGACTCATTGATCTGCTTGAGGTATTGCTGAAGTCCCGGCTCGACTGAAATGGCAGTTCCTCCGCTCACGCTTGAAGCTCGTCCGGATTTGCGGACCACCGCAAGGGGCCCATCCCCCCTCATCCATCGGCCATGCAGTGCTTGCGGTTGCTTCAAATCGCTCAACAACCGATCGGCCGCATGCCGCGCTAGGGGGACCGCTCTCGGACGACGGATTCTAGGACGGGGGTGAACACGCCGCGCCGGCAGGCAGCCATGAAGAAGCCGGGGCCGCATGCCATGCGGCCCTGCTGCCGTGTCTGCCGTTCGATCCGGTGTACGCGGGTCAGCGATCCCCGTTCAGCCGGATCGTTACGATGCCTCGTCAGCTTCCTCGGTCGGCTCGGCCTTTTCCGCATTCGGATCGTTCAGGAGCACCGTGCCGTGGATGATGTCGGTCGTTTCCTCGCCGGTCGAGCCGTGCAGGCCGCCGCGCCGCTGCTTGGGACCGGCCTTCTTCTCCCCACCTTCGGTGGTCGCGTCGGCGGCCCAGTCGGCACGCTTCTTGGACAGGCCGATCTTCCGGTCGGCGGTGTCCACGCGAAGAATCTTGACCTCGATCTCCTGACCGATCTGAACCTCCTGATGAGGGTCTTCGATGCGGTGATCGGTCAACTCGGAGACGTGCAGCAATCCTTCCAGATCCTGCTCCAACTCGACGAAGACGCCGAAGTTGGTGATCTTGGTGACCTTGCCCTTCACGATCATGCCGGGGATGTAGCGATCCGGAATCGCGTGGAGCCAGGGGTCTTCGGTGAGCTGCTTGAGGCCCAGGGCGATGCGCTGCTTCTCCTGATCGACGGACAGCACGACGCAGCGAACCTCGTCGCCCTTCTTGAGCATTTCCGAAGGATGGCTGACCTTCTTGGTCCAGCTCATGTCGGAAACGTGCAGCAGGCCGTCGATGCCGTCCTCGATCTCGATGAAGGCGCCGTAGTTCGTCAGGTTGCGGACCTTGCCGGAAACGACCGTATTCGGCGGATACTTCTCGGCGACCCGCGTCCACGGATTCGTCTCGGTCTGCTTGATGCCGAGCGAGATTTCCTGCTTGGCCTTGTTGATCTCCAGAACGATGACCTCGATCTCCTGACCGACCGACAGCATCTCGGAGGGATGCGTGATCCGGCGGGTCCAGGACATCTCGGAAATATGAACGAGTCCCTCGATGCCCCCCTCGAGCTTCACGAAGGCGCCGTAGTTGGTGATGTTGACGACGCTGCCCTTGACCTTCGTCTGGATCGGGTACTTGGCCTCGACCGCGTCCCACGGATTCTCCTGCGTCTGCTTGAGACCCAGGGCGATCTTTTCCTTGTCCTTGTCGATCGAGAGGACCTTGACGTTCGTCTTCTGGTCGATTTTGAGCAGCTCGCTCGGATGGCCGATCCGGTCCCAGCTCATATCGGTGATGTGCAGCAGGCCGTCGATGCCGCCCAGGTCGATGAACGCGCCGAAGTCGGCGATGTTCTTGACCGTTCCCTCGCGAATCTGGCCGACCTCGATCTCCGACATCAGCTTCGACTTCGACTCGGCCCGCTCGACCTCGATCAGCTTGCGGCGCGAAACGACGATGTTGCGACGCTCGGTGTCGATCTTCAGAACGACCGCCTCGATCGTCTTGCCGATGAACTCACCGACATCGCCCGGCCGCCGCGTATCGACCTGGCTCGCCGGCAGGAACACCGGCACGCCGATGTCCACCAAAAGGCCGCCCTTGATCTTCCGCGTGACCTTGCCGCTGACCTTCTGGCCTTCCTGGCAGTTCTCGAGGACGCGCTCCCAGCCGCGAATGCGATCGGCCTTGCGCTTCGACAGAATCACCACGCCGGTGTCTGACTCGATCGACTCGAGAAGCACTTCAATCACATCGCCGGGATCGATCTCGCTCGGATCGTCCCATTCGCTTAACTGAATGTATCCTTCGCTCTTCAGGCCGACGTCGACAACGACTTCGGAGCCGCTGATACCGATGATCTTGCCCTTCAGGATCGTGTCCGCGGTGTATTCTTCGCAGGAGGTGCCGATCGCCTTTTCCAGAACAGCCGTGTCGGTCGTACTCCCGCCCAGGGCCGCCAGCTCCTTATCGAGCTCCTCGTCACTCACGTCGATCCGGGACATCATGTCGTTGTCAATTCGCAGCATGTCTCTTTCGTCTTTCTCTGGCCGACCCATCCCACGCAGGCGACGGCGCGCATCTTTTGTCATTTCCTGCTTCGGGGCCGTTGCAAAGTGGGCGACCGCCGGACAGGCGACCCGTCGCTCGTGAACGAGCAACGAATCCTGGTTAACTTACGACACCCCAACCGCCCGCGACCTGTGCCGCGGATTCCATTCGAGCGGTTCAAGGGAATCCTGCAGTATATCGGTGATATCAGGAGGTGGCAAACAACCCATCCGCCGACGGTTTCCCCGAAATGACCCCGTCGAATGATGCTTAATCCCTGCGAAAACCAACCCCCCTTATGATCGCACCATCGCCGCGCCGATTGGCCGTCCAGGACCCGTGCACAAAGAGACGAATCGTCAAATGAAACGCCCTCCCCAAGATGCCCCGGCCCAGGTCGCCGATCCATCCGCCGCCGGAAGAATCCGAATACCGACATGGCTCCCGCCTCTGCTTATCGCGGCCGTCGGGGGCGCGATCTACGCCAATAGCCTGAGCGTCCCCTTCGTCTTCGATGATGACGAGTCCATCGCCAGAAACGTCTTCATCCGTGAGCTATGGCCGCTGACCAACGCCTTCAAGGCCCCGGCCAAAACCACCGTCGACGGCCGGCCGGTTCTGTGTCTCTCACTGGCGATCAACTACGCCATCGGCGGCCTGGATGTCCGCGTCTACCACGTCACGAACATCCTCATTCACATCTGCGCCGCCCTGGCCCTCTTCGGCGTCGTCCGGCGAACCCTCCTGACCGAACAGCTCAAGCCTATCCTTGGCGACAGGGCTGATGGAGTCGCCGCAGCAACCGCACTGCTCTGGGTCGCTCATCCTCTCTGCACACAGGCCGTCACCTACGTCATTCAGCGCGCCGAATCGCTGATGGCGATGTTCTACCTGCTCACGGTGTACTGCGCCCTGCGTGCGTTCCAAGCTTCGCGTTCGCGGCTCTGGTCCGTCGCATCCGTCGTCGCTTGCGCTCTGGCAATGGGGACCAAGGAGGTCGCCATCTCAGCGCCGATCCTCGTCTGGCTCGTCGATCGCACCCTGTTCGCCGGCTCGTTCGCGGCGGCCCTGCGAAAGCGGCCCGTCTTCTACGCGGCGCTGGCCGCCACGATGCTCATCCAGATCGCCCTCGTCCTCGACTCACCCCGGCCCGATGCCGCCGGCTTCGGAACCGCCGCACAGCAGCCGCTGGCCTACCTCGCGACCGAGTTTGGCGTCATCGTGCATTACATTCTGCTCGCGGTTTGGCCCACCGGCCTGTGCATCGACTATGCCTGGCCCATCGCCAGATCGGCCATGGAAATCGTGCCGCCCTTGATCCTCGTCGCGGCGATCTTCATTTCCACCGTGCGAGCCATCGCGGTCAATTCAGCCTGGGGCATCGCGGGCAGCGCGTTCTTCATGATCCTCGCCCCGACCTCAAGCGTCCTGCCGATGATGGACCCGATCTTTGAGCACCGCTTCTACCTTCCGCTCGCCGTCGTCTGCGTATCAGCCGTGTGTCTCCTCGCGATGCTCCTGAAGCGCTTGTCCGCCGACATCGCGCGTCGAATCGCCCCCGTGGCAATCACGGCGCTGGTCGTCACCCTCGGCCTGCTGACAATTCAGCGCAACGCCGTCTATCAAACCGATCTCGGCCTCTGGCAGGATACCCTCGCCAAGCGACCCGAAAACATCCGCGCCATGGTCAACGTCGGCATCGCCCACCTTCTCGACGGAAACGACAAAGACGCCGTCGCCGTGCTCATGCAGGCCGTGGAGAAAAATCCCCGTCACGCCGAGGCCCAACAGAATCTCGCCACCGCCCTGACCCGGCTCGGCAAATTTGAAGATGCGATCGCACACTACGAAGAGTGCCTCCGCCACTCAGAAAACTACTACCAGGCCCACTACAACCTCGCCCTCGTCCTTGAACAATTGGACCGCGACCAGGATGCCGCCCGGCACTACGAAGAATCGCTGCGAATCTACCCCGAGTACCCGGAAGCCAACGAAAAGTATGCCCGCCTGCTTGCCAGGCACGGCCATGTCGATGAGGCGATCGCCCATTACGAAGTCGCGCTGCGTCACAACCCCGATAGCGCTGTCTCCCATACCGCCATCGGAAACCTGCACGTTCGAGCCGGCCGCTGGGACGAGGCCGTCGAACATTACAAGGCCGCCCACGCACTCGATCCCGACTTCCTCGAGGCCACCAACAACCTCGGCGCAACGCTGGCCCGGCTCGGCAACACCGACGAGGCGATCCAGCTCCTCACCGCTGCGCTATCGCGGCACCCCGACAACGCAATGCTTCATGCCAATCTGGGGACGGTGTACTTGAAGGCCGGCGATGACGAGTCGGCCGAGAGGGCATTCACATCGGCACTGAAACTCGATCCGAATTGCAAGCCCGCTGAGGTGGGATTGGAACGCCTACGCAGCAAGAAAGAGCGCGCGGGCGATGGTCTTCAGCAGTAGCCGCGAAAGCGCTAGGCCTGATCGATCGGCCACGGTCCGCAACGTAGAAACGCCCGCAGCGCCGCCACGCACCGCCGATCGAGTTGATGCGGCGTCATCTGGTCGAGCTGCCGCAGCGCCTCGTGCATCGTCATGCCCTGCCGGTAGTGACGCGTCTGCGTCAGGGCGTCGTAAATGTCCGCGACCGCCAGAATCCGCGCCTTCAGCGGAATCTCTTCTCCCACCAGCTTGTCAGGATATCCCGAGCCGTCGAGCTTCTCGTGGTGCGCCGCCGCGATGAAGTCCAGCCCTTGCAGGTCGGCCATGAATTCGATCTTCGACAGAATCACGCGCGAGTGAACGGCGTGCCGCTTCATCTCCTCGAATTCATCCGTCGTCAGCTTGCCCGGCTTCGTCAGCACCGCCTCGCGAACGCCGATCTTGCCCACATCATGCACCAGCCCGGCAATCCGCAGCCACTCCAGCTCCTCCGGCGGCAGGCCGAACACCGTACCGATGCCCATGGCGTAATTCGCCACGTTGACCGAGTGCACCGCCGTCAGGGGATCGCGCGCATCCAGCGCCGTCGATAGCGACTCCACAAAACTGTTGAACTGACGCCGCTGCGCCTGATAGAGCCCGGCATTCTCCAGCGAGATCGCCACCTGAACCGCGATGGCCTCCAACAGCGGCAGATCGTCCTGCCGAAAGTGACCGATCCGCTGGTCCATCACCTGAAGCACACCAACGCACTTCGTCGGTCCCTGTAGGATCGGAACGATAAGCATAGAACGCGGCGCATAGTCCGTACGGCATGCAATGGCCCGCGCGAAATCGGCCTCGTCGTGCGTGTCGTGAACGCACACCGGCAGATGCG
>CAZCGF010000215.1:0-7247 GCA_964498115.1 uncultured Planctomycetaceae bacterium | reverse complement strand
CTGCCTCAGTACGATCTCCGCGATCCGCCGGCCCGCCCTGCCGTCGGTCAACTCACTCCGGCGAATCGGCCGCGCCGGGCTCGTGCGAAAGTCCTCAAACGTCGCCCGGATATGCGATGCTGTCGGCCTCACCAATCGGTTGGTCCCCTGCGTCAGTGTGTAAGGCCGCTCCGTCGTCTCGCGCAGCGTCATGCAGGGCACGCCGAGAATCGTCGTCTCCTCCTGAATGCCGCCCGAGTCCGTCAATACAAGGGCCGCGTCGGTCATCAACTTGAGCATGTCGAGATACCCGACCGGTTCGATCAGTTGCAGCCCGGAAATGTTTTGCACCCGTGCCATCAACCCGAACTCTTCAAGCCGCCGCGTCGTTCGCGGATGAGCCGGAAAAATCACCGGCATTTGTCCGGCAATTGTCGCGATGCCCTCGACGATCTCAAACAGCGCTGCGGGGTCATCAACGTTTCCCGGTCGGTGGAGCGTCATGACCGCGTAGCGCTTTCCGGCGACGCCGATGTTCCTCAAGATGGCCGACTCCCGCGCCCGAGGCAGATGGCGCAGCAGTGTGTCCGCCATCGTGTCACCGACGAGGTGACATTGCTCCCGTAAAAAGCCCTCTCGTGCCAGATTCTCCATCCCTGCCGGCTCGGTCACGAAGAATAGATCGCTCACCCGATCCGTCAGAACGCGATTGATCTCCTCCGGCATCGACCGGTCAAAGCTGCGCAGGCCCGCCTCGACGTGGGCGATTCTCACACCCAGCTTCGCCGCCACAATCGCGCAGGCCACGGTCGAGTTCACGTCGCCGACCACGATGAGCCAGTCCGGACGCTGCTCGATGATCACCGGCTCGAAACGCTGCATGATGTCGGCCGTCTGTCGGCCATGCCCGCTCTCACCGCAACCGAGGTTGATGTCCGGCGTCGGCAGGCCGAGGTCGCTGAAGAAGAGTTGAGACATCCGCTCGTCGTAGTGCTGTCCGGTGTGAACGATGTAGCATGACGCACGGCCGGTAGCGCGAAACGCCTCCACCAGCGAGGCGATCTTCATGAAGTTCGGCCGCGCCCCGCAGACGATCATGCAGCGTATGGTGTCTTCCGCCATTCCGCATATTCAACAGCCGTTGGCGATGAAAAGCGAATGTCAGTGGACTCGTCGGTGCGTACGACGTTCGCCCACCATGACTCCTTGCCGTCATCAATTCTTAACATTGTCTAGAACCGGTCCCAACACTCGCTCACCGCGACAATTACGATCGCCAATGCCCGACCATTCCGTCATATGTCAGGCGGGCAATCCGCGCACGTACACCGTCCCCTCTCGAAGTTCGAGGAAGTCGCGAAAGATGTGATGGTTCTGAAGGCTCGCCTTCGAGCTAAGGCTTCGTGAGCAGGCAATCCACGAACATCGCCACGTCACCCAGGTCGAGCGCCAAGTCGCCGGTCTGGTCGCCGGAACAGACGTCGCGCCAATCGCCCGTCCCGTCGACCAGGTGCGTGACAAACAGTTGCACGTCGGCGCCGTTGTCGGTCCCGTCGCGATTCATATCGCACGCCAGCGGCGTCGTGGCCGCGTCCACCGAGACGAACTTGCCGGGGTTGATATCAGACAGGTTGATCCACCCGATGTTCTCGCCCCATACAAATCCCGTCAGTCGAGCGAGTTCGCCGAACGGGGCGCAGTTGATTCGCGCAGGTTGCGCCGGAGACGCCGCCGCGCCGCCGTCAAAGTTGATCCAGCCGACGTTCTCGCCCCATGCATATCCGTGCAAGGTCCCGTCGGAATCAACATTGACGCCGGAATCGGTGCCGTCGATGTTGGCGTACTGTCCGCCCGGTCCGCCGGGCGTGCCGTCCCCCACGTTGATCCATCCGGTGTTTTCGCTCCAGATGAATCCCTGAAGAACGAAGCCGCCGACGCGGACGCCCTGGGCAGCCGCATTGGCGTCGCGCCAGTTCGTCCAGCCCGTGTTTTCGCTCCAGGCTCGCTTATTGGGGACGGTGTTGTCAATATTGGACTGGGCCATCGCCGTCCCAACGAAGGGCGTCGAGACAGCGATGAGAACGATGATCTCACGAACGTTCAGTCGCGCCATGGAAATAGTCCCTTATGGCTAATACGAGTAGTTGGCGTTGGGATCGGTCGAACCGAGACTGCCGGCAGCACTGAATCCCGTCACGGCGGGGGAAACCGGAGTGCGCTGGTCGATGATCGGTCCAAAAACGTTGTTGGCGGCGATATCCCAGTCGGTGGTATTACCCGCGCAGGTATTCCTGATGATGATGTTGCTGTCGGCGTCGACATCAATGCCCCGGTCGGCCCCCGCGCAGCTGTTGCCCTCAATGCGGTTGTCAGCGCCGGTTGCATGGATGCCCGCGCCATCGCTTACGCCGAGTCCATCGGAGGTGCAATTGTTCCCGCGAATGACGCACTGATTGGAACACAGGATTCCGTCCAGAGAATTGATTCGCGTCGTGCACTCCACGACCGAACAGCCGCTGGTAGCTTCAATACCGCTCAAGGCATTCTGATACGCGGTGCAATTGTCGACCCTGGTTCCGAAACCGGCGGCGTTAATACCGGCGCCGAAATTGGAACGGGCCGAGCAATTGGAAATCGTTCCGGCAAAACCCGTGAGTATGCCTGAGTTGGTGTTATTGTTGGACGAGCACGCGGTCACCGAGCATCCGGCGGCCGCATTGATGCCGTTGTCCGAGTTCGCATAGGTTGTGCACATCGAGATCGTACAGCCGCTGTTGGTCGCGATGCCGTGGCCGGTGTTGATATAGGCCGAGCAGTCTGAGACCGTCGTGGCCAGGCCCACGGCGATGCCGTTGCCGGCGTTGCCGACGGCGAGAATGTGTTCAACCCTGCAACCGCGAGACGGCATGGTGCCGAGGTCAATTCCCTCGTCACCCCAGGATCGGACCGAGCCGTTGACTACGGAAATATTCTGCAGATTGTTCACGGTGACGCTCACCCCATCCAGAGAGCCGGCGACCCCTGTCAGGGTGAAGCCCTTCAGGTCGAGACTGACGCCGCTGGTCGCGATCTCGACGCCATGCTTGCCGGCCACGCCGGTGATGTTGCCGGTCAGGTAGTACGACCCCGGCTGCGTGATCTTAAACAGGCTGTCGGCGTCGCCCGGCGTATTGGCCATGCTGATCGCAGTGCGCGGCTCGATCTCCGTAAGAGTTTTATGCGTCGGGGCGACCGGCCCCCCAGGGGGGTTCAAGTCACCGGCCGATACGGGCCCCGCGCAAAGCCAGATGACCACGGCACAGGCCGAAACCGCGACTCGCGAAGTCGATTGAAAGTTGGATGTCATGTCTTGCCTCTCTCCTCTGGTAGCTGGAATTCGCCCGGCGATCGGTCGCCGGACCCCCCGGGTCGTGTCCTGCTATCTTAATGCTTTTCACATGCAGAATCAGCGTAATGACGGCCTTTTTGCAAAACTTCTCGACACAAATAACCTGAGAATTCACACTCCGGCGACGCAGTCGTAAACAGGGATCACCCTCACACACGCTTCGAACTGGCGCGACCGAGGCGTGGACTCGTTTGCGACGGCGATTTCACTTCACAAACGGAGTGATTCTTCTCCACATCGCGGTACGAGCCGCTATAATCGCAGCCCTCGGCGTCGGCTGGTACGGATGCGCTGCGAGTCGGCTGACGACGCTCCCACGATTTTCAAAATGGCAAGGGAATGCCCAAGCGAGAGGACATCCACAACATCCTCGTCATCGGTTCGGGTCCGATCGTCATCGGCCAGGGCTGCGAATTCGACTATTCAGGCACGCAGGCCTGCAAGGCTCTAAGGGCTGAGGGCTACCGAGTCGTCCTGCTGAACTCCAATCCGGCCACCATCATGACCGACCCGGAAACGGCCGACCGGACTTACGTCGAACCCATCACACCGCATTTCGTCCAGCGAATCCTCCAATTGGAAAAAGATCGCGGCCAGCCGATCGACGCCCTGCTTCCCACGCTCGGCGGGCAGACCGGTCTCAACTGCGCCATGGAGACGCACGAGCTCGGCATCCTCGCTGAGTACGGCGTGGAGATGATCGGTGCGAGTCCGGAGTCGATTGCCAAGGCCGAAGACCGCACGCTGTTTAAGCAGGCGATGCAGCGAATCGGTCTCGATCTGCCCAAAAGCGGCACGGCCCACAACATGGACGAAGCTCGGGTCATTCTCGCGGACATCGGCCTGCCCTGCTGCATTCGCCCGGCCTATACACTGGGCGGAGAGGGCGGCGGATTTGTCTCGACGATGGACGCGTTTGTCGATATCGCCGCGCGGGGGCTGGCCCGGTCGCGCATCAGCGAGATCCTCATCGAGGAGAGCTTATACGGCTGGAAAGAATTCGAGTTGGAGGTGATCCGCGACTGCAATGACAACGTCGTGATCATCTGCTCCATCGAGAACATGGACCCGATGGGCGTCCATACCGGCGACAGCATCACCGTGGCCCCGGCGCAGACGCTGACCGATCGGGAGTATCAGCGGATGCGCGATTCGGCGAAGGCCGTCATGCGTGAGATCGGTGTGACCTGCGGCGGCAGCAACGTGCAATTCGCAGTCGATCCCCGCACGGGTCGCCAGTGCATCATCGAGATGAACCCCCGCGTGTCGCGCTCCAGCGCGCTGGCGAGCAAGGCGACGGGCTACCCGATCGCCAAGGTCGCGGCGAAGCTGGCCGTGGGCTATTCGCTGGATGAGATACCAAACGACATCACGCGCACAACGCCTGCCAGCTTTGAGCCGACGATTGACTATTGCGTCGTGAAGATCCCGCGCTGGACCTTCGAGAAGTTTCCCGACGCCGACGAAACGCTGACGACACAGATGAAGAGCGTCGGCGAGGCGATGGCCATCGGCCGGACATTCAAGGAGGCGTTCCAAAAGTGCATCCGCAGTATGGAAATTCAGCGTACGGGGTTCGGGCTGGATCGAAACGATCGCTGGCTCACCTCGGCGCATGAGCGATTCGCCGAAGGCCAGGCCGACGCATATCGCACGCTGCAAAATCGCGAAGAGGTCGGCGATGAGGCCATCGTGCTCGGCAGCCGACAAGGTGAAGCCCCGGCCGACGTGGATGAATCGACGGCCACGCACTGGCCGATCGATCGCGCCGCCCTTCGCCAAAAGCTCTCGACGCCCTGCCAGGGAAGGCCCTACTACATCCGATACGCCTTCAAGATGGGCTGGACGATCGAGCAGGTGCATGAGCTGACGCGGATCGACCCGTGGTTTCTCGACCAGATGCAGCAGCTCGTCGAGTTTGAGGCCGAACTGCTCGAGCATGCGCCGCAGGTCGTAGCGGCGGCGGCTCACGGCGGCGTCGGCGTCGGGACCGACCTGCTGCGTAAGTCGGAAATGCTCGGCTACAGTTCCGCGCAGATTGCGATGGCTCTGCGCACTCCGGTTGGCCGCGCCGATCAGATGGAGCCGCGCGAGCAGGACGGCGCCTTTCGCATGGTCGATACCTGCGCCGCGGAGTTCGAGGCGGCCACCCCGTACTACTACTCAACCCATGAGCCCCCGACCATGCGCGTCGAGGACGGCCGCGTCGTCACCGGCGTCGAGCACGAGATTCGACTGAAGGCCGAGCCCCATGTCGTGGTCCTCGGCGGCGGTCCCAATCGCATCGGCCAGGGCATCGAGTTCGACTATTGCTGCGTTCACGCGGCGATGGAGGCCCGGCGGCTTGGCTATCGCACGGTGATGATCAATTCGAACCCCGAGACCGTCAGCACCGATTATGACACGTCCGACGTCCTGTTCTTCGAACCGTTGACCCACGAGGACGTCCTCCGCGTCTTGCGATCCATCGTTGCCCAGGCGCCGCTCCGCGGGGTCATCGTGCAGTTCGGAGGCCAGACGCCGCTGAATCTCGCCGAGGCCCTGAAGGCGGCCGGCGCGCCGATCATCGGAACCCCGCCCGAGTCGATCCATCTCTCCGAAGATCGCGATGAGTTCACCAAGCTCCTCTCCGAACTCGGCCTCCTTCAACCCGAAAGCGGCACGGCCAGAAGCGTGGACGAGGCCCACGACATCGCCGAGCGTCTCGGGTTTCCCGTGCTGATTCGTCCGAGCTACGTTCTCGGCGGCCGGGCCATGGAGCTTTGCAATAATCACGAAGACCTGGACCGCTACGTTCGCCGCGCCTTCGCCGCCACCGATCGCGTCTCGTCCAACATGAGTGCCACGCCGCCCGTGCTGATCGACAAGTTTCTGCTCGATGCGACGGAGATCGACGTCGATGCGGTCGCCGACTTCAGCCGGCCGGGCGATACCAAGGGCGACTGCGTCGTCTGCGGAATCATGGAGCACATCGAGCACGCCGGCATTCATAGCGGCGACAGCACCTGCGCCATTCCGCCGCACTCCCTCTCGGCCGAGATGGTTCGCGAGTTGGAGCGGCAGGCCCAGCTCCTCGCCCGGGGAATCGGCGTCCGCGGCCTGATGAACGTCCAGTTCGCCATCGCCGAGGGGAAGCCATACGTCCTCGAGGTCAATCCGCGAGCGTCGCGCACCGTGCCGTTTGTCAGCAAGGCGACCGGCGTGCCCTGGGCGAAGGTCGCGACGAGCGTCATGCTCGGCCGCTCGCTGCGCGATGTGCTGTGGGACTACGGCGTCGGCCGGAGACCGCGACCGACCATGACCGCCATCAAGGCGCCGGTCTTCCCGTTCAAGAAGTTTCACGGCGTCGATGCGGTCCTGGGGCCGGAGATGCGCAGCACCGGCGAGGTCATGGGCATCGACGAGTCGTTTGGCCTCGCATTCGCCAAGGCGGCGATGGCCACCGGACTGTCTCTGCCGATGTCCGGCAACGCCCTCGTCAGCGTAAACGATCCCGACAAGCCGCGCGTCCTGCCGATTGCCCGAGAGTTGAAAGAGATGGGTTTCAAGCTATTCGCCACGGTCGGCACGCATCTGGCGCTGAAGAGCGCCGGTATCCCATCGGTCGTCGTCAGCAAGCAGGCCGGCGCGCCGGAGGGATTCCTGCTCGATCTCATCAATCACGGCGTCCTCGATCTGCTCATTAATACGCCGATCCACTATGGCGCCTCGTGGGAAGAGGGCCGCTGGCGCGCAGCCGCGACGGCGCGGCATCTTCCGCTGATTACCACGATCGCCGGCGCTCAGGCCGCCGTCGCCGCGATTCGAGACATGAAGGCCCGCGGCGCGGATCGCGCCCTGGGCGTCCGCGCACTGCAGGACTACGGAGCGGGGCTGCGAT
>CAZCGF010000214.1:2582-7256 GCA_964498115.1 uncultured Planctomycetaceae bacterium | reverse complement strand
CGGGGAGGTATTCCCTCCAAGGCAGAAAGGATCGCCGATCTTGTTAAGGGCCCGCTCCGCGCGCGTCGCCAAGTTGGACCGTCGTAACTCGCGCAACCCCCAAGACGTTATCCAAAAAACGCGGATTCGCCCGACTCTCGGTCCGGCGCACTCCCGAGACCGTACGCTTGCGCCCCGCGAGGTAATCTACCGACTACCGGCCACGCGCTTCTTAACTCTCGTTAACCGTAACTAAGGGTTGTCTCCAGTTTTTATGATGGTCATTGACTGTTTGATGCACATGCCGTGGTCGGGTGGAGAGGGGCAAGGAAACTAAGTGCGGCGGAGCCTTCCTAAGGCCGAGCCCGCACCGTCGATGCATGGAAGCTCCGCGTCGATGGCCGTGACGGTCACTGGCTCGACGGCCTTGTTGGCTGCGACGTGGCCGCCTCGATGCATGGCGCTGAGCTTTCGGGGCTCCACTTCGATAAGCCATATCGCAGGCGGATTAACCATTCCCAGTGGCGGCGGGAGTTGAGGATACAGAAGGCGCAGACGCTGCGGCACTGATTGCACTGATCTTCGGCTCGCCCGTGGAAACCTACGAAGCAACGCTGAACCGAGCAGATGGTCTTTGTCACGTTCAGCCAATCTGCGCAACGCTTCTTGTTTACTGAAACTGAATCTCGGGGAATCGCTTGAGTGATCGTATGGAAAAAGCCTACCGCGCACAGTTTCCCTATTCATGATGCATGGTCAGTGCGCTTTGCGCGTTCGTCAACGGTCTGGCGGACACCCGGTTGTATCAAAAAAAACGTTGCATTCGGCGCGAACACTAAATATGATTCGCGCGTATCTAGGAGACGGGCTGGTCGGTGCCGTATCTGGCGACTTGAATAAGAGGAGACGGTTCCCAGTTCGACGGGAATCGACAGGGAGGTTCGAGCATGCATCGGTATATTCCCTGATTCAATTAGCAGCGAGTTAGATATTTCGCCCTTGGTCCTGCGCTTCACGGCACGGTGATTCATGGGTCTGTGAGCATTGCGCCTTGAAAATGCGTGTATGGGGGAAAGTGCGCGCCGGGGGACATGAGATGGCAGTGCCCTCTTCCCGTGACAGAGGGGTAATGCGTGACGGATTCGCCTGAGTGGAGTCACAAGAAGACTAGTGAGCTGGCGGATCTAGTTCAGGATTCCGCAATGTCTAGCAAATCTTTTTCGCGCTTGCGCTGCGGTAAACATGTCGTTGACGTTTGCATTGACCGCGGCAGGAAGGAACTTGCCGAGGCAAATCGAAGGAGACAGGTCTCATGTTGAAGCGAATTGCTCCGAAGAACGGTCAACCAGGTGAATTGGAAATCGGGCGGACTTGCCGAGTGCATGGCCAGTCAGACGGGCCCAATCGACAATTGGACTCAACTCAGATTACCGCGAATCAAAGTGTTCGATCAGAGACCATGATAGCAGCGCAGTCTCGTTCCGTTTGCAAAAGTAGTCACGAAAGATGTCGGAGAGCGAGAGCAAAAATGATGCCATTTATGCTTGGACTTGCTTCAGCACTATTGATGGTTGTGAGTCTAGCTCAGGCCGCGGATTGTCCGCAGGACCCGCCATGTCAGGGCTCGCAACCTTCAAATTGCGCGAATCATCATCACAATGATCGTCCCGGACCTGCTGTCAGATGTGACCAACAGTGTGACGCATCGAGCTCAATTGGGGACGCGTCCACCCAATCGAGCTTCCCTTCTCGATGCTGGGTGCACCGACTTAGTCATTGGGGGGGAGTAGACGGTAGTGGACGGGAACTCGGGGTTACCGGGTGCGCTCGAAACCTTGAAAACGAAGTAGGGTTTGTTCAGCCGGATCTGCCTCCCATTTCACTGGACCCAATAATGGGAACGTCGCCGTTGCTTTCGAAGGAAACTCAGCATTTTCGGGGACCGGTTCCGTTTCGTGAACGTGCCACTCATAACCGCTATGTTGACCTAGTCACAGGATCTCCCCTTCTTCAGGCCGTCGACTTTGAGCTTCCATTCGGAGGGGCAACATTCCGACATGTCCGCACCTACTCAGCAGGAATGACGGCATTTCCACATTGCGCACAGCTTAATGATGACTCCAATTCGCAACCAGATATCGACGGATCCACTTATTGGGATTGGAATGGTCTGAGATGGAGCATGAGCGAGAATCCGCTGTTGCTTATTGATGCCGCATTTGCCGACCAGGAGGGGATCTATCCTCTCTTCGACCCCGCCACACGACGCTGTTACCTGCTGCCTGATTCGTTCACTGCGATTCCCTTCATAAGGTCTGGTAATTCAACTGTCTACAACGCTCCAAGTTGGTTTGATGCCTCAATTAGCCACAGCGGGGGGGAACTGGATCCTGTTACCAGCGAATGGGTCGTTCCACCGCAGGAGTGGTATGTATGGCTGGATCGCAGGTCCATTAAGTACACTTTCAAACCCTACTACGAGGACATTTGGCTGAGGAATGGCGTTAGCACCCACCTGCCTCCACCCGAGGGGTGGGGATTCCCTCATTACGCATATGTCACCAGTATTGAAGATCGTTATGGTAATCGAGTCGAGTACAAGTACTGTGATTTTGTTCAGGAGTCTGACGACGATTCCGCTACTCCGTGCTGTAATGAGTGTGCGCAGCAGTGCCAGGAAAAGGGACAGATTAAATGGATTAAGCTAAGAACTGGGGCGGGCCAGATCGCGTGGACGCTAATTTATACACACCGCTCGTACAAGCAGGACGGTTACTATTCTGGGTACAACGCTTACTTTGATCCTCGGCGTAATCAACGAGCATTGCATTCAATTAATGTGTATCAAGGAAATGTTGATGTCTCAGAGGATGCGTGCATTACTATTCCTTGGTCCGAGTTTTGGGCAGCTCCATCTCTGGAGGCTTTGGAGGGACTGACACATCCGATTGTACAGGCAAGACCCAATTGGATATTAGAGGCAAGATACTTGTATAGCGAGCCTCGGTCGTTTTCCGTGCTACCTCCCGTTGCGGCCGGGGACTTCACGGGATGGGCTGCGGGTGTTGACGAGGTCGCGGGCGGTCCTGATTTTGACCAGCGCGTTGGTGGACAACTTCTTAAGGCAAGTGTGCGGCGGCGAGCACCAGAGTCTGGCAATTTGGGTGCGGCGATGGCTGTTACCATGTATCGCCATGACGAATGGTGCACCACCGTCTATGAGGATGCGACCATTACGGCAATAGTCGAGGCTGCAAGGGTCGAGAGAAACGACCCAGCTCTTGGACCAAATTATCTATTTGGGTTGAGGCTTAGTGATGTCGTCCCTATGCGCGATCCGAGCACAGGACAGATTACGCACGCGACTCTTCAGTCGGTAGCGGACTTGTGCAGCTCACAGGAGTATTTTCCGAATAGCCAAAGAATCATGTATGGCATGGATGCCTCGGGAATAATCAGCTTTGCCGGAATCGATCCAGTGCGCGGCCGGCAGCGGATACTTCAGGGAGCTGAGTGGGGCACGAACTTCGGAGTCCCCGCATTGTCGGACAAAAGACGCGATGCCGAGCACAAAGGAGATTTTGTATTTCACTACTTCGTGAAGTATCCAAATTCAGTCAATCCTCCTTACTTAAATGCAATTGTGTCCTTTGATATCGTCCCTCACTTTCCTTATCTGGTCCGAGACACAGATCCGTACGGGGGCTACCAAAACACGTTCCTGGGCGAAGTATTTTTTATTACGGCGATAGATGAGATTACCGACATTGAGCAGTACAATCCCAATACCCCAAAAGGCCTCAGAACACGCCGCGTGGTCGAAATGAACCCGGCCGGATTCGTCATGCGGGACCGGACCTGGCGATTCTCGGATGACGGCCAGGGTCAAATCGTTCACGAGTCAGGCAACGCGGAAACCTTTATCTCTGACTGCAAGGGCCGGATTATCGAGAGACGGACGACCGGCTGGGGTGCCGCGTCGCCGCAGGAGTCAGAGGGACTTATCCACTTTTATGAGTACCAGGATGCGTGCTGTGCCTGGAACACAGATAACCAGCGGTGCGACTGCCAGGGGCTGGGCTGCGCAACTTCTCAAGTTCCCCCCGGAGAGCTTGTTGCAGAGGGAATCAAAAGGGGGTCCACCGGGCAGGTCCGCTACCTTCGCCGATTCGAGCGAGACTCCCGCAGGCCTGAGCTCATCGCCAGGGAAGTCCGTTATCCCACGCCGGCAATGAGAGGCTCCAACGGAATTCAGGATCCGCCGGACGCTGAGATTATTGAGACAGACTATGTGCTGAAGGATGAGCCGGGTGTCGCCAATCGCGACAAGGAGATCATCGAAAAAACGGTGAAGCGGCCCGCGGCAATAGTTGAACTGCAGGGCAGCTCGGCCCACGCGGTCACAAAGTCTCATTACAACACCGAAGGAAACTTGGATTATGCCGGTGAAGGTACGGTCGATACAAGCGGCGTCTCACTGGAGTTCTACGTCACAAAATTTGAGTACGAGACGACAGGAAGCGGACAGCTTATCAAGCAGACGCAGGACTACGACGGCGCTGACATTCCACCGGGGTTTGAACGTCTCTCTCCAGCAGATGCGCCGCCGTTGGCCTATGTAACCAGTTATGTCCCCAACCCACTTTGGGGCCGGTTAAGAACTTTTTATCCAAACGGCAGGCAACTGAAGACGGC
>CAZCGF010000214.1:0-2482 GCA_964498115.1 uncultured Planctomycetaceae bacterium | reverse complement strand
CCGACTTTCGATTCACATGGTCGTGTCGTCGGAATGAAGACCGCCGGGAAAGACGGAAATCAGCTCGCCGCATCAATTGCCTACGACGGATTCGGCCATGTCGGACGTCAGGCAGACCCGGATGGGACGATTACGCGCAACGTATATGATGAGTTGGGGCGGCTCCAGCGAGTCTATCGCGGAACAAATGACGAGCACGACTTCTGGGGCACTGCCGAGCCGTGTAATCCCCCGAATGATCCTAACTGCACATTCCCGGACAATCTGACACTCGTTGAAAAGCGTTATTACGGTATCGGCGCCACGGACGCCCAACAGCTAAAAACGCTGCGCCGATTCCGCGAGATGCCTGAGAACCAATACAACGATACAGGCCCTGATCCGCAAAACCCGATCGACCCAAGTAATGAGGATCAGATCGGCTGGGTAACTGACTTTAAGTACGACTGGCGCATGAGACCGGTCGTGGAGGCGCGCAAGAGTGAATCGGGAGCCGTCATCAACCAGACGTTGACTTGGTATGACAATCTCGATCGTCAGCGATTCGTGGCAGAGTACGCGGAGGCTGCACCTCTTGGCTGGCCCAATCCAACGGCCCTGGCGGCGACGAGTCCCGAGCCGACCGGTGCGGAGATCCTGGTGTCGTCACCTGTCCCCTACGCGTTGACGGAGTATATCTACAATCCAAGAGGTCAAGTCGAAGAAACACGTCAGTACAACATAGCGTCGGGGGCCAGTGCAACTTACACATCGACGATTACGTTCAACAACCACCGAGACCAGCCAGTAGAAGTGCATTCGCCGAATTCTCCCGTCACAAAGCACTGGTATGACGCGCGCGGGCGTCGGATTAGGAGTTCAACTTACGCAGGCATTGCGGAAGTTTCCCGGACTGACACGATATATGACACCGATGATCGGGCAATCAGAACAACGAATTGGCAGGCCAAAAGCGGAATCTTGCTGGCGCATGACCTCACTGAGTCTTCGAGCGTTAGAACTTTTACCCACAACTGGTATGACATCGTAGGTCGAACCATAGCGTCTGCCAGCTTCGGCACGAATAATTCTCAGGATCAGTATTCAAGCAACGGACTTTCGGAACCGGAGTACCTCGAAGCGCCGCCCGTTTTCTTGGATCAGGGCACAAGGCTTGTCTCAGGCTGCAACTACAATGCGTTTTCGACTTCGACTGCCCTGCTCACCTGCTATCAGTACGATGGCGAAGGCCGACAGGTTGCTGTCTTTCATCCCGATCATACGGTCACGCGCACCGAGTATGACGATTTGGGGCGAACGCGCCTCGTCATTGAAAACGCAGATGGGATTAACGGGGCGCCGCCACGGATGACGGCACATCAATATGATAGCGCTGGCCGCCTGTCCAAGATGGGCGCAGTGCTGCCGGCGCCCGGTACGACGACGCTTCCGGTCGATTACGCCGATGTCGACTGGACGGGCACCGAGAGTCCGATCCAGGTCACCGAGTTCATCTACGGCGCAGATGTAGTGGACAACGTCGGGTCGAACATCAGCGCCAATAACGCGTTCATCAAAGAAGTTCGCTTTCCCGACAAAGTGACCGGCCAGCCAAGCCTCACCGATACGATTCGATTTACTTATTACTCTGATGGTTCCGTCGCCACGCGCACGGATGCGAAGGGCAACGTCTTTACTCATCAATATGACGAGTTGGGCCGCCGCGTGCAGACGCGGATCGACGACTCCGCGTGGTATACCGGCCAGCCGAACCAGCCAACGACGCGTATTCATCTCGTCGAATACGCATACGATTCCCGTGGCAATCTCATCCAGGTCGATGCATATGGAAACAACGCCTTCGGCCAGCCGACCAACCGCGTTTCGACGAACACCTTCCAATTCGACAACTGGGGGAACCTCACACAGGAAAGCCAGGACTACAACGAGGCCGTCGTACCGGGCGTCGTCGATTACGAGTGGCAATTCAGCCCCATGATCGGCGGCCACAACTTCAATCGCCTCGTCGGCATCACCTACCCCATGAAGCTGCAGGACCAGACGCGAATGGCCCTGACCCTGAACTACGGCAACAACGCCGGGGATACTCACAGCGTCCTGAGCCGGATCACAAACATCACCTCGTCCACCGTCGGCCCGCTCGCCAGCTACGGCTACATGGGCACGTCGCGGCGCGTCTCTACAAGCCTCGGCTGCGGGACCATGCAGACGGTCGACTCAAACCTCGACCTCGGCTTCGCCGGGCTCGACCGCTTCGGGCGACTGACGGATCTGCACCACAAGCTCGGCGCGACGACGCTGCACCGCTTCGAGTACACGTACGACGTGATGGGCAACCGCACATCAGCCAAGGTGACGCAGCGGCCATTCAACGGGCAGCAACACGTCAACGATCGATCGTCCGTCTATGAGTACGACGGGTTGCACCGCCTTACCAACTGGACGATGGGCCAGCTCAATTCCGAAGGGACCATCGATCCAT
>CAZCGF010000213.1:0-7409 GCA_964498115.1 uncultured Planctomycetaceae bacterium | reverse complement strand
GGATCGGAAAAGAGACGCATCGGCCATGAATTTCGCCCTCGCCCTATCCCAATTCCTTTTTTTCGGCCCTTCCCCAAGAAAGTTGAAAAAATTGCCTTTTCTTGCCCTCGCGGCTAAATAGGATTAAGGCTGAAATCTTATATTGCGTTTTCGGACCTATTCGAGGTCATTCCTTCGAACTTAGCGAGATTCAGATGGCCGGCGGTCGTTCAGGGCGATTTGTTACTCAGCCAGGCAGATACCGCGCATTTATCCCTGCACCGCTCCCGCCGGACCCACCCCTACAAATCAGCGAGGAAATGCAGACATTTCTTGGTCTCGCAGAACGCCAACTCGGGCGGCTGGACATCGCGTCTGAGTTGTTGCCGAACCCAGAACGGTTTGTGTTCATGTATCTTCGGCAGGAAGCTGTGCTCTCAAGCCAGATTGAGGGCACGCAAGCGTCGTTGTCGGAATTGCTCGATTATGAGGCAAGAGAGGAAGCCGAGCCCAGCTCCTTTGATATCGATGAAGTGTTGAACTACATGAAGGCCCTGCGGCAAGGATTGGATCGCCTCAAATCCCTGCCGGTCAGCACGCGATTGTTATGCGAGGTCCATAAGACGCTTACATCCGGTGTTCGAGGTGGAGAATCGTCTAAGTCTCCCGGCCAACTGAGAACAAGCCAAAACTGGATCGGCGGCACCGGTCCCTCCAACGCCACTTTTGTACCGCCACCGGCAATCGAAATGCAACGCTCGATGTCGGCGCTCGAAAAGTACATCAACGCAAAGAAGCTGACCCCTCTCCTGATCGAGATCGGACTCGTGCATGCCCAATTCGAGACAATTCATCCGTTCATTGACGGAAACGGACGTCTGGGGCGGATGCTTATCACGTTCCTGCTTTGCGCGAGAAAAGTCCTGCGGGAACCACTCCTCTACCTCTCGTACTATTTCAAGCTACATCAACAGGAGTATTACGAACGATTGCAGGCCGTTCGCACAGCCGGGGACTGGGAGGGATGGATCTTCTTTTTCCTGCGGGGCGTGGCTACGGTCGCTGAAGAAGCGACTGAGCGAGCCTTGAAGATTCGCGATTTGCTGGAGCGCGATCAGACACGCGTTCGAGAACAGCTCGGGCGCCGCGCCGGCAAGGCCCTGGACCTTCTCGATCTTGTCACTCGGCAGCCCGTTGTGTCAACCCATTGGCTCATCCCCAAGCTCGAAGTTTCACAGCCGACCGTCGACAAACTGCTGATCGATATGCAAGAAATGGGCATCCTGCAGGAAATCACCGGGCGCAGCCGTGGACGAAGATTTGCCTATGCGGAATACCTGGCGCTGTTCGAAGTAAGATACAAATGAAGCGATAAGCTGTCCTGGCGCTCGCATACAACAAGCACAATCACATCTCGAATGGTCGCGATTGAGCGCTACTGCGCTGCCTGGGTCGTCGTCACTTGATTGGCGAATTCCTGGAGCGAGTCGCCGAGGAGGGGGACGGCGACGAGGGAGATGGCGTCGAAGAGGCCGTGGGCGAGGATGGCGGGCCAGATGGTGCGGAAGCGCGCGGCCAGCGTCGCTAGGACCAGGCCGACGGTGGTGGTCTGGACGACGCCGATGGCGCCCTGGTAGCCGTGCAGGAGGCCGAAGACGATGCTGCTGGCGATGACGGCGGCGACGGTGGAGCCGAAGAGTGCGCGGAGGCGGCCGAGGATGAAGCCGCGAAAGAGAATCTCCTCGTGCAGGCCGACGAAGAGGGAGAAGAGGACGGCGATGAGCGGCGGGATGTGCGGCACTTCGTCGAAGAAGGCGGCGCGTTCCTGGACGAGGCCGTCGATCGAGGTTCCCGAGAGCGCGAGGTAGGCGGAGACGGTGACAAGGACCGAGACGTAGCAGACGGGGATGGTCGCGGCGGCGAGGCCGATGGTTTTGCCGAAGGAGGTTTTGGCGAGGCCGAGTGCGGAGGGGGATTGGCGGCGAGCCCTGAGCATGACGGCGACGATGGTGAGTGTGACGGCGCCGATGAGGACGTTGGTCCAGAACATTCCGAAGATGGGGGCGTGCTCCTGCATCCACTCGGCGAAGTTGAGGAGATGGAGGGTTTCAATGGTTGCGATCAGCAAGGCGACGACGACGAAGAGGTCCACGGCGGCGGAACCGCGGCTCATGTCGATGCGCGGGTAGCGCTTGTCCTCGACGGCACGGGCGAGCGGTGGGTGGCCGGCGTAGGTGAGGGCGGGGACTTCCGGAAGCGCCGGTTGCGCCAACGGGTCGCCCGCGAGATCGTCGTCCTGATTGAGATTCGGCGGCCCGGGTTCGTCGCTCATCGGCGGAATTCTACCAACGAATCAGGGCGGCGTCGGAATGCTACTTTTTGATGGTCTGGGTCCCGCTCGATTCGGAGATGGTGCGGCCTTCGGGGTTGGGGTCGATGCCCGGGGCCTGGCCTTCCCACTCGCCGGTGGCGGCGTCGCGCCACTCCTTGCCGTTGACCTTACCGGATTCGTCGAAGCGGATGACGATGGAGCGGTGGTTGTCCTCGTCTTCGTATTCCCAGCGGTTTGAGGCGGTGGCGGTGTAGTTGTCGCCGAGGGTGAGCTTGACCTCTTCGCGGGTGGAGGCGCCTTCCTGGATCATTTCGTAATTGTGGCGGGTGAGCTTGTTCTCCGCGCAGCCGACGATGATGCAGACCAGTCCGAGACCGAATGCCTTCAATATGCGTCGCTTCGTCATGATGGTCATCCTTTCCTATTCAACGGAACTCGTGAGTGCCTTGAGAATTTCCTCGCGCGTTACGCGGAATTCAAATTCGTATTCGTCGAAGAGCCGCTCGCTGCCGGGCGACTGAAAGCTGGCGACGAGGACGTAGCGGTTGCCGGGGGGAAGGGGCTTGCCCTCCCAACTCAGTTGAAACTCATAGGTGGAGGTGACGCGCTCCCAGAACTGTTTCTGGTCGCTGGTGTCGAGGACCTGCTGGGTCCAGTTGGCGAGCATCTCGCCCTTGTGGGTGCCGATGGCCTTTCGGTAGGCGTAGAGCTCGAACATGAAGGTGCCGTAGGCCTTGACGGGGTCGCCGGCCTCATCGAGGGGGCGAAGGGAGACGCCGACGCCGTCGGGAATGACGTCGTCGTCGAAACTCTTGGGCTTGGTGAAGGGGAGGATCTTGATGCTGCGCGGGCTGTAGAAGGAGACGAGCTGCTCGACGGAGGGGCCGTCGGAAGACATGCCGATGTCACCGCGCCGACAGCCCGTGAGACAGGCGAGAACGGCAGCGAGGGTCATGCAGGAGAGGATCGGAAGGATTCGCGGCAAGGACATGGCAGATCCTTTGCATCGGCTAGGGCGACATCCAGCCGCCGGGCCGAATTGTATCTGTCCGCACTTGAGCGTCAACGAGGGGTGGTGGGCGGCGAGGGCGCAGCGGATGGGCGGCCCGTGAATCGATGGAGCGGGGTTAAAAGAGACCGTAGGAGAGCGAGAGGATGGTGATGCTGATGACGGCGCAGATGACATTGAGCGGGAGGCCGACTTTGACGAAGTCCATGAATTTGTAGCCGCCGGGGCCGAAGATCATGAGGTTTGTCTGGTATCCGATGGGCGTGGCGAAGGCGGCGGATGCCGAGACGGCGACGGCGATGGCGAATGGCCGTGCATCGACGCCGGGCATCTGGTGAACGGTGGCCATGGCGATGGGGAACATGAGGGCGGCGGCGGCGTTGTTCGTCAGAAACTCGGTGAGGAGGTTGGCGGAGAAATAGACGACGGCCAATGCGGCGATGGGTCCCATTGCGTTGGCGGCGGGCATGAAGGCGCCGGCGACAAATGCGGCGGCGCCGGTTTTTTCCATGGCTTCGGAGATGCCGAATGAGGCGGCGATGACGAAGAGGACGTCCCATTGGATGTTCCTGCGCGCGGTGGCGGAGGCGACGCAGCGGGAGATGACCATGAGGCCGGCGGCGCTGAGGGCGAAGAAGACGCGGCCGCGATCCAACTGATCGCGAAGGGCCGGCGCGGCGCCGCACCATTCGAGGAAGTCGGGAATGGCCATGAGGATGACCATGAGGCCGAGGATGACGATGGAAATGGTCGCCTTTTCGTGGCGGACGGGTTCGGAGCCGCCGACTTCGCTGATGAGATAGAAGTCGGGGTTGTTGCGATGGGCGCGGAGGAAACCGGTGGCTGTGTGCAGGAGCAGCGTGTCGCCGGGGCGGAGGACGATGTTGCCGATCTTTCCGGCGAGGCGTTCGCCGTTGCGATGGACGGCGACGACGGCGGCGTCGTAGACGGTGCGGAAGTTGGCGGCGCGGACGCTTCGGCCGACGAGCGGGCTGCTGGCGCTGATGACGGCTTCGCAGAGATGACGGCCCTGATCCCTGATGCGGTCGGAGGGAATCTCATCGGCAGCGGGCTTGAGGCCTTTGATCTTTTGCAGGTCGACGATGGTGCTGACGACGCCGACGAAGACGAGGCGGTCGCTGCTTTCGAGGCATTCTTCGGGGCCGACGGGTGAGATGACCTGATCGGCGCGCTCGATTTCGGCGAGGAAGAGGCCGGGCAATTGTCGCAGACCGGCGGCCTGCACGGACTGACCGATGAGGGGGCAGTCGGCTTCGACGAGCATTTCGACCATGTACTCGCGCTTGGAGGCGCCGAGGCTCTCGAGGAACTCCTGGCGATGGGGCAAGAGGCGCGGTGCGACGAGGACGAGATAGGCGAGGACGACGATGGTCAGCGGCAGGCCGATGATGCCGATCTCGAGGAAGCCCATGCCTTTGTGGGCGAGCTGATCTGATTCCAGCATGAGGCCGTGGACGACGAGGTTGGTGCTGGTGCCGATGAGGGTCATGATGCCGCCGGCGACGGTGACGTGCGAGAGCGGCATAAGGAAGCGCGAGGCGGAGAGGCGATGCTTGCGGCACCAATCGAGAACGACGGGCATGGACATCGCGACGATGGTTGTGTTGTTGAGCAGGGCTGACATCGCGCCGATCGGTGCGAGGAGGCGGAGCATGGTGCGGCGTTCGCCGGTTGGTCGACCGAGGAGGCGGCGGGCTATGCCGTCGAGGGCGCCGCTGTCGCGCAGGCCTGATGCGACGACGAAGAGCGCGGCGACGGTGAGCATGGCGGGATTGGAGAAGCCCTTGAGGGCCTCGGTCGGCGTGACGATTCCCATGAGGCCGAGGAGGGTGAGGCCGCCGAGGAAGACGACGTCGGCGAGATGGGCGAAGCGCACCAGTCCCAGGATCATGACTGCGAGGAGCGAGAGTGTGAACCAGCCCTGCCAACCCATATCGTGGATCACTCCGACATTTTTCCCAGGGACTCGGATATCCGTTGTGCGCGATTAGAACTGCGGAATCAAGCGCGGTCCAGCGGCGGCGAGCGGACATCGCCCGCGCAGACAACCAGCGGACTCACGAGGCGATCAAGAGCAGGCCGGGGCTTATTTTCTCGACCGCCCATACGACGATGGGCGGCAGGATGATGCCGGGCACGAGGTCGGCCACGGGTATTTTTTTCAGTTCGAGGATCATGAGCGACGTCGCGAGGAGGACGAGGCCGCCGACGGCGTTCATCAGGGAGAGTGAGACGTCGGGAATGACGCCGGCGGCGAAGTAGGCCGCGAGGCTCAGGGTGCACTGGAGGACGAGGACGGTGACGCAACTGAAGAGCACACCGACGCCAAGCGAGGCGGCGAGGGCGATGGAGCAGAAGCCGTCGAGGAACGACTTGATGTAGAGCAGGCCGGGGTTGGCGCTGGCGCCGTTGTTGAGGCAGCCGAGGACGGTGAGCGGGCCGATGCAGAAGATGACGCTGGCGGAGAGGTAGCCCTCCGCGAAGCGGGCGGCGCTGCCGAGCTCGCCCTGCGGGCCGCCGTACTTGGTGTGGAACCAGCGGCCGAGGTCCTCGATGCGGTCGTGCAGGCGGAGGTAGCTGCCGATGATGGCGCCGATGATGAGCGAGCCGATCATGACCATGGCGAGGCGGGCGCCGTATGTGGGGATCTTGTCGCTGTGCTTTCGGGATGCGTCCACCATGCCGAGGACGGCGGCGTCGATGCCGATGGTGATGGTGACGAGGCCGAGGCAGTTGAGGATGGTGCGCCTGAACTTGTCGGGGATGTTTGCGGAGAGGACGAGGCCGATGGTCGAACCGATGACCACGGTGATGACGTTGACGATTGTCCCGTTGAACAATGACCAGATCTTATCCATGTTTACTCCGCGGGGGGACGGCTGCGGCTCCTGCCTGGGACGAGGCTGGCCGTCCTTGTTGTCCCTTCAGATTGATATCGTCGGATTGGGCGGCGAATCACCCCTTGCGTTGCCACCAGCGCTTTCGTTTCGGGGGCGGGTCGTCTTCGCGCCGGGGGACGGGGAGCTTGGCGCGGCGATCGGCCCATTGGGAACGGGTGAACTGGTTCGGGTGGTCGAGGAAGCGCTGGCGGGTCTCGCCGTTGAAGAATGCGTCGGGGCCGGGCAGCTCTTCGCCGGGGCCGTAGAACTTGAGGGCCTCGTCGAGGCACATGCCGGCCTCGTGGAGGAGATCGTGCTTTGATTCGCGGTCGGCGGCCTGTTCGGCGGAGGCGAGGACGGTCTGGAAGAGGGTGAGCCAGCCGAGGAGGTCGATGGCGCGGGATGGTTCGGCGGTGGCGTTGACGACGCTGGAGGCGGCGTCTTCGCGCGTGGGGGCCGGCGATATCAGAAAATGGAAGACGGCGTCGGATTCACACTTGGGGCAGCGGCCGGAGAGGCGCCAGGGGGCTTCGGGGCGGTCGGTCTTGGTGAGGCCGCCGGCGGGCTTGAGCGGACCGGTGCCGCAGCGATGGCACCTTTTGGCCATCAGGTAGAAGAATGCCTCGGCCACGCTGTGGGCCGCGACGATGGGATCGCCGGAGGTCATGGTTCTCTTCGTTTCCAGGCATCGCCGGGGGTTTCGAGGATGCAGGTGCGCTTAACGTGAGGTGAGTGCCGGGCGGCGCTGGGCCCGACGGGCGGCACGGTTATTCCTCTTCGGTATCGTCGGAGCTTTCTTCGTCGTCGCCCGAATCGCTGTCATCTTCGACGGCGTCCTCGTCGTCGGAGTCGGTGTCGTCCTCGACGGCGTCTTCGTCTTCGGAGTCGGCGTCGTCCTCGGCAGCGCTGTCGTCGTCGCTGGAATCATCCTCGGCGGCGCTGTCTTCGTCGTCGGAGGCGTCATCGTCAGAAGCGGCGTCGTCAGCGGAGTCGGAGTCGTCGGGCTCGTCTTCGGCGGCGGCATCGTCTTCGGATGATTCTTCGGAAGCGTCTTCGGCGGAATCGTCGGACGCATCGTCAGCGGATGCGTCGTCGGAGGGTTCGTCTTCGGAAGCTGTGTCTTCGGACGCGTCGTCGTCAGCGGATGCGTCGTCGGAGGGTTCGTCTTCGGAAGCTGTGTCTTCGGACG
>CAZCGF010000212.1:0-7409 GCA_964498115.1 uncultured Planctomycetaceae bacterium | reverse complement strand
AAAAAAAGGCGCTGGTCCTGCCATTTTGAGAACCAGCGCCGTGTATACTAAACCAAACAGCAAGCGGAAATCGTTAGATTTCAACGCCCCCGTCCTCGTCGTCATCAGACGGATACTTCAGCGTCACGAGGGGCGGGCCACCGCCGCCACCGCCGCCGCCACCACCACCGCCGCCGCCGCCACGCGGACCGGCCTTGAGATCAGTTCGAACGCGAGGATACTCCTGCTCCTCGAGGAACTGTGCGAAGAAGGGCACTTCGGGATTTACTTGCTTCTTCTCCATAGTCGTTTCTCCTTCCAAAGAGGAAAACTCACACCCTCGTCCGCCGCGCGGCAAACGATCGAAAGGGCCGGATAACTCCACCATAGTGATGCGACGAATCCAAGCTGCGGCCCAGCCGCACTCAGTCCATTCCCGCGTCGCATCACTGAAGAGACGGCAAGCTCTCTTCAGACGCTGACCTTGTCAATATCCTACAGATTGCATCTTTCCCGGTCAATTGCAGGCCGTGCACTTGTCCGACGAAGGGTCGATGACTTCCAGTCCAGGCCCGGCTTCAGGGGGCGCTTCACCTTACTCGCATATCAAGGGAGGTAAAACGATCGCCACGCGAACTCACCGACGCTCAGCGATGGGCGATGAGAACGACGGCCGGCTTTCGGTTCACCAACGACCGCAGGCATTGCCGAAGCGAGGTCGGATCGAGCGCGGCGAACGGCTCATCGGCGACCACGACGTCGGGTTCACACAGCAGGGACCTTGCAAGGAAGATGCGACTTTTCTCTCCGTGCGATAGCTGCCAGCCGGTCTCTCCCACCGCCTGCATCAATCCACTGGGCATGCGCGACAGAAGGTCACCGAGGCCAAGCTCCCGGCAAACCGTTTCCGCCTCGCTCAGGTCTTCGGTCGAGGGGGGCCACGCCCGTCCCATCAAGAGATTGAACGCCAGCGTCCCGGTGAATACGTGATTCTCGTGGAACTGCGGAACATAGCTGACTCGGCGTCGCCAGTCGGATGTGCCAACCGTGGGGCAATCCAGCCCGCGCAGCATGAGCAGCCCCTTTTGCGCGGGCAGCATCGTCGTCAGTATCTTGGCAAACGTGGATTTACCGCTGCCCGAGGGGCCCTCAATCAGCACGCGCTGCCCGGGTTCGACCCGGAGATTGCACGAGTCCAAAACAGGCCGATCACGCCCCTCATAGCGAAAACTCAATTGGTGCGTCTCGAGGAGGCGTCCACCGGCGTCCGCTTCCAGTGGCGCCGTCTGACCGGGAAACGCCGGTGTGCTGTTCGGCTCAGCCGTACCGCCCGCACGAAACACCGGGGCGATCCTCCCGATCGCAATGATGGCCGTCGTCAGATTCCCCAGTCCCGCATTGAATCGGGTCAATGCCTGCGCACCCATCAACACGCCCGCCATGGCGACCGCCAGCAATCCCATCGAAACAGTCGACGACATAAGCACCGACGCGAGCACGACCATGCCCGCGATGAGCCATCCTCGCGCAACCAGCGACATGGCGACGCCCGCATGATCCATCCGAATGGACGCCTGATAATAGGCATCGATCGCCTCGTCCTCGCCCGCGTGCCAGTTGCCGGGGCGCTCCTGGGCCATTCGCGTTCGGTGCGCCACGAGTTTCTCGACGAGGTCCTCGGACATGCTCAGCCGGCTCATCATCCACCGCCGCCGACTCGTGATGTAGCGCCACGTTCCCAGAGTGGTCATGCCGATCCAAACGATGAATACGGTCATGAAAAGTGCTGACCGCGGGGCCGAAAGAAGCACGATTCCCGTGGCGACCAGATCGACACAGGCAAGAATCGTCAGCAGTCCGCCGGTCAGAGTCGTGTTTTCGATGGCCGCCGATTCCAGTACCTGTGCCAGCAGCCGTCCGGAGCCTTCCTTCCTTAACCGGTCCGGATCAAATCGAAGCACGCCAGCCAGGAGCCGCCGCTTCACAAGCGCGCCCACGCGAAAGAGCAACTCTGATTGCCACCAGTTTTCAAGCAGACGAACGGGAATGATGGAGGCCAGCAGAAGAATCCACGCCAGGAAGTAACCGGTATCCAGACGACCCTGCAACACCGCGCGGCCGATCACCCACCAGGAACCGACAAACAAGACCTGCTGAACGGCATGAAGCGACAGTACCGCACCAAGGCGGGCGAGGATTCCCTCCTGTTGAAGTTGTCGACCAAAATGCGCGTTCGGGGGCAGCCGCACCATCCAGCAACTCCCGATATGTTCGGAAGCGAGGCGGCGATTCAGAATCGCACGGCGGGCGCGCGACAGGCTACCGCCTTTGATGCCGGCATCCCTCAACAGAAGTTCCGTCTCTTCACGAATCGGGCCTTCCGCGCCGGCGCAAACGATCTCCTTCAAAGTTTGGAAGGGGATTGCTTCCACGCGACCATCCGGCCTGATCACGCGCATCCGGCTCCGCCGACATCCCAGGAGGAGCAGATATTCATCCGCATCGCCGCCGCCGACCTGAACGACCGCGGGCCCGGCGCCCGACAGCATGGAGTCGACTTCACCATAGGTCGCATGGACGCATTCCGCCTCCAGGCCGAGCGCTGCGACGAGTTGATCGATGGGCACGTCGGACGTCGCATGGCGGACCGATCCGTCTGCCCCGGAATTTCCGTCGGTCGATGCTCGGTTAAGGCGCAGGCGGCTCATCGAGACGAGAAGGTCCAATCCCTCCGCCAACTGCTCCCTTCGCCAGGCGAGTGGTGACGTCCTCATGGCGCCTTCTCCTCGCGCGAGGCCGGCGAAATGACTCCGCCGGAGAGAGTCACCCGGCGCCAATCCGCGATCTCCTGCAGGTCTCTCTGAAGCTCGCCCGCGGCTTGCAATGTCTGGGCGTATGCCGAGTCAGCACGGGAAGCCAATTCAGCCGCGGACCCCTGCTCGACAATCCGACCCCCGGCCATGACCACAACGCGATCAAAGAAACGAGTGTCCTCCACGTCATGGGTGATGCAAAGAATGGTTGCCCCGGAAAACCACTTGCGGGTCGCCGCCAGCAATTCCTGTCGCATACCCCGATCCAATCCCCGAAACGGCTCATCGAGGATGACAAGGCTGGCGTCGTTGCGAAGCAGGCCCCGGCCCAGCCGAACACGCTGCCCCTCGCCCCCGGACAGGATTGCGCCATTCTCGCCCAGCTTCGTCTGCATGCCGTCGGGCAGCGACGCGATCAGATCGGTCAGGTCGGCTGCATCCATGGCCCCGGACAAGGATCGTCCTGCCGCGTCGCCGGAGCCGTACGACAAGTTCTCCATCAGGGTTCGATTCCAGAGATGGACCGCCGGATCGACCCACGCAGTCCGGCGGCGCAGCGACGAAACATTTGACTCCGAAAGGACGCTGCCGTTCACAACGACCCGGCCCGCGCTGGGCTCATGCCATCCAAGAAGAAGTCCGACCAGGGTCGACTTACCCGCCCCCGACGGGCCGGCAATCGCCACGTGCGATCCCGCCTCGATGTCCAGTGAAATCTGTTCGAGAATCGAATGCCCGCCTGCCCGAACACAAACATTTTCAAATCGCACGGATAATGGGCCCGGCTCGTCTGCGATGTTGTTATCCGTCTTGAGGGCGTCGTCTTGCGCCGATTTCTTTTGTTCGCCGATCGGTTCCAGCAGGCGCGCCGCCGTGTTGCGCATCGGCGGAAGGAGCCGCAGGATTCCCGCAAGCTCCTGCCCGACCGGCGGCATTAACAACACCCAATAAACGAGGAGCAGTGCATCCGACGTAGGATCGACTCTCACGACAATGTGGTGCATCTCGAGGCCGATCATTGTCAGCGTGGCAATGGCGACCGCCGCGTCGAGGGAAAAAAGCGTTCGGGCGACGCCCAGGGCCGCTCGAACCCAGGCAACAAGGATGGCCTCGTGCTCCCTGCGAATCACCCGTTCCGCGCACAGCGCCCGAATGGGCAAGAGTCCGAGCATGCTGTCCAGGTAGAACCGCACCAGCGCGGCCCCGTGCGATCGCAATCGAAGATCCCGCTCCGAAAGCATCGACTGGCCGACAAGCGGAAGAGCGACCGACAGGGCGGCGATGCACACGATCCATGGCGCCCCCGAAGGGTCGAGCCAGATGATCCCTGCGGCAAGCACGACGAGTGTCGCGCCCGATCGCAGCAACTGAATCATGATCGGCGGGAATGATCGCAGCGTGTGCATGCTGTGACACCGCTCGACCATGTCGGAAACCAGTCGGCTCTGAAAATACCGGTCGCGCAAAAGGGGAATCCCGGTCAGGAACGCAAGGCGAAGTCGTCCCTCGAGTCGTCTTCCGAGGCGAAATCCGAGCGCCGCTACAGGCAGCTCAAGGGCCGTCGCAAGAATCAGAAAGCTCACCAGCACCGCGGCGGCGGCGGCGCGTTCGTACCCCAATGACATCATCGAACCGATGTCCAGAAGCGACCGCAGCAGCAACCCCTCCACAAACAGCGCACCCGCGGAGACGCCGACCGCCAGCGTCACCACCGTGGGCAGCAACCAGCCGTCCGCTCCGACGATCTGAAACAGCCGCCAAAGCGTGTGGTGATCCTTGTCACTCAGTGCCGAGGTCAGCTCGGCCTGCCGGCGCGCCGAGACCTCATCGTCGCCGACAGGCGCGCCTTCGCGACTGATGCCCTTGACGCGGATGAAGACAACCCCGCGGACGGCAAGAACGCGACGTTCCGCATGTTCCTCCGCGCCGCCCCGAACCGTCCAATAGTGATCGGGGATGACGCAGTCCGGGCCGTCGCCTTCGCGCAGGGCGCGCTCGTAGAACTTGCGGAGGATCCGGGCCGCATCTTTTCCACGGGGCACGCCGCCGCTTTGCACGAGATCGTTCGTCATCCGTGCCGCGGCATCCAACGCTGCAATCGACTTCCATGACTCGTCGGCCAGCGCCTCACCAAGCAGCGTCTCAGTATCGAGTTCGGAGAGTCCCGCACGGGCGAGCTGCGAACGCAGTACGCGAATTGAATCATCGGACCCAGCCCAACGGCGCCACGCCCTTTCCGGTACGTCCTGGGCATGTACGTGGAGGTCGGAGAGGAATCGATCAACCGGCACCCAACGGCGCCCTCCCGCAGGATCCATGATCTGCAGCAAATGCCCAAGCCGACGCCACACGACGACGAAGTGTGTCGCTCCCGTCGGAAGCCTGACCACCGCGATCGCGGGCAGGCTCTTCCCCTCGGGCAAAACCAAATGATCGGCGGGCAGAAGCACTTGCTCCGCTGCCATACCCAGTTGCGACGCCGCGTCCTCAATGGCGTTGATCGATGTGCCGTCCACCTCCGTCTGGCACACCTCGCGAAGTCGACCGTAACTCGCCGGCACGCCGAATCCTTCCAGCAGGCACTTCAGCGAGGCAGGACCGCAGTCCATGTTCGATATCTGCACCACCTCGGGAACGATGAAGCGGCGGCGGTGGGGTCGCGGGTTTTTCACGGCATGGCCCCCGCTCGCACCGCGGCTGATGACTGGCTTCGCTGACCTCCGCCGATCACCCGTAGAACCAATGCCATCGGGCTGATCCGCTCCACTTCCACATCAAGCTGGCCTGTCAACCCGTGCTGCAATGGAATGGTCGTCGTGACGGGCAAGCTCAAATCACATTCGACGCGGATTCTCCCATCGCGCGGTTCCTGTCCGACGCGACTGACCTTGACCGGAACACTCCCGAATTGCCCCCAGGGAAACGCATCAAAACTCATCAGCGCCGGTTGCCCGGCCTCGACCCGGCCCACGGCCGCCGCCGGATCGAAATGAGCCACGATCGACAAACGCTCTTCCGGAATGACGCTGGCAACCAACTGTCCCTCGCGAACGAACGCACCGGGCCGCAAGTCCGCAGCATCGCCGACACGTCCCGAGACCGGCGCCCGAATCACCCGACGCTCGATCTCCTTCTCCAGGGCTCCAGCCTGTTCCTCGGCCTGTGCTCGGTCGCCGATGAGCCGCTCCCGGTCTCTTCGCAGTGTCTCGCATGCAACGCGCCGCGACTCCACATTCGCCTGTCCCTCGCTCCTGACCCGTTCGATTCCCAGCTTCGCGGCCTCCGCCGACAAGCGAGCGTGCTCGGCCGCCGCGTTGGCGCGGAGCAGTTCCAGCTCACTGGCGTCACCGCGTGCGCTCAGCTCCCGCAGCCGCCTCGCCTCCTCAAGAGCGAAGTCCGCATTAACCTTGGCCACGTCAAACTGTTTTTCCGACTCCGTGACTCCCGCCGTGGATGCCGTGACCGTCTCGACGAGCGCGGATTCCTGCGTCGCGAGTTGACGTTCGAGCGCCTCCAGCTCGCGCCGGGCCCCCTCGATCCGTGCCCTGACCTCCGCCTCCTCGCGATGAAGAATCGTCGCGTCGAGTTCCAGCAGGACGTCACCGGCCTCAACGAGTCCGCCGACCCGGAGATTTGATGAGATGATCTTTCCTGACACATCCGGCTGAACGCCGACCGGTGCGCCTCCCATGACCAGTCGCGCGTCGGCGCTCCGCTCGCGCACCGTCACGCGGGCGAATACAAACCAGCCGCCCCATGCCGCCAGAAGTGGGATCACGATCGCGATGATCCACCTGGAGGCCCTTCCTCTGTCCACGTCAAGGGCACGAAGCGTCCTGGAAAAGTCGACTGCCATTGATTGGTCCGTTCGGCGATGGGAAATCAGATCCGAAGTGTCTATTCTCCGTGCAACACCTGAGAAGTGCAACGAAGACAGAACCAAGTTCATCAAATTCGGCGTAGAGCTCGCAACAATCCGCGACATATCACGATGCAGCGTAGAGATTATGGGACAATTCGTTCGAGTCATGTCCCGCTCCGTCCATCACGTTGCACGAATCGCCGCGTAGTGCCGGCGGAGCAGAAGTGCGGACAAGGTAGAAGGATGAGCGAGCATTCTTCGCTTCTGAATCGAGTTATCGCAGCCAAAGCCTGCCCGCGCGGCAAAGGCTTCCTGATCGCGAAGCGACTCCCCTCCCGTTGATTCGTTGCGAAAATTGGTGAGGCGGCATACTGGGGACACGCTACTCTTCTGGATGATCTCAATTGCTCGGAATGCGCCGGTGCCAACCCTTCCCGAGGGAACACCGCACCATCCACGTTTCACGATAGATCGTCCGCTCCGTCAGCCAAACTCCGGCGCGCACACGGAGCAAGCATCTCCAATGCAATGCCCACGGACTCATCCAACCTGCGCACGAAAGGAACGCGATTTCGCGCTCGATCACGGGAAGGGCGAAAGTCCGGAACTCTTTTTCACTGTGTCACCTTGCGCGTTTTCACCCAAAACCGCCAAAAGCCCGAGCCGCCCCAACACATGCCCGCCACATGGTTTGCATTCGCCCGCCAAAACTTTTTTCGCCTATTGTCACCTTGCAAAGCTCGCCTACGCGCCCG
>CAZCGF010000211.1:6359-7488 GCA_964498115.1 uncultured Planctomycetaceae bacterium | reverse complement strand
CCCGCGAACAACAATATGACGTCCCGTACCCGGCTGTTCGCGAAGCCATCGCGTCAACACGACCGAGAGCGACGTATTGTGTTCGTGTCCATGGTGCATGACTCGTAGCCACGGATCCTCGATAAATCGCCGGTTGGAATACCACTCCACGCGCTGGAGCCACGCCTTATGCTCGCGAATCGCCCCGTCAATCCCAAACAGCGCCGCCGACGGAACCATGTCCAGCAACAAGAAGGCCAGCACCATCCCGCCAACCGCCGACCACCGACGCTTGAGCAGCAGGAATACGAGCAATATCCCCGGCGTCACTTTCAGGCATGTGGCGACCCCCAGCAGAAACCCGCCCGACCAGCTTCGCTTCAGCTGAATCAGCGTCAGTCCCGCAACGCACAGAAACAACAGAATGATCGTTAGCTGATTACCCTGGAGCACATTCTGAAAATGCGCCCCAAGCACAAACAGCGGCCAACCGAACAGGGCGAGCTTCGAGATGCCCGATCGTCTGTCGCCCTCAACACCTGCGTTGTCGACAAACCACCAGCGAAACAGAATCCAGGCACCCCCGACGGCCGCCGCGCCGTTTGTCAGCGCGAACGCAATCAGCCCCATCGGCCGAGGAAGCCAGACCGTAAATGGCCACAAAAGGAAGCTCGCCGCCGGCAGGTACCCAAACATGCCCGTCCACGGCGCAATCTCCAGATGTTCCCATACGTACGAAGTCTCTTTCACAAACGCGCGCCAGTCCGGCTCGTCGTGCAGCCCCCGGGCAAGCCCGCCGATCACCCCGCTGATAACTGCGAATAGAACCAGTCCCCAGCAAATCGTGATCGCCCATTTTCTCGAATACCAGGGGATGTCAGACATGAATGGTTTGACCGCCCAAAGCGTTAGACCTGACCATCGAAGCCCATCGCCGATGCGGCGGCGCGGTTACATCGCGAGTGACTCAGTGCGCAGCAGATACTGGCCGGACAATTCGCCGAGAAAAATGAAGATCATCGAGAGATAGAATATGGCCGTCGCCGATTGCGTCGCCCGACGATTAACGCAGTCCCGAATCATCCACGCAAACACGCCCGTGACGACAAGGCCGATCCCGAATCGCACGCTGATCATCAACCAGAACCAC
>CAZCGF010000211.1:0-6259 GCA_964498115.1 uncultured Planctomycetaceae bacterium | reverse complement strand
CATCAGGCGAAGATATCGCCAATCGACTTTGCGAATCTCGCTGACGCCAACCGCCAACGCCGAGCCTGCCGCAAGTTGCGCCAGAAACGTCGGCAACATCACTTCGCTCCGAGCAGATAATCGACCAGCAACCGAACGCCGAACCCCGTCGCACCAATAGGACAAGTCGGCGACGGCTTGGAAGAATTGGCCACCCCGGCGATGTCCAGATGGGCCCAGGGCGTTTTGTCGGTGACAAATTCCTTGAGAAACATCGCGGCAGTGATCGTCCCGGCGAGGCGACCGCCGACGTTCTTCAAGTCCGCGTCGGTCCCGGCGATTTGTTCCCGATATACCGGCCAGAGCGGAAGCCGCCAGAGTCGCTCATTGGTCCGCTCGCCCGATGCAGTCAGCGACTGAGCCAGCGCGTCATGTGTCGTCAGCAGTCCCGCGCAGGCATCCCCCAAGGCAACCGTGCAAGCGCCGGTCAGCGTAGCAAGGTCGATCATCGCCGCGGGTGAAAACGTCTTCTCCGCATAGTGCAGGCAATCCGCCAATACGAGTCGGCCCTCGGCGTCTGTATCGAGTACTTCAATCGTCTTGCCGTTCGAGGCCCGAAGAATGTCGCTCGGTCGATAGGCCGTGCCGGAAATCATGTTCTCAGCCGCGCCGATCACACCGACGACATGCCGTGGAATCTTGAGTCGCGCCGCGGCGACAAGCGTCCCCAGCACCGTCATCCCGCCGCACTTGTCGTACTTCATCTCCACCATCGAAGCCGTCGGCTTGATCGAATACCCGCCGGTGTCATGCGTGACCGCCTTGCCGACAAGTACGATCGGTTTGCCCTTCGCCCGTGACGGCCGGTGTTCCAGGACGATGATCCGCGGCGCCGATCTGGAGCCGCCGCCCACCGCAAGGATCGCCCCCATCTTTTTCGCCTTCATCTGCCGATCGTCGATCACCCGACATCGAAGTCCATGCTTGCGGGCCAGCGCCTGCGATTCTCGCGCCAGCGTCACGGGATTGATGACGTTCGGAGGCTGGTGGCCGATTGACCGTGCCAGATTCACGCATTCCGCCAGGCGTCTTGATGTTTCCGCCTTCTCGCGTAGCGATCGGCTTGCGGCAGCTTTCGAAACGAAGACGAGTCGCGTCACCGGCTTTCGCGTCTCATCCGGAAGTTGCGAGCGATGCTCAAGAAAGCGGAAGCTGCCCAGCACACAACCCTCGACCCACGCCGCAACGGCATCCGCCCCAGCGGTCTCCTGTAGTGCGTCGAGCGCCACAACGACGGAATCCGCCCGATGACGAGAGGCCCATTCCATGGAGATGGCCGCTGCGTTTCTCACGTCGGCTGTCTTGATGGACTTTTCCTCGCCAAGTCCGACCAGCGCGATCCGCCCAATGAGAGACTTCGACGGGAGAATCAAGTCGTCGATAGCCCCCGCCTGCTTGGCGCCGTGGTGACGAGCGGCGAGCAATTTAGCCTGCGATGACAATTCCGCAGGCAGGCTCAGCTTCCGACCGAGGACGGCCTTTCCATCCTTGATGGTGACTGGAACAAATAGCACGCCCGCACGGATCGAGCCGCCAAGCCGCGCAAATTGAATGGATAATCCCTTCCGACTTCTTGAAACTGCCATACGCGCTCCTCTCGGGCCGTCGATGTTAGAAGGCTGGAGGCCGGGCCGCAACAAATCGCCGCCCGCGCCGTCCGTGAATGTTCCCTCGCCTATCCAATGAAGATAGAATCACGGGACCTCCGGCGGAGACTCGTAGTGAGTCATCCAAGTGTTCAATCGCAGGATGCGTCCCGGTCTTCGAGGCTGGTATTCCGTCGGTCGCGCGAGGTGATGGCTGATCGCCCCGCAGAGGATTCGTCGCCATGGCCCAGGAGCTCGAATGCAAGATCGCCGTGCCCTCGCACGATCGACTCGTCGAGCTGCTGCGCTCGGCTGGCGCAAAGCGCATCGGTCGAGTGCGCGAGACAAATCGATTGCTCGACACGCCCGATCGTTCGATCTTTCATCGCGGTTGTGGGCTTCGTGTCAGAACAATCGAGGTGCTCGATGGAGCCGGACCGTCCTCAAGCTTGGCCTTCAAGGGACCGGTAGAGCAATCGGCTTTCAAGTGCCGCGAGGAAATTCAGATCGATCTGCCCGATCGCGGCGATCGCAACCCGGCCTCCCCTGAAGGCGGGTCCAGGGCCGACGAGGGAATGTTACGGCTCCTGCACGCGATAGGCTTTGCCGAGTGGCTGACGTTCGAGAAAATCCGCGAATCATGGCAGCTTGGTGAATGCGCAATCGAACTCGATGAATTGCCGCTTCTCGGTCGCTTCGTCGAGGTGGAAGGCCCGGGCGATCATGAGATTCGCAGGTGTCTCGAAGTACTGGGTCTGGATGCGGCCAGTTCCATCCAAACCAGCTATCCCGGACTCCTGGCCAGGCAAATGGGAGAGACCCAGCCCCCCTGGGTGGTGAAGTTCTAAAGCTTTCGGGAATGAGTTAATGGCGGCGAGCTTGAACTTGCCGGTCATCGCGGAAATACTGATAAGGCTAAGTAAAAGCGCCCGTAGCTCAGTTGGATAGAGCATCGGATTTCTAATCCGACGGTCGCAGGTTCGAATCCTGCCGGGCGCGTTGAATTTAACTGAGTCAATTCGATTTTCTCATCCCAGCGACCATGAGAAAAACCAGTCGATCGCGTCCGCTTCGCGATCCCCCACAGCGCACTCGGAAGGCGCAACTAAGGCGCGTGGATCAAGACGGGTACAGGCTGGATCGCAGCCGAGAAGGAGATTGACGGCAATCGGTTTCTATTGAACGAGTCCGGACCGACTGATCGATCTCAGCTCATCATCTTTTTCTGGTACATCTTGTAGCCGACGATGATCGCTATGAGGGCAGCCATGGAGACCCAGGTGTACCACGGGAGGAAGTCAGAAATGCCTTCTCCGAGAAGCAGTAATTGACCGGCCATTTCAAGCTCCTATCCAAGTCGCGGCACCCGAACCCTTGCCGATTGCCGCATCATCCTGACGGATTGTCCTGTCACGCGGCGAATATTCGCCGAGGACCACGATGTACTCAACTTGGAGTCTCATCCCCGGGCCAAAAACTGTCAAGCGAATCGGATTTCACCGTCTTTTAGCGGCGATTCCGATCGTCAGTCGCGATTAATGCGTCACCCAAACGGCCGACTCTCCGAGCGTCTGGTTCCGGTAACGGTCTTCACTTCCTCCGGATCAAATCAGCTCGGCAGGTCGTTTTATGGGTCAGCCTGCGAGAACAGAGGGCGGGCGAAATTCGTATTTCGTCCAATTACTCCAATCCGGTCTGTCCTGATGAAGTGGCGCGCTCCACTGCTCGATAACGAGGAGGCACTTGTTAATTTAGGGGGACTAGGTAACATGTACCCGCGAAAACCGTTGGACGAGCGACAGGCAGTGGCCGAGGCCTTGGCTGCCGAAGGACCGGAGTGGCGTGTGAAATCTGTTTTCACAACTGGCGAAGTCGCCGAGATCTGCAAGATCAGTCAGCAGACGGTCATCCGCTGTTTCGACAGCGGGCGTCTCAAGGGCTTTCGCGTACCCGGCTCGAAGTTTCGCCGAGTTCCCCGAGCCGAGCTGATTCGGTTCATGAAGACCAACGAGATCCCGATCGAGAACCTCGACTCGGGCAAGCGCCGTGTGCTCATTGTCGACGACGATCCCGCCATCGTGGACATGCTGGTGGACATCATCGGCCGCGACGGTCGTTTCGAGGTGAAGGCCGCCTCCAACGGCTTTGACGCCGGCGCTTTGACCAAGGAGTTTCGGCCCGACGTAGTCCTGCTCGACTTCATGCTCCCCGACATCAACGGCAACGTCGTATGCCAGCGCATCAAGAGCGATCCCGAACTGGCCCACACAAAGATCATCATCGTCTCTGGTGCCGTGGCGCCGGCGGAGATCGACACGCTCAAGGCGGCCGGTGCGGACGAGTTCATCCAAAAGCCGTTTGACATCGCCCGGCTCATCGAATCGATTGCCGATCTTGTCGCGGCGTAATTGTTATTTCTGAGGCGCCTTCGCCGACCGCCGCCGCAGGTCGAGTCTAAGAACTCGATTCAGGCCTGAAGCGGACGATTATGGGGGGGGCCGGCGAGGATCGCCGCCATGACCGCCGCCAATACAACCGTCGCGAATCCCGAGCATGTCGAGCTTCTGCTCTCTCGGCTCGACGAATTGCCGCCGCTTGCACCCGTAGCCACTCACATTCTCGCCCTGACCCAGGATGACAAAGGCAGCATCCGCCGCCTCACCGAACTCGTCTCCAGCGATCCGTCTCTCGCGGCGCGCGTTCTATCGGCCTGCTCCAAGGCTGCCGTCGCTGCCAGGCCGGAATCGATGACCATCGACAAGGCCGTAGCGATGCTCGGCTTCGAGACAATTCGCCATCTGACGCTCGCCCAGAAAATCCTCGAAGTATTCTCGCTGCCCCAGGACCCCGCGGAAGTCGGCGGCCTCGATCGCGCGGAGTTCTGGCGTCATTGTCTCGCTGTGGCCTGCGCTTCTCGCCGCATCGCGCAGGCCCTCGCCCCCGGCGTGAATCCTGAAGAAGCCTTCGTACTCGGACTCCTTCACGATCTGGGAAAGATCGCCCTGGACTGCGCCCTGCCGAAGAGCTTTGCGCGCGTCTTGAAGCGTTCAGAGGAAACTCGCGCCGAAATCACTGACGTCGAAAGAGCAGTTCTCGGCGTCGACCATACTGTCGTCGGACGCCGCCTCGCCGAGCGCTGGGGCCTGCCTCAGGCCATCATCGATGTCATCTGGCTGCACCATCATCCGCCTGAGGCCCTGCCCGAAGACCTCGCCGCCGCGCGCTACATCAAAGTCGTTCAGCTTGCCGACGCCATGGCCCGAGAGCACAACATCGGCTTTTCTGGCAATCTCGGCTCTACCCTCGCCTCGCACAGACTGTCGGCACTACTCGGTCTGACGGAAGCCGCTCGGGTCGGCATCATCGAATCCATTGCGGATGAACTTCAATCCCGCTCTGCATGGATCGGACAGGACCAGTCCGGCGGCCGCGAGGTCTATCTCCGCGCACTGCTCAAGACCAGCGAACAGCTTACCTCGGTCAACACACGCCTGGCCGAGCAGAATCGTCGCCTTCAAAGAAGCGCCCGCTATCTGGCTGCCATTGATGAACTCAATCGACAAGTGACGCCCGGACTCTCCTTGCGCCAGACCGCCGCAATCGGCGCCGGCGCCGTGCAGTCAATCCTGGAACTTCGTAGCGCCGTTGTTTTCGTGCCATCGCCCTCCGGGTCCTGGCTGGAGCTCGGCATCTCCGATGGAACGACTCGTTTCCGATTGGAACAGTTCAACGAGCAGGTGGCCGACTTTCGAGTGGCCCTCAAAAACGCCGCCGAGCTAGCTCGCGGCGGAGCCTGGATACTTCCGCCGGATCGATCGCTGGATAGCCTGATCGATCGGTGCCGCCCGGACCTCGGCGCAGGCACCGTTTGGTTGCTTCCCATTCTCTCAAGAAACCAACCGATAGCGGGCGTTTTATTCGTTGCCCAGGCCGATTCCGTCACTTCGTTTCGCGACGAATCCGCCGAGATCGCCGCGATGGGCGCCGCCCTCGGCCTCGCAATCGCTCAGGCTCAGGCGCAATCCGCGGCCGCTTCCCTCGCCGAGCATCTCGCCGCCGCCAATCGAAGACTCGCCGCCATTCAACCTGACCTCCTTCGCGCTCGCTCCCTAGAATCCGTCGCCGCCATCGTCACAGGGGCCGCCCACGAACTGAACAATCCGCTTGCCGTCATCTCCGGTCGGGCACAGCTCTTGGCCACAGGGGTCGATAACGACGAGACCAAAAGGGACCTTGAAACCATCGCCGCCCAGGCCGGGCTGTGCAGCGAAATCCTGAAAGACCTGCTGTCCTTCACCCAACCGGCCACCGTCCGGCCTGAGTCCGTCGATATCGCGGCCCTCCTGAATTCAATCATTTCTGACATGGCGTCCGAGGGATTATTGGATGCCACTGCCATGTCCTTGGACCTGCCTCCCGCGTGCCCGGTTATCTGGTTCGATCCCGAGGCTTTAAGCGTAGTGTTCCGGGAACTGATCGATAATGCGCTCGAAGCGACGCAGCCCAAAGGGCGTCGTTTGTCGATCAAGGCCGCGACCGATCTGACCGAAGAAAACCTTGTTGTGACCTGTGCCGACAACGGCCGGGGAATGACACCCGATGTTCTGGCCCGTGCGATGGATCCTTTCTTTTCG
>CAZCGF010000210.1:6195-7503 GCA_964498115.1 uncultured Planctomycetaceae bacterium | reverse complement strand
GGGCGATCGCTGCGCTCCACGAAGTCGATCGCCGCGCGAATCTTCGGCAGCATCGAACCCTCGGGAAACTGTTTCTCGGCGATCAGTTCATGCAGTTTCGCGATGTTGACATTGCGAAGCGCCTCCTGATTCGGCTTGCCGAAGTTGATGCTGACGTGCTCGACCGCGGTGACCAGCGAGAGCGTGTCGGCGCCGACTTCGGCGGCGATCATCGCGCTGGTGAAGTCCTTGTCGATCACGGCCTCGACACCGTGCATTTCGCCATTCTCGATTTCAATCACCGGGATGCCGCCGCCGCCGCCGGCCACGATGAGATGCCCCTTCTTCACCATGTCGACAAGGATCGGCATCTCGACGATGCGCGTCGGTCGCGGTGAAGGAACGACGCGCCGCCATCCACGGCCTGAGTCCTCGATGATGGACCAGCCGTCGCGATCTCGATGATGTTCCGCCTTCTCCTGTGAGAGAAACGGTCCGATCGGCTTCGTCGGCCGCTGATAAGCCGGGTCTTTCTGATCGACGACGCACGTTGTCACCAGTGCAACGACGACCGCATCGCGGCCGCGGCGCTTCAGCTCGTTCATCCAGGTCTGAGCGATCATGTACCCCATGCCCGCCTGAGTGTCGGCGACGGCCAGGCCCAGATCGATGCGATACACCTCGCCGGATGCAAGCTCTACCCGGCGCATGATATTGCCGACCTGTGGACCATTGCCGTGAGTGACAGTGACCTGCCATCCCTTCTCGACCAGGTCGGCCAGCGACCTGACGACCTCGCGGCTGCGACTGAATTGATCCCCGATGTCGCCGGTCCCGCCGGGCGACACAAGGGCATTCCCACCAATTGCGATTACGGTTTTCATAAGTAAATGTATCGGGCAATGCGGGTCACAATGGCGAGGACGCCCCCTTTAAGGCTTCCCTGTAAGGGGGGACCAAGTTGTACCCACCCTGAATCCCGCCATCCCCCAAGGGTGGTTAATACGGCCTTTCACGCATGGTGGCCGCCATGATCGCCTTGGCGGTGTGCAGCCGATTCTCGGCCTCCTGGAAAACGACCGACTGCTTTCCATCAATCACTTCGTCGGTGACCTCCGCCCCGCGGTCGGCAGGCAGGCAGTGCATGTAGATCGCGTTCGGCTTGGCCTTGCGCATCCGCTCGGCATTGCAGATCCAGCTCTTGTATCGGGCATTCATGGAGAGCATGTTCTCTTCAATGCCCTTCATGTCTTCGTTGCTCTTCGCGTCGCGGCGCTGGAGCATAAGGTCGTAGGGGCCCCAGCTCTTCGGATAGACAATGTCCGCCCG
>CAZCGF010000210.1:0-6095 GCA_964498115.1 uncultured Planctomycetaceae bacterium | reverse complement strand
GCGCCCAACTGCGTGGCGCCGGCCTCGAAGGCATTGCGCGTTCGCGTGCTGTTATCGAAGAAAAGGAGAAAGACGGTCTGATGCGGCAGCAGGATGGTCGGCTCGCCCCGGTGAAACTTGGCCTTGAGGTCCCGCGCGAGAGTGACAAGCTCATCAATCTCCGCGGTGGTGAAGTCCTGCGTCTCGATGTAGTCGCGTCCCTTAAGGTGCGTGGTCATATTTGCCTTTCGCTAGAGCTGTCGAATTCAAAGCCCGACATTATATGCCAAAGTCGGTGGCAATAATCAACCGTGACCGAGGAGGCTGCCCCGGGGGACCGCCCGTATCGCCCATGAGGGTAGATCCACGGGATTATCCAAATGGACCCAATCCGGCATACCGATTCAAGGTCCGAGTGCGTAGGATGGAAAGTAGGTTAAGGGCCATCGCGTAGAGCTCTTGGCCATCGGATTTCGCCCTCGCTTCGGGAGTCGCATTTGTGAAAAAGTCACTGAGTCGAATCGTGGCATTGTCCATCATTGGGCTGGCGGCCGGCTGTGCTCCGTTCCTTTGGCTCTTCCCGCAGTTCGATCCGGAGGCCAGCAGCTGGGTTCTTAAATGGAATCGAATCGCAGTTGATGCCAGCGGCCTTGACCACATGGCGGTTCAGCCGGGGGAGTCGCGGACGTTTGGTCACCAGCTCGGTCCGACTCGTTCAAGCAGGGCGATGGCCATCGTCCACATCGCCATGTTCGAGGCGATCAACGCCATCACCGGCGGCTACAAGAGCTACACCGGCATGCCCCGGGCAGAGCTGTCCGTTTCGATGAAGGCGGCGGTTGCACAGGCAGCCCACGACACGCTTGTGGCGCTGTACCCCTCGCACGCGCCGACGTTTGACGCGAAGCTCGCCGAGGACCTCGCAAGCGTCACCGATGCGACGGCGAGTCAGAACGGCGTCACCCTCGGACAGGCCGCGGCGCAGGCCATCCTGCAAATGCGGGCTGCCGACGGCTCCGACAACACCGTCGCTTACGTATTCAGCAACGATCCCGGCAAATGGCGCGTCGATCCCTTGAACCCGGGTCAGTCGCCGCTTGGTGAGGAGTGGCCGCAGGTCACGCCGTTTGTCATGTCGAGCGCCTCGCAGTTTCGCGCTCCCGCGCCGCCCTCGATCGACAGCGCCGAGTACGCGGTTGCCTATGACGAAGTGAAACAAGTCGGAGGCGACGGTGTCATAACACCCACATCGCGCACCGAAGATCAGACCCAGACCGGCATCTTCTGGGCCTACGACGGAACGCCCAGTCTTTGCGCGCCGCCGCGCCTTTACAACCAGATCGCCGTGCAACTCGGCGTGGAACAGGGACTCGACGTCGTTCAACTGGCCCGGCTTCTCGCACTCGTCAACGTGGCAATGGCCGACACGGGAATCGGCGTCTGGGACTCCAAGTACCACTACAACTATTGGCGGCCCGTCACAGGGATTCGCGAGTCCGACCCCGGGACCGGGCCCAGCGGACTGGGTGACGGAAACGCAGCAACGATCGGCGATGTGAACTATACGCCCCTTGGCGCTCCGGCGAGCAACCTGGCTGGAAACGACTTCACGCCGCCTTTCCCGGCATATCCTTCGGGGCACGCGGGCTTCGGTGGTGCATTGTTCGAGACTTTGCGCAACTTCTTCGGCCGTGACGACATCGCCTTTACGTTTGTCTCAGACGAGTTCAACGGCGTGACAACGGACAATGCAGGAAATGTTCGCCCGCGCCTGCCGAGGTCGTTTTCGTCATTGTCCCAGGCGGAAGAAGAGAATGGACAGAGCCGGATCTATCTCGGCATTCACTGGTCGTTCGACAAGTCGGCCGGTATCGCCCAGGGACGGCAGATTGCCGACCATATCTTCACGAACGTCTTTACGCCGGAGCTGTGACGCAGACCCTCGCGTCGGCATTACACCTCTTCAACGCCCAGCACGGTTCGCTTCATCTGCCGATCGATCGGCATGACAAGCGTATTGAGGATGAGTATCGACCAGTAGCATGCGCACTCGGCCACACCGTAAAGTCGCATGAAGATCGTGAGCGTCCCCACGCCGGCCGCGAAGATGATCTGACCGCTGGCCCGCATCGGCGTCGTCACCATGTCGCCGGCCAATAGAAAAGCCCCCAGCATCAGTCCGCCGGACGTGAGGTGATACATGACATACGCCAGTCCGACGGCGCGACCATTCTCCACGGCGAAGATGGGGAACCAATCGTATCCACCCTCGGCCCCGCCGTACTCAACGGGGAGCAGTCCGGCGGCAAGAAACGCGGCCGCGAACATCGTCGCCGGAAGCTGCCATCGAATGAATCCCCGATAGATCAGATAGAGCCCGCCGACAAGAAGCGCAAGGACGCAGGTCTCACCGATCCCGCCGGGAATCGTCCCAAAGATCGTGTCCTCCCAGGGTGGAAGCATGTCACGAACAAGCGGCGTATAGACAAGGTCGCCGTCCGGCTTCACCTTCCCCTCGGCAAACGCGCGGAGCGATTGCAGCGGCGTTGGCATCGACAGCGCGTCATTCCCGGCTGTCGCGGGCATGTCCTGCCAGCCGCGATAACCCGCCATGGATACTTCCTGAGTGGATTCGAGTCGGCCGACCAGCAGGTGACCCGGCGCCAGGACCGGCCTCACCGATTCAACTGAGCCCAGTGCCAAGCTTGGAAGAAACACAAGCTGCACCACCACGCGTCCGACCAGCGCAGGCTGCCAGAAATAATGTCCGAATCCACCGAAGACAACCTTGCCGAAAATCACCGCGACCGCTGCGCCCACCGTCGGAACATACCACGCCACCGTGGCGGGAAGCGTCAGCCCCAGCAACAGTCCGGTGAGAGCCGCATGGGAGAGCCCGCCGACGACTCCGCGCCCGCGGGCATAGCCGGCAATAAAATCGGTCAACACCGCGGAGACCATCGCCACCAGCAGCACCTTCGCCGCCGCCACGCCGAAGAGGAGCGTGCCGAATAGACCGACGATGCCGCCCGCCAGAGTCCAGGAGCGAATAATGTCCTGAACCGTGCTTCCGCCGAGCCGGTGAGGCGCCGACCGGGCGATCCACCCGGTCTGGTATGCAATCGGGTTGGCACTCATGGACTGACCGTCGAGTTTTGAAGTCGTGAAAAGCGGCTTCGCGATCGGCTGATCGACGCGGCAAGCGGAAGAGAAGCGGGGCAGACGTAGCTGCACAAACCGCAGTCGATGCACGCCTTCAGTTTTGTCAGCGTCTGTCGCGGTACGGACGTCTCGGACTCAAGCTGAACCAGCGCGGAGGGATCCAATCCCGTCGGGCAATCCTCCACGCACCAGCCGCAGCGAATGCATGGCACCGGCTCTGCCTGTTCCGCCTTCAGAAAGAACAACACCGCGGCTGTGTCAATTGTCACCACCGCGTCGTCGCGCGTCAGGGCGATGCCGGTCAGCGGGCCGCCCCAGACGGTCTGTTCCACCGGACCGAGCAAGCCCACGCGCTCGGCAAGGCGACGAATCGGCATGCCGATCGGTACTCGATAGGTGCCGGCGTGTTCGACCGCGTCGCCGGAAATTGTTATCACGACCTGAGTTTGCGGCCGATCCGAGAAGATCGCATCCGCCGCGGCGTGAAGCGTCAGCGGGGACAGAACGGCGGCCCCCACATCGAGCACGTCTCCGCCCGGCGAAACTTCTCTGTCGAGCAGGGTCTTCACGAGAATGATTGGATGGCACTGGGGATAGCTGTTGGAGAGCGGCACGACCTCCACGTGTCGGCCCTGCACTTCGGAGGTGATCCGCCGCACGACGCGACGATGGCGATAGGGGATGGCCAGAATCAGGCGCGAGACACCCATCGCATCCGCCAGTTCGCAGGCCATGTCGACCATGCGGCCGGGCTGTTCGACGAGCAGTCGGAGCTCGGCGGTGAGATAGGGCTCTGTCTCCATGGCGTTAATGATCAGTTCCGTCGCACCCGAGGCGATTGCATCCTGCAGCAGGACGTGGGCGGGCTTTCGCGACGATGCGGAGAAGACGCCTTTGTTGGCGAGCTGGCCCATGAATGATTCACCCTGCCAGCCGACCTGCTGCGGCACGGATTCGGCGCGGCCGTCGGGCTCGATGACTGCGCTGGGCAGGTATCCTTCTCTCGCGGTCCAGGCACGAGACAACTCCACGATGCGGCCGGACACGGGGGAGTGCACGGGCAGGGAGTTCACATCGGCCGGGGCGGAGAGCCACTGGCCTTGCAGGACGCGCTCGCCGGGGGAGACGAGGGTGCGCGTGCGACACGAGGCGGCTGCCTGGAGGGGGACATTCAGCGGGACGTCGGCGGGCATGGTCTCAATCGGTCGGCGCGCGGTGGCGGATTTGAAGTCGGGCAAGAACAAGCCGCCTTCAAATCCCTGGCGCGGTCCCAGAAGGTCAACCAAGAGTGACATTCAACGTGTTCCCGATTGATCGGCCGACAAGTGCGATCACGAGGCGTGATTGTATCGTGGAAAACCGGGAGCGACACCGCGCATACGGGGCACGGAAAGCTATCGCGGGACGAAACTTACCGTGATGTGCATGATCGTCCAGTACAGGAACGACTCGGGCGCCAGCAGCCAGTCGAGCGAAGGATGCAGGTTGAGGCCGATGGTCCAGATGAGGCCGATGACCATGAGAATGGCGGCCATGCCGATGTGCAGGGTTTTGAAGCCCTTGGGCGTTGTGCGCATCCATTGCCACCAGCTTTTCGGCGTTTCTTTCGGCGGGTGCTTGGAGTATTGATACGACGCAAACACGTACCAGGCGACGACGTGGAACAGGATCAGGGCGTAGAAGCGCTGCGTCAGTACGATGACCAGTCCCAGGACTGCGGCGACGCCGAACATGACAAAGAAGAACTTGTCGTAGGCCTGCATGAAGGTCTTCACGCTGTCGTAGCCGAAGGCGCGGCTGTAGCGGCGAAGGACGTAGGTGTATCCCGCGGCGACGACGAGCAGCGGGAAGGCCCCGGCGAAGATTTTCATCGGGGTGGACATGGAGCCGTCGAACCAGGCGGTGCCGGCCAGACCGAGGCTGGCCAGTCCGGTGTCGGATGCGGTCATCTTCTTTACGTAGAAGCCGGTTGGGGCGGCGGCCAGGACGAAGGCCAGGAGGGAGCAGACGATCAGGAGGACCATCCAGCGGACGAAACCCTTGAAGAGCTTCTTGTCGGGAATGGGCGCAGCTTCGCCGAGGACGGTGTAGAACATGGCTTCGTCGCGCAATTCGTGGACGAGAAAGTAGAAATAGACGCCGACTGAGAGGACGAGGTCGGTTCTGCCGCCGCCGCGATAGTAGAGGGCGCAGAGGATTCCGCCGAGCATGAGCAAGGCGACGGTCCAGATGCGCGAGCGGACGTTCTTGTTGTTCTTCGACGAGACGAGAAAGAGGAAGCCGATGATGATGTGCGGGATGGTGATGTAGCGCATCGCGGCTTCGCTGGCCTCGCGAATGTAGCGGATGTCGGCCGGGTGGCGGTTGAGGTAGTCGCGCTCGAATTTGTAGGCGGTCCAGAAGACAAAGACGATGGCCGCAGTGCCGAGTGCGGCCTTGATGAAATTCCACCTGGTGACGCCGATTCGGCCAATCATGCCGGCGAACGGGGAGTAAGCGAGGGGGGCGGCAGAATCCATTCCGTTTGACATCTTTTTTCGATTCCTCCGACCAGCGAGGGCACGTCCGGCGAGGTGCTGTCCAGCCTGCCGGGCCCGGTGAACGAGGCAAACCGCGCCCACCCATTTTTTCGGCCGGGCAAACAGGTATTTCTTAGGATAGCCCGCCTCCCGCCAATGGCAAGCGGCGGCGGGGATCGGCATGGAAGGCTGATATTTGCTGGTGACATATGGTGAGAAAAGGGGCCGAGGGATTGAGGTACAGAGGGGTCCAGGGTGAAAACAAGGGCGTTGATCGCGCGCAAAAGCTGCAAAATCGAAGATGACATAAGGTGACACACGCCTTGCGGGGATTGTGGTAACACTTGTGGCGGGCGCGAGTTGGGGTGGTTCGCATTTTGGGTGATTTTTCTGCGCGCATTCGAGTGACTCCTCCACCCCTGCCGGGGTGGGATT
>CAZCGF010000209.1:1383-7509 GCA_964498115.1 uncultured Planctomycetaceae bacterium | reverse complement strand
ATGTGACAATAGGAGAAAAAAGTTTTTTTTTTCGTTTGCAAGTGTTGTGGCGGGCATGGGTTGGGGCGGGTGAATGAAAAGGTGGTTTTTGGCGAAACGCGGAGGCGGCGCGTGTGAAACATCGGTGTCGTGGAGCGGCGGGTTGGTTGTGCATTGCTCCTCGCGGGATGGGATGAATTCGAAGTCATCTCAATAGGAATACATGCTCCATGTGCGCGCGGAATTTGGCGAAAGCTAATTGCCGCGTGCGTAACTCTCTCTCCTCAGCCTCCGGCCGCTTCGCGGCCGGGGGATCGGGGGAGAGATAGGGAGAGGGAGGGTCGCCTTTGTTGACCAGGGCTAAAGCCCTGGCCTAGTAGCCCTGCGGGGAAGGCCGTTGAAACGGCCTAACCACCCTAATTCAGGATGTCGTTAATCCGCCCCCAGGATGTCCCTGATTCACTCCCAGGTTGTCTCCAATTTGGCTCCAGGACAAATGGCCTTCCAAATCTTCCCCCTTTCAAATCATGGGTGACCGCAGCGCTTACGCTCCATCCTTCTCGCCGGTGCGCCGATCCGTGTTGCGTGACGACGCGGGAAACAGCCAGCCCTTGCGCATGAAATACAGGAACATCCCGCACGCCGTCAGCATCATCACGACGAGCACCAGCGGATAGGCCCACGGCCGTCGCAGCTCGGGCATGAACTCGAAATTCATGCCATAGACGCCCGCGATAAATGTCAGCGGGATGAAGATGCTCGCCATGATCGTCAGCACCTTCATCACCTCGTTCGTGCGGTGGCTCACGCTGGAGAGATACAATTCCTGAAGACCGGTGGCCAGTTCGCGATAGGCCTCCAGTACATCCATTGCCTGCACGCAGTGATCGTAGCAGTCGCGGAAGAAGACTCGCACGGCCTCGGAGATGAACGGGTTGTCGTCGTGGATGACGGCGTTGATCGCCTCGCGCTGCGGCCAGACGGCGCGGCGCATCGTCAGGATGCTCCGGCGAATCTTGTGGATCTCACCGAGCATCCAGTCCTGCGGACGTTCGATCAGTGCGTCCTCGAGGTCTTCGATCCGCTCGCCCAGCGCCTCGGCCACGGGATAGTACGAGTCGATCACCGCGTCGAGAATCGCGTAGGAGAGATAGTCCGATCCGCGGGCGCGCAGGCGACTGCCGTCCCGGCGAATCCGCGACTTGACCGCCTCGATCGGCGCATCGGCCGTCTCGCGAAAGCTGAGCACATAATTCGGGCCGGTGAAGATGCTGAGCTGCTCCGCGGCGATCTCGCCATCATCGAGGACGCGCGGCAGCCGCGTGATGAACAGATGATTTTTGTCGTAGCGCTCCGACTTGGGCCGCTGCGGCGCGTTGACCACGTCCTCCAGGGCCAATGGATGAATCGAGAACATCTCGCAAAGCGCCCGCATCGACGTCTCGTCGCACATGCCTTTGACGTCGATCCAGGTCATCGACTCGCTCTCAAGATAGGGAGCCAGCTCGGCGACCTTGGCAACCGTGGTTTCCTTCACCGACTCGACGCAGTAGGCGACCACGTGGATCACCCAGTTCGCCGCCTCAGGGGCAAACACCAGCGTTCCGGGCGTCGCACCGACGGGCGGGTGACGCTTGCGGAAGATGCGAGGCCGCTTTCGTCGCGTCTTTGAATTCTGCTTTCGCGGAGTTCCCAAGATCAGCCGCCTTTCTTCTCGATCGGTGAACCGCCCGCCGTCTCATCTGCTCCGTCGGAATGGTCGCCAGCCGGCACAACCTTCACCTCGATGGGCTTGTGCGAATCCAGATGTACGTCGCGCTGCGGGAAGGCGATGACGATGCCGGCCTCTCGGAAGAGCCCGTCGATGCGATATCGAATGTCGCTCTCGATGATCCGTCGATCCATCATGCGCCGCATGTGAATCCAGAAGTGCACTTCGAAGTTCAGCGAGTTGTCGCCGAAGTCGGTGAACAGAACGATCGGCTCGGGCTTTTCGAGCACCTTTCCATGCTCCTCAACCGCCCGGCGAATCAGGTTGGCGACGTCGCGCGTCGGCGAGCCGTAGGTCACGCCGACCGCGACAAAGGTCCGGTGGCGGTCGTCGGAGAGCGTCCAGTTGATGACGTTCTTCTCGAGGAATTCGCTGTTGGGAACGATGATGTCCATGTTCGCCGGACTGCGCACGCGCGTGCTGCGCGGCCCGATGCGCTCGACGGTGCCGATCAGGTCCTCGACCTGAATCAGATCTCCGATCTTGATCGGCCGCTCGACGAGGAGGATGAGCCCGCTGATGAAGTTGTTGATGATGTTCTGACTGCCGAAGCCGACGCCGATGGCCAGCGCACCGCCGAGGATGGTGAAGGCCGTCAGCGGCACGTTGACGATCTTGAGGGCCAGCAGGGCAAAGCCGAGGAGAAACGCGTAATAGAGCAGGGATCGAAGCGCCTCGGCCGCGCCCTCTTCCAGGCCCATCCTCGGAAACAGTCTCCGGGCCAGGGCCGAGCAGAAGATGCGTGACAGCATCGCGCCCAGAAGCAGGATGACGATGCCGACCACGATCTTGCTGACCGTAATCGGCCGATCCTCCACCGTGCCGACCTCGTAGCTCCAGACTGCTGCCGTCCAGTCCCACGCCGAGCCGGCCCACTCTTTCAGGCTCGGACGGGAGATTCTCGACTTGATATCCGCCTGGAGCTTCTCCAGCAGCTGATTCACCGTAGCGGTGTCCGCGACCGCTGTTTCATTCAGGGCGATGCGCTCGCGTACCGAGGCCAGTTGATGTCGAATCCAGCGCGCCGTGTCCGGGGCCGCCTCACGGCTCGCGTCGATTTCGGACTGAAGCGTCACGACCATATTGCGCAACTGCGCGAGTTCGTCCGTGTAGAGCTTGGCCGTGGCCGTCAGCTTTCGCGTCGCCGCTTGTGCGTCAGACAGCCATGCCTTCAGTTCTTCGTCGGTGGCGATTTGATTGATGACCTTGAAGCGTCGGGTCCAGGTCTGTTTGGTGAGGACCAGTTGCTCCAGCCGATCTCCCAGAAGTACAACCGCCAGTTGCCGCGCCTCGCGCTGAAGCCGCGCGGCCTCAAGCTCCTCGGTGACTTCCTGCGTCGGCTCCGCCGTGCGGTCGCGCCGCTGACGAACTTCGGCCAGGTACTGCGACGCGGCGTCCAGCTCGACGTTTGCATTTCCAAGCGATCGCCGAGCGCCGAGTTCGGCCCGTTCGGTCAATGCGAGCTTTTCGTTGAGGTCTTCCTCCGCGAAGATCGCCCGCTGTTCGATCCACGCCACCTTTTCCTTGAGATAGGAGAGCCGAAGCTCGTCGGCCTCGGCTTCGAGAATCTGGTTCTGCCGCTCGCGCTCGCGCAGTCCCAGGATCGTCCGGCTCAAAACCGCATCCAGCTCGGCCATTCGCAGGGCCGAGGCAAGCGGGCCGGTATTGGCGGGATCCTTGTTGGTCTCCAGGGCTTCTTTCGCCTGACGGCGAGCCTTCTCCCTGGCTTCGAGGTCCTTCTGAGCATCCTCCAGCGCCTTGGCCGCATTCTGTTTTGCCGATGCAACCTGCTCGGCGCGGGACATCTGCACCTGCAACTCGCTGCGGACGGCTTCCAGCAGCAGGAACGAGTCCGGCCGCTTTTCCGAGGGGCCCGACGTTCGCAGCGTGGCCAGGTCTGCCTTGTATTGGGTGATTGTTTTGCGGAGTTCGTCCTCGGCTGCGCGCAGGCCCTCCTGTTGCGTGATCGCGACATCGATGCGCTCGAGCAGTTCCAGCTCTTTCGCGCGGGGGTCCTCCTGCTTGGCCTCGCCGGTTTGCCGGGAGTCCTCCATCGCCCGTTTGATGGCATCGATCTGCCGCCGCAGTTCTTCGCGAGACAGGAGCCCGCCCGACTCAGCGGTGGCAGGTTGCGAGGTGGCCGTCTCCGCTGCGGGAACGGCCGGCGCGGCAGGTTGATCCTGAGCGAGCGCATGGGGTGCGGCGAAAATCGCAAGCGCTGACAGGATGCAGTAAAAACGAGTCGACATGAGTCTCGGGCAACCGGGAAATGGGCCACCCGGCGAAAGTCGAACGCGCTTGGTGATGAATGGGATGGGGGGCAGACGCGTCCGAGCGCCGGGCATCGGAAATACAGTGTTGACTGAGTATTATAATCGAAATCCGCGCCGCTGGATAGTTCTCGATTTGCCGGCTCGCGCAGGCGATGTGCGCCGAGATGCGCGCGCTGCGCTGACGATTGGCCGCATTTGCAGGGCTATTCCGAGCGTTTTTCTTTTTCGCTTGGCAGATGCGTCAGGAATTGTATGATGCGGGCCGTGTCGCACTGGCGGGAGCCGTTCTTCCCGTTTCGTCGGCTTTGCACCATATACTTCGGAGGGCCCGATTCATGTCAGCTGACAAAGGAGTGTCCGCCATGAGAGAATCGCCCCAGCTTTCCGCCGCCCTTCGATCCGCCCCCGTCGATCTGCGTTTTTGCCTCGATTGCAGCCTCGCCATCTGCGCCGACCGGCTTCGTGCCGTGCCGCGGGCTTTGCGATGCCTCGATTGTCAGGATCGCTACGAGGCCGCCTTGCTAGAACGTGAATCGCAGGGTCGCCAGCAACATTAGCAATACCGCCGCCACGAAGAGCCACTTTCGCCAGTTTCCCCGGCGTGCCGAAACCGGCCTGATCCACTGCCCGCACATCGGGCATTTCGGTGTGTCCGCGATGACCGCAGCGCCGCACTCGGGGCAGGCCATGTCCGCGACCATATCGGCGGAATCGTCGTCCATGTCCTGATCGAGCGGCAGATCGGGATCGGAATCGTCTGGGTAGGCGGCATCGGGCATGATCGGGCTTACACCGTGGCCTGCTTGATCAGCGGGAGGATTTCTTTGAATCTCGGATGATCGCAGCGCTCGACCAGTTCGAAGATCATCGACTCGGTCGTCGTTACTTCGACGCCGGCCTGACGCATTCTGCACAGTGCCGCGTCCATGTCACTCCTGCGGCGGGAACCGACCGCGTCCTGCGGCACAAACACGTCGTAATCGACGCGGAGCAGGTCCATCGCCGTCTGCTGGATGCAGACGTGGGTCTCCAGACCGCAGAGAATGACGTGCTCCCGCTCGGTGCGCTGAAGGGCGTTGCGAAAGGCCTCGTCCCGCCAGCAACTGCACGTGCTCTTCACCAGGGGGCCGGTCGATTCGATCAGTACTTTTTTCAGCCCGTCGTCGGTCGGGCCCAGGCCTTTGGGGTATTGCTCGGTGTAGATGACCGGGATTTCCAGAATTCGGGCCGCCCCAATGAGCCGTGCCTGCGCCGCGACAAGCTCCGCCGGCGGCGAGCTGGAAATCGCCGAGAGCATCTTTTCCTGCACGTCTATGACGACCAGTACCGCCAGCGAGGCTTCTGCAAGGTGCGCGTTGGACATGATGCTCCGCCCTTTTCCCCCGTCGCCGCGCAGTATAGCGCGCCCCCTCGCGCGATACAACGCGACAACCACTTGGATTCAAAAGCGCCTGCCGATATCATGCAGATACCGTCATCGCTGGCGGGCGTCAGCACCTCTTGGCACGGAGGAGTGATTTGTCCGTCGAAGGCAAAGTCGTCCTGATCACGGGCTCCAGCAGTCCCGTGGGCATCCGTCTGGCGGAGTTGTTCGTCGAGGCAGGCGCCCTTACGGCGCTTTCCGTCCGCCGCAGCCGCGATGTCGAGACGCTCCAGCGCCGCTTCTTCGATCGCCCGAGCCCGCCGCTCATTGTGCGATGCGACCTCCAGCAGGAAGAAGAAATCGTCCGCGCGATTCATCGTGTTGTGGATCGCTATGGCCGAATCGATGTCGTCATCAACGCCGTTTCGATCACCGGCCCGAAGCTGCCGGTGATCAATTATCCTGTCGATCCGTGGCGAAATGTGCTGGCGACCAACCTGACCGGGGCCTATCTCGTCTGCCGCGAGGCCCTTCCGTGGATGGAGCGCCAGGGCGGCGGGTCGATCATCAACGTCACCAGCGCCTGGGGCAGCCAGATCAAACCGCAGGGCGGCGCCTTCATCATTTCCACGCAGGCCCTTGAGGGATTGACTCAGCTTCTCGCCGCTGAGCATCGCGGCACCGGCGTGCGGATCAATTCCGTGGAGATTCCCGGCGGCCTCACCGGCGACGCAGCCGAG
>CAZCGF010000209.1:0-1373 GCA_964498115.1 uncultured Planctomycetaceae bacterium | reverse complement strand
CGAGGTCGGTCGCGCCGGTGAAGTCGTCGGCGACGCAGCCGAGGACGCGCAATGGACGCTTCCGTTCCTCTGGCTGGCCAGCGACGAGGCGGGCAATGTCACGGGGCGGAAGATTCAGGCGATGGGATTCAAGCAGCCGTCGTCCACCACGCCGGTCAACTAGGGCTGCAAGTTTCTCTTAAGTGGATTTCGTTAGGCAACCGCCGACTCACCCTCGTCGAAGCGGACACTCACGCGCTTGGAGACGCCGGCTTCCTGCATGGTGACGCCGTAGAGGACGTCGGCGATGCCCATGGTGCGCTTGGAGTGGGTGATGACGATGAACTGCGAGAGCTCGGTGAACTCGCGGATGATGTTGTTGAAGCGGACGTTGTTCGCCTCGTCCAGCGCCGCGTCGACTTCGTCCAAGAGTACGAACGGCGACGGCCGGCTGCGGAAGACCGCCAGCACCAGCGCAATCGTTGTCATCGTGCGCTCACCGCCGGAGAGCTGACTGATGCCCTTGGGCTCCTTGCCCGGCGGCTTGGCGTTGATCTCGATGCCGCATTCCAGCACGTCGTTGGGGTCCATCAGAATGAGTTCGGCCTTGCCGCCGCCGAAGAGTCGCTTGAAGAGGCTCTGGAAGTGGGGGACGACGGCGTTGAAGGTATCGATGAATCGCTGCCGCGATTCGACGTTCAGCTTCTCAATCAGTTCGAGAAGCTGCGTCTCGCTGGTCTTCAGATCGTTGCACTGCGTGGTGAGAAACTCGAGCCGCTGCTCCAGCTCCGTCTGCTCGGTGATGGAGTCGAGGTTCACGTTGCCCAGTCGGTCGATCTTCTGGCGTAATTCCTCGATCTCCGCCTCGACCGCCGGCCAGTCTTCTTCCTGATCCGGCACATAATCCGCGTACTGCGATACGAGATCGACCGACAGCTCTTCCATTACCCGGGCGGCAAGGTCCTCCAGCCGCACGCGAAGTTCCTGAAGTTTGATCTGCCGCTCGTGAAGCTGGGCCTCGACGCGCTCCTGCTCGCCGCGGAGTCGTCGGGCATCGCTTGCCAGGCTCTCGACCTCGGAGCGAAGCGTGTCGCGATCCTCGCGGAGCGATCGGGCCTTCTCCGTCAGTTCCTTATGCTCGACGGTGAGCTGCTCCAGTGCCGATTTGGCATCGGCCATCTGTGCGTTCGACTGATCGATCCGCTCCTGTGCAAGCTGCACGTCGTGTTCGGCCTTGTCACGGTCCGTCTGAAGCTGAATGCGGGCAGCCTGAAGTTCAGCGATGGCGGTTGAGGCGGCTGAGCGGCGCTGCGAGAGCTCGCCCGTTCGCACGCGAGCCCCGGTGATCGACTCGGCGATGGTCTGCCGCTGGGCGGCGAGCGATTCGATCTTCG
>CAZCGF010000208.1:0-7584 GCA_964498115.1 uncultured Planctomycetaceae bacterium | reverse complement strand
TCGACCTCCGCCGCTACGGCACCGTCCCCCACGGCGGCTTCGGCCTCGGCGTCGAACGAACCCTCGCCTGGCTCTGCGGCCTCAAACACATCCGCGAAACCATCCCCTTCCCGCGAATGATGGGAAGGTTCTATCCCTAGCCGCAGGCCCTCAACTCGCCCCGCTCTCCAGCGGTTCAAGATCGAGATAAGTCAGCAGCATCGGGCCCAGCAGCTTTGTCTGGTAAGCCGGCTTTGCCGGTCCCTCGGGCACGGCCGACCGGCGCACCACCCACGTCCCGCTCCACCGATCGTGAAACGCCTGCTGCCGCGGGTTCTGCCCGCATGTCAGATACGCCATGCCGAAAAACCCGACAAACGGCACCCCCAGCCCAAAGCGCTTGGCGAGCTGTTTCCACGAAGGAATGTTTCCCCCCGCATCAACGATTCGCGCGCCGGCAATCAGATATCCGAGCGTGCCCGTCGGCAATCGCCGCAGGCCGATGTGGTAAACCGCGCAAAACAGCAGCCAGCCCCCCACCGCGGGCAACTGAACGGGCTTCATATGCTGGTTGATGAGCCGCTGTTTCTGGGCTGACGGCGGCATGTTGATGACGTCCTGCGGAACATATTTCCTGGCAAGAACGAAACCTGTGCCCCACAGAACCGTAAACAACAATGCGACGTCGATGATCGCAATGATGACCCGCCGCAGGATCGAGGCGTAGTCTCGCGGGGCGAAAACAACGAACTTTTCGTGCTCAGACATGGCGGTGTTTTATCGGTGCGCGGCCATTGCCTCCAGTGCCGCAAGTTCGATCGCCCGCCAACCGATCAATCAGGCGGCGGCCAATTGCATTTGGCCATGCCGGGAAGCTACAATCGCGTGGACATCAGACAGGCCGCAGATGGCGGCTGTCAGCATCCCAGGAAGGGATCGCCGTGAAAACCGCGAACTTCCGAGCCGCTGTGATGCTTGCGGCTCTTGTCATTTTAATCGTCACATCCGACGCCCTGGCCTGGGGGCCCGCGACCCACGTCAAGCTTGCGTCGGACGTCCTCTCTCACCTTGCCCTCCTCCCAGCCGGCATCGCCGCCCTTATCGCCCGACATCGCAGGTTCTTCGTCTACGGCAACGTCGCCACAGACACCGTGCTCGCCAAGAAGATGAGCCAGGTCAAGCAGGTCTGCCATCGCTGGTCCACCGGTTTCTCCCTCCTGACAAATGCCGAGTCGGATGAAGGCAAGGCCTTCGCCTATGGCTACCTCAGCCATCTCGCCGCCGACACCGTGGCGCACAACAAGTTCCTCCCCCTCCAGATGGCCGTCAGCAGATCGACCGTCTCCTTCGGTCATCTCTATTGGGAGATTCGCGCCGACGCGCGAATCGACGCCCCCTACTGGCGGCAACTGCGCCGCTCTCTCCGCGGGCGTTACCCCGAGCCGGAGCAGCTCCTGCGCGAGCATCTTCAGCGGACCCTGCTTTCGTTCCGCACGAATCGGTTCCTCTTCAAGCGGATGAACCTCCTCGCCTCCGAAGACGCCTGGCGCCGCAGCGTCGAATTCTGGGAGCGACTGTCGAGGTTCTCGCTCGATAGCGCTTTGGTGGAGAGCTACCACGCCGAATCTCTCGCCCGAATCATCGACCTTCTCATCAAGGGCGATGCATCGCTCGTATTGCAGGAAGATCCAAACGGTAACTACTCCCTGGCCTATGCCAAGGCGCAGCGCAGACAACTTCGCCAGCTTAAGCGCGCGAAAATCCCCCACGACCACATCATCCGCGAGGCCGCCCTGGGCCACGCCGCAAAGCAGTCCTAGCTCGCATCAATCATTGAAAGAAAAATCACCGCCCGACGTGGCGGCCGGCACCCTTGCCGGCCGTGGAGTATTCAGTGACGAGCCTTTTCCGGCCTCCGCTCGAAACCAAACTTGTCGAGCGGCTCGCTGACCGGCATCGGGTACTTCCCCGAGAAGCAAGCGGTGCAATAGTCACCCGGCACCTGCGCCCCACACTGGAGCATGCCCTCCAGCGAAAGATACGCCAGCGAATCGACCTCCAGATACTCGCGTATCTGCTCGACGCTCCTGCCGGTTGCGATGAGCTGGTTCTGATCGGGAAAGTCGATGCCGAAATAGCACGGATGCCGGATCGGCGGGCTCGCCACGCGCAGGTGAATCTCCTTCGCCCCCGCCTTCCGCAGCGCTCCCATCTTCCCGCGCGTCGTCGTCCCGCGCACCACCGAATCTTCCACCACGATGAGCCGCTTGTCCTTCACCGCCGGACGAATCACATTGAGCTTCATCTTCACCGCCAGATCGCGCTGCGGCTGCGTAGGCATGATGAAGCTGCGACCGCTGTAGTGGCTGGTCGTAAAACCGCGCTCTCGCGGAAGCCCGCTCTCCTCGCTGTAACCGATCGCCGCGCATCGCGCACAGTTCGGAACGGGAATAACAAGATCGGCGTCGGCCGGCGCTTCTCTCGCCAATTGCCGCCCCAGCGCGACGCGAAACTCGTGCACATTCTGACCGAATACGTTGCTCGACGGATCGGCGAAGTACACCTGCTCAAAGATGCAGTGCGCCCGGCGCTCGCTGCCGGAGGGAACAAACATGCGCGAAGTAAGGCCGTCCTTCGAAAGCGTGACGATCTCCCCCGGCGCCACGTCGCGAACGTATTCGGCATCGACAATATCCAGCGCACTCGTCTCACTGGCGACGACATAGCAGCCGTCCTCAAGTCGTCCGATGCACAGCGGCCGCAGCCCAAACGGATCGCGCGCCGCCTCAATCCGATCGGGATAAATAAAGAGCAGACAAAAGGCCCCCTTGAGCGTACTCAGTACGGCGGCCAGCGGATCGGCCGTCTCAGCGAATTGCGGGCTGGCCAGCAGATGAACGATCACCTCGGTATCGCTGGTCGTCTGAAAGATCGCCCCCTGCGCCTCGCGTTCGAGTCGCAACTGCGCCGCGTTGATCAGATTCCCATTGTGCGCGACCGCGACCTGTCCGCCGCCGTACTGAACCAGCAGCGGCTGACAATTCGCGTCACTGCAGGAACCGGTCGTCGAATAGCGAACGTGGCCGATCGCCGAATCACCCCGAACCTCGGCGATGCGCTTCTCGTCGAAGACCTGCGTCACCAAACCCAGCGCCGCATGTCGATTCAGCCGACCGGCGCGCACCGAACAAATCCCCGCCGCCTCCTGGCCGCGATGCTGCTGGGCGTAAATACCGAGATAGGCGAGTTCGGCCGCGTCGGCCCTTCCATAGACACCGAAGAGGCCGCAGTGATGCTTCACTTCCGGCATCATGTTGAGAGACAAATCCGGCACGGCGTGGCTCCCCGACGGAAAGTGACTGTTTCCATCCGCGAAAGAGCCAGAACGATAGATGAAATCCCCCCGATCGACAAGCGATCAACCGCCAAAATGAAGAACCGCGAATCGCCTTCCGGCAATCCGCGGCCTTCGTCAACGCTGCGGCAATGTGAAGTTCTTATTTGATCGGGCCGGCCACCGGGTTACTTGCCCGGCTTCCCCGCGCCCTTCTTCTTCCAGAAGTCGTCGTAGTAGCCGTCGCCATAGTAATACCCGTCGTCATAATAGTAATCGTCGTAGTAGCTCCCGCCGTCGTAATAGCTATCTTCGTAGTAATAGCTCTCCTCGTACCCCGAGTTGAAGAAGTCGAACCCGCCGAACGACGGAAGATAGTCGAATCCGAAGTCGAACCCGGAATAGCCATAACCACCGCGGCGGTCGCAGCCGTCCGACCCCATCGTCGGGACCAGGGCCAGGACCAGTACCAGAGTCATTGCCAGTCGTGTCAGTTTGCGCTTCATGGGAGTCTTCTCCTGTTCTCGCGGTCGCCCTTCGGTCCGCGTTGCTTTCCCCAATAGACACGCCCTGCCCCGCGAGGTTAGCGGATTGCCCCCCACCGGCCCGCAATCGGGAATATTCGACGCCGGAAGGCCAATACCCATGAGCGGGAACGGGATAGGCCCGAAAACCGCCATGTGGGAGTGCCTCTGGATGACTGTGAATCTGACGAGTCGCGGCATTTTTCGGCGAGCGAAACCCACATGGCCCATCGCAGGAAACCCATCACCGGAACTCCGCCTAAACGCAGAATCAGACTTGAGATACAATTCGCCCAACAAGCCAGGCCGCTGAGTCGCGGGAGTGGACCGATGTTTGGAAGATCATCACCAGCCCATCTGAAAAACGCCGAGGACGCCCTCTCCCAGGGCCGGCTCGACGACGCCTGCCAACTCGTTTCGGTCCACCAGCTTCAACGGGACAAGAAGGCCTCCCAGCTCCTCGGGCGACTCGCCGAGGCCCTCATGCTCCGCGGCCAGGACCGCCTCCTCGCCCGGAGGTTTGAAGACGCCCTCGCCGACTTCGACAGCGCCGCCGAATGTGGAATGGACGGCCGCAAGGTCGCCGAATGGCGCAATCGGGCCCTCGACGCCCGGGGCCATAACGCGGCCGTAGCCGATCGCCAGCAGGCCGTCATCAATGACGCGCGCCGGCATCTGGCCGCCGGCAGCATCGACGCCGCAGCCGATGCCCGAGCCCGCGCCCCCGTCGAAAACAGCGAGATCGGCGCCCTGTCGCAGGCGATTCACGGTCAGGTCGAAAGGGCCGGGGCGGCGCTGGGCGCGGTCCGACCCGCCCTCAAAGATGGAAATCTTTCAACAGCCGTCCAGCAGTTCCGCACTGCCCGCGCCTTGCACGCTAATCTCCCCGGCCTCGCCGAGGTTGAATCGATGATCCTCGACCGCGTCATCGACGAAGCAACAAAAGAGTACCAGGCTGGTCGCCTGCGTCGCGCCCGACAACGCATCGCTGAACTCGCCGACCTCGGCCGATCGCGCAGCGACCGCATCGATCTGGACGAAGCCCTCAGGCTTGCCGAATCAGCCGCCAGGGCATTGGCCGACGATCACTTCACCAAAGCAGGCGTCCTCATGGGAAGATTGACCCGCGTCGGTCCCCGGGCCGACTGGCTGGCCGACGTCCGCGACCGGCTGGACGCACTCACCGAAAATCGCAAGGCGCTGCTCGAGGGTCCGCTCGGACTGCTCTCCGAAAACAACGTCCCGGCCAACGTCATGACGCAGGCCGGCGTCTCCGACGACACAGTCTCGCGGCCCGTCACCCCGGCGAGGAAAGGCCCGCCGCCGATTCCCTCGGAGCCTGATTCACCCTTATGCGGCGTCCTTCCCAGTCGAATCGTCTTTCGAATCGACGGCGTCGGCAGCTTTCTCCTTCTCCGAGGCGATCGCATCGCCGTCGGACGCGCCGGCTCGGGACACGCCGACCTCGAACTCATCAGCGACTTGTCCGACCGTCACGCCGAGCTCATCCGCGCAGGCGAAGATTACTTCATCGTCTCATCCAAGGGCGTCGAGCTCGCCGGCAAGGCCGTCGAACATGCACTGCTCCAGGACGGAGATCGAATCCGCCTCGGCAGCCGCGTGCGCCTCACCTTTCGTCGGCCCAGCCTCAAGAGCATGGCCGCCGCACTCGATCTCGGTGAAGGCGTCCGAACCAGCGGCGATTGCCGCCGCGTCATCCTCTGGAACGGCCCCATCCTCATGGGCAGCACCAAGGAGTGTCATATTCAACTGCGACCCAGTCTCGGCGGGTTCGTCCTCATGGAGCGCGCGGGCCAGATGATGGCCAAGCCCATGGGGCCGGACGGTGCGCCGGTCCACCTGCCGCTCGGTGTGTTGACGAACATTGGAGACTTGCGTCTGTCGGTATCCGGACTTGATCGCGCCGCCGGCGTTGGTCGTGTAATTGGTTAGTCTGAGTCGCTTGACGAAGGGCGAATGCGATGGCGTTTCAATTCAATCAAGGTGACCGGCCGCTGGATGGCTACACCATCCAGCGCGGCGTCGGCCGCGGAGGCTTCGGCGAGGTCTACTACGCCCTCAGCGACGGCGGCAAGGAAGTCGCCCTCAAATACCTGCGCGAGAATCCCTCCGTCGAGCTGCGCGGCGTCGCCCACTGTCTCAATCTCAAGAGCCCCTACCTCGTCGGACTTCACGACGTCAAACAGAACGAGCACGGCGATCACTTCGTCATCATGGAATACGTCACCGGGCCCTCGCTGCGCGACCTGATGAACGCCGAGGCCGCCGGTCTCGGTCCGCAAAAGGCCGCCTACTTCCTCCGCGAGATCGCCAAGGGCCTCGCCTATCTTCACGATCGCGGCATCGTCCACCGCGATCTGAAGCCGGGAAACATCTTCTACGAAGACGGCTACGTGAAGATCGGCGACTACGGTCTCGCCAAGCTGATGGCCACCAGCCAGCACAGCGGCCAGACCATGTCGGTCGGCACCGTTCACTACATGGCCCCCGAGGTCGGCAGCGGAAACTACGACCGCACCATCGACATCTACGCCCTCGGCGTCATGCTCTACGAAATGCTCCTCGGCCGCGTCCCGTTCGCCGGCGCCACCATGGGCGAAGTGCTCATGAAGCACCTGACCGCCCAGCCCGAAGTGGACGAACTGCCCGAGCCGTTTCCCCATGTCATCCGCAAGGCACTGGCCAAGGATCCGAACGACCGGTACCAGACGGTTCAGGAAATGGTCTCGGAGATTTTCTCCGTCGCTTCGCTCGATCAGTCCGTCGCCTCGTTCGAGCCGGGCAGCCTGTCCACCGCCGCGGCAAAGGCCACGGCCGAGATGAATCTGCGCCGCGCCGCCGACTACCCCGGCGCAGCGACCCTCACCGGCGCCGGCAGCAGCAACGTCGGCCGAAACACGCCGCCCGTCGCCATTCATCCGGCGCGCATGGGTCCGCCGGGGAGATTCGAGCGCGTTCACAATCGCATCGGCCGCGGCGTTGGGCGCGTCGCCGGACGCATCGACAATTCTGTCCTCGCTCAGCAACTCAACCAGGCCGGTCAGGCCCCCGGCGGCCACGGAGCCCGCGCCGTCATCGCCATGATCCTGGCCATCGGCATCTCCTTTGGCGTCAGCATCATCACCGGAAACACGCCCCACAAGGGCCTGCTCGCCGGCGTCGTCTTCCTGAACATCGCCAGCATCGTGCAGGGTGTCCTGCTCGGAAGCTGGCTGAGCTATGAGAAGTTGAAAGTCGCCGGCGTATGGGTGCCGCGTCTGCTCATCGCCGCAATCGCCGCGGTCGGACTCGTGGCCACCAGTGAGATCAGCAGTCATCTGACGTCCAGCCAGATTGTCATTGCAAAGTCCGGCAAGCAGATAAATCAGATCACCAACCTGGTTGGGAATGGCACCGCCGATTGGGCCGGCCCCCTCATCCTTTGCATGATCTTCGGCGATTGGGCCGGAAGACTCTTTGACGGCCGCAAGGGCAAGATGTCGCTCGGCTCGGCCTTCTCAATCGGCCTTGCCGGCTTCATCGCCGGCGCCATCTTCCTCGACTATCAGGCATTCAAGATCGGCGTCATCGTCGCCGCCGCCTCGCTTGTCGTGCAGGCCATCGGCAGCCTCTGGCCACTAAGGCCCGGCACCGTCGTTCCAAAGACGCGCTCCGACGACAGCGACGAACAACAGCCCACCTCTGACAGCCCGCCCGATCCAATGGCCGTCGCAGTCGAGCCGCCCG
>CAZCGF010000207.1:0-7633 GCA_964498115.1 uncultured Planctomycetaceae bacterium | reverse complement strand
GCCGCAGAGCGCGGCGCTCGTCGGCGTCGTGTCGCTGGTTCTCGTGCGGCGTCGGGGTGAGAGCGCATGGAGATTCTCGATTTAGCTATGTGAACTTCATCGGCCCGCGCGATGTTGAGACGCAAATCCCCTGCTGTGGGACCGCGCGCCCCGGGTGGCGGCCAGGTGAGGTCACTACGCGTAACGCGCTTAGCGATTTCGGCGTGAGACGACCAACATGCAGCCGACGATGATGAGCGCCGCGCAGGTTGGCTCCGGAGTCGTGTGAATCTCGGCGCTGTTGAACATCTCGATCGAGTCGCCGAGCGAATCGAGGTAGAACCGCAGCGTCATGTGGTGCTCGGTCGTCGTCGGCAGGACGAGCGGCCCGAGGCTGCCCATGAACGCATGAGGGCCTGGCCCGGCATAGAATCCAGTCCCGTAGGCGCCTAACGGCTGGCCGTTGATGTTGGCAAGGTAAAGCAGGTCGGCGCCGCGAACCTCGTGATCAATCGTGTTGTCGAACACGCCGTCGATCGATGCGGTGTGCGACTGGAGGCCGGACGCTGCGTAGTGGTGAATGAAGTCGATTTCGCCGACGTTGAGGGGGACGTTGGCGATTTTTTCGATGAGGGTATCGGTCACCACGGTCGACACGGGCGGCACGCCGTTGAAGCCTCCCTCGGCGAAGATTACACCTGTCGCCTCCCACCGGTTCTGCATATCGTTCAACTGGAAGTGGTGTTCGATGTTGCCCACCGTGAGATCGGCGTCGTCCGGGCTGTTGTCCAGGACCTGGTAGGCGATGATGTTGTCAATGTAAACATCGATCGAAAAGCCGGCCCAGGCGGTGCGGGCCAACCCGAGCAAACACAGGGTACACACCACAAGTTGCGGTCGTTTTCCGATCATGGTGATCCTCCAATTGCACGCGACAATGCCGGCGAAGTGATGGGGCCGGCAAGTTGAGCAAGTCCACGCAGAGGCGAGGTCGCGCATTCATCCGACTTGGATGTAATTGTACGGTTTTCTCGATCGAGATTCAATCCAGATGTCGGGGGGCCTCCGTCCGCCGGACTGACACCTGCCGCGATCTGAATACCCTTCGCGTCCCTTATACTTCGTGACCAATCACGCGTTGACGGCCTGTGCCCCGCCAATTGCCCTACCCCTTTACGAAAACTTTGAAGCCCCCGTAGGCCATGCGCTTGCAGTCGAAGGGCACCGGCATTTTCTCCATCATTTTGTGGAGGGAGGGGTCCTTCATGATTTTGGCATTTGCCCGGTCGCGTTGGGCGCGGGACTTGAACACGATGTAAGAAAAGAGGACCGTCTCGCCCGGCTTGAGCTTGACCGTCTTGGTGAAGGGGTACATGCCCTTGATCTTGAGGTCGTCGCCGACGGCCTCGATGTACTCAAGCGCGCCGTGCTTGCGATAGAGCTTGGCGGCCATGGAGGAGAGGCGCTTGTAGGCGGCGAGGTTCTTCTTGGCGACCGGGACGACGAAACCATCGATGTAGTTCATGGTTGGGCTCCTTGTGTTTGAGTCTGCAAAAGATATTGGGTTCGCGGCGAGGCTGCAATGGGGGGGTCGGTGGGCATGGCCTATCCCCCGGCGATGGCGCCGACGATCTGGTAGGGCTCGCTACCGCTTGTTACGGCCTCCGGCAGCGGGGAATCAGGGTCTTCGTGGGAAAGGTCCTTGTTGCACGCGAAGAAGCGGACGAAAGGGCGTCGCTTCAGCGTGCCGTGATCGCGAATGGTTCCGCGCAGGTTTGGGAACTTCGCTTCCAACGCGTTGAGGACGGCGCGCTGCGTGATAGGACCGGCGACATCGAGGGAGACTTCGCTGTCAACGCCGGCTAGGTTGCGGAGATGGAATGGGAGGATGATGCGGATCATGCGGGGCCTCTACGCCTCCATGAACAAGTGGGCCGTCCCCCCTTTGCTTTGGGGGAGCCCCATTTCCTGACTATCCGACACATAGCCCCAGAATGGGCCTTATTCCGCAAGTACCGTCGGGCAGAGAGTATAATGCAGGAGTCGGATTCCCGGCGAGTTCTTCGACGAAAGCGCCATCCGATTTGCACTTTCTGTTGAGTCCGTGGGCGATGGAGTCGTTCACATGAAGTCCGCGTCCCGATTGAATTCGCGAGTATTGCCGTGCATCGTGGGCGTGGTTCTTGCATTCCACATGCACCCGCAGACACCTGTGCAGGCACAGACCAATGTCCGCGGCTGGTACGCCCACGGGCAGGTCTGGATTGTCTGGGAAGGCGATCCGCTCAATGTGCCCATCACCTATGACATCTTCGCCTCCACGCAGTTGGCAACCGACACCTCGCAGATGACGCTGATCGGTCGGATGCTGAAACAGGATTGGGAGGGTCAGCGACTTCGAAATCTGCAACCCGGCGTGACGCTGCGGATCCCGACGCCGATGGCGGGGGTCTTCTACACATTGTTGACGACCGAGGGTGTGTTCGCCTTTACGCCCCACGGCGCCGCCACGCGCTATTTCGCCGTGGTGAAGAACGGCGACACGGTCGTGTCCAACGTGAATCGCGCCCAGGTGACTTTCAGCTACGATCCCGTCAACGATCCGGTTCAGCCGCATGCCCAGTTCGACGGCGCGACCGACGGCGGCTACCCATATACGGCCTACGTCGTCTGGGTGGACGGTCGGCCGGACCCCAATGATGCCCGGCCGGATTTTCCGGTTGCGGCGAACCAGAATCGTAACGGCGTGCCTCACGTGTTTGCCATCACGCGACCGCTGACGCCCCTTCCGGCAACGCCTTATCCGTGCGTGTTTGCCATGCATGGAGGCCACGGGGCGTACCAGAATTTCATGCCGGGCCGGCCGGAGCGGGCCAACATGACTCTGGAACTGACGAACGGAATCGTCGTCACGCCGAATGACAATCTCTACTTCCGCATTCAGGGGCAGACGACAAGCGTGCTGACCGCGTGGTTCGGATATGTATCAACCTTTGACCCGTTCACCGATGCGCCGCGGACGTATCCTCCGTCCACGGACGTGGTGATTAACTACACGTCGCGACTGGTCAACTGGCTGCTGGACTGGGTGCTCAGCCCCGCGTCGGGTTACAACGTTGATCCATTGCGCGTCGCCATGATCGGCCACAGCGCCGGGGCCGTGGGCACGTCACATCTTACCCGGCAGTTCCCGGAGCGATTCTGCGCCGCGGTTGCACACTGCCCGCCTTACAACGATCTCGACGATGGAAACACTCCCAACCCGCTCTTTGGTCGGTCGGCGGACAATCTGGCGACGAATTTGCTGGATACGCTCGGTCAGCCGATCGGTGTTCAGACGGTCATTCGCACGCCGTCTACCCGCCTTTCATCGCAGCGCGACTTCTGCTTCACCCATTACTACGTGGGGATTCGCGATGACAATGACGGCGCCGCGTGGACGCCGGTCCAGCGCGCCGCGATCGATGGGCTCAATGCGAGCGGAATGGGCGTGCCCATTTCCTGGGACGAGCGCGAGCACGGCGTCGAAAAATGGCACACCGATGAAGACGATCTGACAGACGACCCCGCCTATTGCGACCCCTGGCCCGACATTGGACAGTGGATCCATCCCGTTAAGACCGAGCGGCAGAGCGCTCAATACCTCGTTGATACATATCGCAGTAATCGGTCATATCCCGGGTACTTCAACTCCGATGACGATCCGCTGACACCGGGACGCAGCCCAGACCCCGGCCCGGGCGACCCCTGCGCCGTAGGATTGGATGCATGGGGCACGTGGAGCGGATACTGCGACTGGGACGGCCCCGCCATTGTCGATCAGTTGGATCGATGGGAATGCGTGGTCTTCCTTCGCGGGCTCTCCGCGATCAGTGTGGATAATGCGCCGATCTCCGAGGGCCTATTCGATGTGTCCTTGCGGCGGACGCAGGCCTTTGAGCCTCCGCAGGGCTCCTCGGTTACCTGGTGGCTGCTCGATGAGGCCTCACGTGTGATCCTGCAATCCGGCATTGTCACGGCAGGCGCGGAGAGTCTCGTTATCGTGCCCGGCGTTGTCGTTCGACGTGACCCGGATCGCTCGCGCCTCATCGCGTCCACCGATTGCATTGTTGATTTTGACGGGGGCGGGAGCATCGACAGCTCGGATATCGCGCGAGTCATCGATTGCCTGCTGATCTCCGGCACGCCTGGCCCGGAGTGCATCTGGGTCGATCGTGATGCGGGCGGCAGCGTCAACGGCCTGGACATCCAGTCACTTGTGAACTGCATGCTGGGCGTCTAGGCAAATCACCAGGAATATCACGCCCCATTGTCGATTAATTGTGCTTCCACGGACAGGACCGCCGGCAGATCGCGCACGATCGCCGTCCAGCTATCCCCGGCGTCGGCGGAGGCATACACCTGCCCACCGGTGGTGCCGAAGTAAATGCCGCATGGGTCGAGCGTGTCCGTGCTCATCGCCCCACGCAGGATGTTCACGTAGCAGTCGCTCTGCGGCAGGCCCTTGGTCAGCGGTTCCCACTCGTTGCCGCCGACGCGACTGCGATAGACGCGCAGCTTCCCCTCGGGCGGGTAGTGCAGCGAGTCGCTGAGGATCGGCACGACATAGACCGTCTCCGGCTCGTGGGCGTGAACGACAACGGGGAAGCCGAAGTCGCTGGGCAGGTTGCCGCTGACTTTCTTCCACGTGTCGCCGGCGTCGTCGCTGCGGCAGACGTGCCAGTGCAATTGCATGAACAGCGTATTCGGCCGCTTGGCATTGAGCGCAATGCGATGCACACAGAAGCCGACTTCGACGTTCGGGTCCGGCAGGTACTGCGACGTCAGTCCCTTGTTCTTTGGGGCCCAGGTCTTGCCGCCGTCGTCGGTGCGAAAGACGCCGGCCGCGGAGATGGCGATGTGCATGCGATTCGGGTTCGTAGGGTCCTGCACGATGGTGTGCAGGCCCATGCCGCCTGCGCCGGGCTGCCACATCGGGCCGGTGCCGTGGCCGCGCAGGCCGGACAACTCGTGCCAGGTCTTGCCGCCGTCAGTTGTGCGGAAGATGGCGGCATCCTCAACGCCCGCGTAAGCGGTGTCGGGATCGAAAAGCGACGGCTCGATGTGCCAGACGCGCTTGAACTCCCACGGATGCTGCGTGCCGTCGTAGAACTGGTGCGTGGTAAGAGGCTTGCCGGTCTGCGGTGAGACGTCATAGACGAACATGTTGCTCTCGCCCTTGGGCATGCCGTCGGGCCCAGTGAGGTCCTCAGGCTTGCTGCCGGGCGGGTTCCACGACTTACCGCCGTCGTCGGAGCGCTGAATGATCTGGCCGAACCATCCGCTGGTCTGCGATGCATAGATGCGATTGGGATCGGCGGCGGAGCCTTTCATGTGGTAAATCTCCCAGCCGGCGAAGTGCGGCCCGGAGACATCCCATTTCTTACGCGCCGCATCGGAGGTGAGGATGAAAGCGCCCTTCTTGGTGCCGACGAGGACTCGAACGCGACTCATGTCTTGCTCCTGATTCGTGAATGTGGTTGGTGCTCGGCCGGGGAGATTATGGCCGATGGACGCGGTCGACGCGAGAGGCGGCGATGCGCATGGGCGAACCCCTGTCGATCGATCAGAGTCGCCCGGTCGTCAGGCCTTGACCACCTTTGAGCGGCCCTGTCGCACGTTCACCGTCGCGTTGCGGGTGTCGATCACCAGCTTGGAGTTCTTCACGATCATGGCGTAGTCGTAGGCCGAGTGATCGGTGGAGATGATCGCGGCGTCGTACTTCTTGAGCTGGGCGGCGGTGAGCGGGACGCTCTTCATGCCCAGGTCGTGCTCGCGGCCCTTGTGCGTCTTGGGCACGTGCGGATCGTTGTAGTCCACCTTCGCCCCGTGCTTCCAGAGAAGATGGATCAACTCGATGCTCGGGCTCTCGCGGATGTCGTCGACGTCCTTCTTGTAGGCCAGGCCGAGCACCAGGATCTTCGATCCCTTTAACGCCTTGCCGTGATCGTTCATCGCGTTCATCAGGCGAGTGATGACGTACTCCGGCATGCGGGTGTTGATCTCGCCGGCCAGCTCGATGAAGCGCGTCGACTCGCCGTATTGCCGGGCCTTCCACGTGAGGTAAAAGGGGTCGATGGGAATGCAGTGGCCGCCGAGACCCGGGCCGGGATAAAAGGCGGAGAAGCCGAAGGGCTTGGTCTTGGCGGCGTTGATCACCTCCCAGACGTCGATGCCCATCTTGTCGAAGAGGGTCTTGAGCTCGTTGACCATCGCGATGTTTACGCAGCGATAGACGTTCTCGAGAATCTTCGCCGCCTCGGCGACTTCGCAGCTCCCGACCGGCACCACGGCGCGGATCGCGCCGGAATAAAGTGCGACAGCGAGTTTGCGACTGGCGGGGTTGAGACCGCCGACGACCTTGGGAATCGTCTCGGTCGAATAATCCTTCCGACCGGGGTCCTCGCGCTCGGGGCTGAAGGCGAGAAAGAAGTCGCGGCCGGCCTTCAGCCCGCTGCCTTTTTCGAGGATGGGCAGGACCAGTTCGCGCGTCGTGCCGGGGTAGGTCGTCGATTCGAGAATGACGAGCTGCCCCTTGCGGAGTTCCTTGGCGATGGCATTGGCCGTCGACTCGACGTAGGTCATGTCCGGGTCGCGCGTCTTGGATAGGGGGGTGGGAACGCAGATGATGATGGCGTCCGGCTTGCGCAGCTCTCGAAAGTCCGCGGTGGCGCGAAAGCGCCCGGCCTTCTTGAGTCCGGCGATCATCGCATCGGGAATGTGCTTGATATAGCTCTTGCCGGCGTTGAGCATCCGAACCTTGTTCGGGTCTACATCAAAGCCAATACAGGTGAACCCGCTGTTGCCGAAGGTCCGGGCCAGGGGCAGTCCGACGTAGCCCATTCCCATGATGCCGACGACGGCCTTCTTGCTGCGAATTCGCTTCTCCAGTTCAGCCGCTTTCACGCTTGCGTCTCCAAGTGGTGCAAATCCAACCCCTTACGAAACAGGGCGGAAGGGGGATTAGAAGGGAGCACGCCGGGAGGGGCAAGTGAAGTCGCGAAACCGGTCTTCAGCGGCGACTAGAGACCAAGAATCGCCGCCGTCATGGGCTGAATATCCAGTCCGTCAACGGATTCGTCGTCGTTCAAATCGCTGCGGGCAACGTGCATCGGATCGGTGTCCTGATCGGTCAGGACGGCGGCAAAGAGGTCGGCATCGATGAGGTCCACGTCGCCATCACCGTCGATGTCGCCGGGCACCTCGGGATTCGGGATCAGCTCGATCCGATCAATGGCGACCGTGTTCCCAACGAATCCATTCCACAAGGTGACGAGAACAAAATCGACGTCGCTGAGCACCATTCCGCCGTTGTACATGGAGGTGAACGCCGAGAATGGCATGTCGAAGACGCTGCTGCCTGTCGTGGTGGTGGTGATGATCGGCGTGCTGCTGCTTCGACTGTTGTTGGGAATTACGGTAATCAACTGGGCCTGCAACTGAAGTCGGGCCATGCTCTGGCTGATGTGAAAGCGAATGCCGCTGTAGCCGCTCCAATTCTGGTTGAGCTGGTTCGGCGTGTTCGCCATGCCGCGGTGCTCGCCACGGCGCAGCGCATCGCGGCCGAGAAGGGCGTCACACTCACCTGGGACGGACGCGAACTGCGCTACTCCGG
>CAZCGF010000206.1:0-7740 GCA_964498115.1 uncultured Planctomycetaceae bacterium | reverse complement strand
GCAAAATCGAAGGTGACATAAGGTGACACACGCGATTTTTTTCGCTTGCAACTCTTGTGGCGGGCACGTGTTGGGGCAAGTCGCATTTTCGGCGGTTTTTGGTGAAATCGGCCTGACACACGGAAAGGCCGAACGGTCCTGGAGCCACGGGGCTGAGTGACTTCGCTCTCGCATGGTGCCCCTTTCACTTCGAAATAGGTACATTGATCTCCATTCACGAACACTTGCTCCATGTCCGCGCCCTGCCCGCGAAGACGGGCCGCGGGATTGAGATAGGAGTACCTCATTGATAAGATAGGGGCCAACGCGCAGGCCGCGTCTTCCAGAATTGATATTGAAGTGATCTTGAGGCGATTGACGGCATCTTCACTATACGTTGGAGCCGAGGGATGAAGCTGCATGGGATTAGGGTCTGGGCCGCGTCCGCATTAGCGTGGCTCTCCGTTCTTTCTATTCATGAACGCGCGGTCGGACAATTAACCGTCACATCCCTCGTCGACAACTCGGAGCCGGGAACCCTGCGTACCGCCATCATGCAGGCCACCAGCGGACCGGGCAATGTCACGATCCTGTTCGACCCCTCGCTTTCGGGCGGGACCATTCAAGTCCTGACTGCCCTTCCGAACCTGAACAAAGACGGCATTACCATCGAGGGCGACATCAACGGCGACGGTATTCCCGACATCGAACTTGACGGATCGACGGCGCCTTCCAGTACCAACGGCCTAAACCTCCTTCGCGCCAACTGCCTGATATCCGGCCTGATTGTCAACCGATTCACCGCGAACGGCATCCGCATCAATGGCGTCAACGCACAGAACAACACCGTTCGTAATTGTTACATCGGGACGGATGCCGGCGGCACGACCGCACGGCCCAATACGGGAGATGGAATACTCATCAATGCCGCAGCCTCCAATAACACGATTGGACCGGGAAACGTGATTTCGGGGAACAATAGCGTTGGCATCAACATCAGCGCGGCAACCGGCAACACAGTCAAAGGAAACCTGATCGGAACTGACGCCGCCGGCACTGGTGCCATTGCGAATATCTCGTTCGGCATCAATATCGCAAACGGAAGTACCTCAAATGTGATCGGCGGAATAAACCCGGTCGATGGCAACGTTGTTTCAGGGAATGCGTCACCCGGTATCCGCATTAACGGGCCGACGACGACCGCGAACACAGTTCTTCATAATTACTGCGGCGTCGACAGCCTGGGGCTCAACCCGATCCCCAATAATCACGGTATCCTGCTGAACAATGAGACGAACCTGAACATCATCGGCCCCGGCAATGTCGTGTCAGGAAACGACATTGACGGAATCCAACTGAGTAACGCCAATAACAACACCATCAAGGGCAATCTGGCGGGCACCGATCCGACCGGAACTGTCGCCGTTTCCAATCTGCGTCACGGCATCCACCTCATCGCTAACGCATCGGGGAACTACGTGGGTGGCACCGGGGAGGGCGACGGAAACGTCGTCTCGGGAAACGATGACAATGGAATTCACATCAATGGATCGGCATCGACCGCGAACGTCGTCGCCGGCAATCGCTGCGGTACCAACCTGGCCGGAACGGCTGCCTTGCCCAACGGCGAACGAGGCATCGCTCTGGTCGGCAGCACGTCGCAGAACGTCATCGGCCCCGGCAATCTGGTGTCTGGAAACACAACCGACGGCATCCAGATCAATAACTCCGCCGGCAACACGGTGAAGGGAAACATCATCGGCGCCGATTTAACAGGTCAAACCTCGATTCCCAATCAGGAATCCGGCGTCTTAATCGCCGGCGGATCAACCGGAAACGAGATTGGCGGAATCAACATCGCCGATCGTAATGTCATTTCCGGAAATACCGGTGCCGGAGTGGCGGTTCAGGACGCGGCAACTACCGGCAACCACGTCATTGGAAACTACATCGGATGCGACCTGTCCGGCGAATCGGCCCTGGGTAACGGGGTCAACGGAGTACACATCAAACCCGGCAGCAGCAATACGACCGTGGGCCCCGGCAATGTGATTTCAGGAAATGTCGGACGCGGGATCAACGTTGACTCGTCATCAGGAAACACCATTCGCGGCAATCGAATCGGCACCAACGCGATGGGCCAGTCCGCACTCGGCAACACACAGGCCGGAATCATTCTGCATGTTGGCGCGACCGGCAATCAGATCGGCGGGCCTGCGCCGGCCGATGCCAATGTCATCTCCGGCAACATGGCAAACGGCGTCACGATTCAAGGCTCCGCTACGACCGGCAACGTGGTGCAGGGAAACCTGATCGGCAGCAGTGCCGACGGCATGAGCGCCGTGGGCAACATTGACAGCGGCATCCTGTTTCAGTTCGGGACAAGCCAGAACACGGTCGGTCCGGCCAATGCGATTCGCGGTAATGGAGACGACGGCGTTCGCATTCAGGACTCCACCTCGGCGCAAATCAGAATCACGCAAAACTCAATCTGGTCGAACAACAGCGACGGGATTGCCATTGCGACGGGCGCACAGGGCAGCATCTCAGCACCGATCATCAACGGCGTAACCGCGTCGACAGTCAGTGGAACCGCCGCGTCAGGTGACGGGGCCATCGTCGAAGTCTTCAGTGACCTCGAGTATGAGGGCGAGATTTACCTCGGCAGTACCACGCTGAGCTCCGGCCAGTTCCTCTTCAATGGTGCGATTCCGCTGAACCGAAAGGTAACCGCGACGGTCACTGATACGAGCAACAGCACATCCGCGTTCAGCACGCCTTATGTCGTGGGTGACAATCTTCCAAGCCAGGCCCCACCGTGCGATGGCGACTTCCTTGTCGCTTCGCGAAGGTATGGAACTGTTTACTCGATTAACTCAACGACCGGCCTAATAAGAGGGCTCGTGACGGGTCTTGAGCTCCGCGATGATTCAGGATTGGTGCGAGGTGATGGACCCGTTTCTGCAATCAACAATCAAGGTAATAATGCCGTATCGGTTCGGGAAACAGTCACTCGCGGTCCGCCTAATTGCCCCGCCACACCCGGTAACAATGTCGCCTTTGATTTGCGATTGATAAGTTCTACCGATGGCTCCATCTTCGCTCGCTTTGGAGCGAAGGCCTCATCATTTGGCGTTCTTACGATAGACCGCCATTCCGGGAACCGTGCCATCCTGCCGGGTACATCTCAAACGATCTGGGATGAGGCGGGCGATTTCTTCTTTCTTAACTCTCATACAGTCATCACGACAGCAGACCACTGGAACACCGGTACGATGAGCTCGGTTCTCAGTTACGATCTCAACACCAATGTCACAACAGAGATCAGCGGCCCAACCGTAGGCGACGGGCCATTGCCTTTGTTGCTGCGTCCCGTTGCGCTACTGGACGCCCAAACTCTGGTCGTCTCCGAAGTAGGATTGACATGCCATACCGAGCCTCCCGAATGGCAGAACGTCGGAGTCTATCTGATTGACATTGCGACCGGGGACAGAACTTTTCTCAGCCGGTTGACTGCTTATCGAGGGGGCTTCAATCGCACATTGATTGTCAATGGAAGTTCCGCCGGAACAGTTACATTGGGCGACGACGAAGGCGGAGTTGGGCCGGTCATGAATACCCAGTGCCGCTCGCTGGCCGTTGTGAACGGCCGAATTCTTGTCAGCGAGTCAATCTTCATCGAACCCAACTCGTTCCTCGGCGGATTGTTCGAAATTGATCGTCAAACAGGCGATAGAAACCTTGTGGTCGGACACGCGTTTGTGGACGACGGCACGGCGTCCCAGATCGTCGAAGTCCTGCCCACAGGCGCTACTTCGGTGAATCTGGATGCCCCCGTCAGCATGCAGGACGACGGAAACGGCAACCTCCTTTTCACTCACCTGTTCGGCACAGACGACCTGTACCCGATCCATCGTTACAACCTGACGACCGGCGTGCTCGAGCAACTCGCCGAAGTCTCCTCCCAGGTGCTACCCGAGTATGCAGACCTGCAACTCAGCGGTCTGACTGTGTACCGCGGCCCGTCGCTGGACATCAACGAACAGCCGGCAGACCTCACCATCTGCGAGGGCGGCGACGCACAATTCCATGTTGTCGCATGCGCGAACCCGGTTCCAGACTTTCAGTGGCGACTCGACGGTATCGATTTATCAGATGATGCCCACGTGCAGGGAGCGGCAACGGATACGCTCAGCATCCTCGCTTCAACGGAAGGCGACGCTGGGATTTACGATTGCGTCATGACCAATTCGTCCAGCGAGGTCACCAGCATCGGCGCCACTCTTTCGATATTGGTCGGCGGAACCGGAGACGGGACCGGAGATTTCCTCGCGGATGGCCTCGACATTCAGGGATTCATCAGTGCGATCTTAAGCGCGGCGGCCCCCAGCCCTGGTTACTGTGCGTACGACATGAGCGGCGACGGAATCGTGACCATGGCCGATTTGGACGATTTCGTTCAACTGCTTCTATCTTCGTGATGCCCAAATAGCCCGCGTTATCATAACACCCTAAACCACGCTGCCTTCAAATACGCCGACTCCGGGCAGCTCATCATCACCGGGTGGTCCGCCGCCGCGCCGGTGTACTCGAACAGTTGCAGGTTCCGCCCCATCGGCCGGGCCCGCTGCACCGTCTGCATGAACATGTCGCGCGAGATGAGGCCGCTGCAACTGCACGTCAGCAGGATGCCGCCGGGCCGGACCATCTTCATGCCGAGGCTGTTGAGGTCGTGGTACTTCCGCAGGGCGTCGTCCACCAGCGTGCGCGAGGCGGCCAGCTTCGGCGGGTCGAGGATGACCACGTCGAACTGCCGATTGATGGCCAGCATCTGCCGCAGGTAGTTGAACATGTCCGAGTGGACCAGGCTGATGCGCGTGTTGTTGAGGTTGACGTTTTCCTTGGCGATGGCCAGGGCGTCCTCGTCGATGTCGACCGAGGTCACTTCCTTCGCCCCGCCGAGGACCTTGGCGGCCAGGCCGAAGCCGCCGGTGTAGCAGCAGCCGTCGAGCACCGTCGCATCCCTGCACAGAGTCGCCAGGCGCAGGCGATTGTCGCGCTGATCGCAGAAGAAGCCGGTCTTCTGCCCGCCGGACGCATCGACGCGATAGCGAATGCCGTGCTCGCGGATCGTCACCTTGCCGGACATCTCGCGCTCGTCGGCGCGGACGCGAAAGCCCTCGATCCGCTCGATCGCCTCGTCCGCGCGGATGATCGTCCGCCACGTCGGCGAGGCCTTGTCCGGCCGGTCGAGACTTGTGGGCGGCCCCATCGCCTCGGCCGCCGCGCGCATGAGCATGCCCGCGCGCTGGTAGATCCCCAGCGAGAAGACTTCCATCACCAGACAATCGGCATAGCGCTCGAGGATCAGCCCGCTGAGCCCGTCGCCCTCGGCGTGGACGAGCCGATAGGCGTCGGTCACCGCGTCGAGGTTGAGCGTCCGGCGAAACGCCACCGCCTGCGAGATCGCCGATTGCCAGAAGGCGTCGTCGATCGGCCGGTCGTCGTGCGACAGCATGCGCAGCACGATCTGCGACTTGGGGCTGTACATCCCGCGGCCGAAGAACCGCCCCATCTTGTCGTAGACATTCACGACGTCGCCGGGCCGGGCCGCCGGGTCCGCCGTTCGCACCATTCGCTCGAAGATAAACGGGTGAAACGATGCCGAGCGCAGTTGCACCCACGGCGACTGCGCGCCGACCGGCGCCGCCGCCCCCGCATCGTCATCGCGCCGGCTGCTCGGCGCAGGACCGCGACCGGCACCGCCCGGCCTCTCCCGCCGCGGCGGTCGATCCCCCGGCTTTCGACTGTATCTTGCATCTGCCATAGGCCCTAGTGTCGGTGCCGCCACGAGCAAACGCAAACCGGGCGTGATTTGGAGTGTTTGTTCGGCGTCGGAGGCATCCACGGCATCGGCGAAGTCGCCCAATTGGCCGCTTTCGTCGATTTACATCGCAAATGCTCGACAAAAACCCACCATTCGACGCATAATGATGCGGGGGAGAGTGCGTGAGCCAATGCCGAAACCAATGCCCACCCTTGGAGGTATTCCCATGCCGATCGAAGAATTCATGAAGCAGCAGTACTTGACGCTCCGCGATGAGATTCGAGCCAGCAAGGCGCGCATCTTCATCATCCTCGTCCTCGGGACGATGGTGATCCCGGCCGTCGGCTACGCTGCCCTGGCGTCCAATGCGGTCTTCGCCTCCGCATCGATGCCGTTCATCATCCTCGTGCTGATGCTCGCCTTTGTGATGGAGCAGAACTCCATCATCCGCGCCGGCACCTACCTCAAGCACCACGTCGAGCCGCACATGGAAGGCATCACCACGTGGGAGGCCTGGCTCGAGGGCAACAAGTCCCTGCGCGATACCGATCGCTACTTCTTCGGTACGTTTCTATTGGTGTTCTTCGTCTTCTACGCCATCGGCACCGGCTCGGCGCTGGAGTCGCTGATCGGCCAATACCCCGAGCAGGGCTGGTACGGCGGCGCGGCCTACGGCATCGGCGGCCTGTGGTTCGCGGTGGTTCTGTTCCGCCACTGGCACGCCTGCACGGCGACGGATTGACGAGAAAATAGAAAAATCTGAGCTCATCTTGGCGAGGGATGGCCGGCGCGCCGCCGTGCATCCAATAGGAGGCAGTGCCAATGATAAGGTGTTTCAGAAGATCCCCGGCGTTCACGCTTATCGAGCTGCTCGCGTCGTGCTCGATCATCGCAGGTTCCATCGCGCTGATCGTGCCCGCATTCGGCGGCAACCATTCCCGGGCCCGCGTCGCCACGGATAACGAGAACCTGCGGACGATCGCGCAATTGATGGCGACGTATTCGGAGGTGGACACGAGACGTCTGCTCGGTCCCATTCATTCTCAGGCGTTCAATTTCGTCGGCGAAGGCTACGCGGAGTATGGAGGGGGGCCCGGCACAGCGACTTATACAGGATGGACCGAGGCGTTCGATCCTCGAACACGCGCCTTCAATTACCTCTTGTACGGACGAGAGTTTGTAAACGGGCAGACCCAGCCCGGCGACAAATTCTTTGACGAGTTTCGCTGCGCAGGAGAAGACCGGGGATGGCAGAAATGGCCTGGTTTCAATGGAAGTGCCCAGGAAACCGAATTCCCCTATTTCAAATCGAATGGCACTTCATTCCGAATGAATAATCTCTTGTTTTTCTCGAACGGTGGACTATTCGGTTGTGGGATATACGGCCGATCCAAAGTTGATGTGCCATCGCCGGGCGCAACGATCGCCTTTATGGAGGCCCGGGTATATCAAACACTCTTCACGAATGATCGATGTGGGACTTTGCCTACTCACGGCGAACTAAAGGGCTACCACGATCGAGTCGCCTATTTCAATGTCTTGTTTACCGACGGCCACTCAGCATTTGCAGATTTTGGTGACGGGACCTTCTATGAGAAGTTTCCGGAATTCCAAGGCTTTGATGTCCGCGGTACATGGGGCCGTCTTGATACGCTGCCGGCCCCTTCCATCGGCATTTTGCCGCCGCCTCTGAGCGAAAACACGGGCACACATGTGAACGGCGAAACTCCAGTTTCCAGAGTGAGGCGGGCCGACCGATGACCGGAAATCAACATCACGGTATCTTCGCATTCAATTGGTTGTTGAGCATCGCTACGGTCCTACTTGTCTCAATACACCGCACGGACGCTGCACCGCCGCTTCTCGTGAAGGATTTAAGACAAGCCGCGGACCTTGGGGGCGCCCAATCTCATCTCATTGGCAATTCGCTCCAA
>CAZCGF010000205.1:0-7751 GCA_964498115.1 uncultured Planctomycetaceae bacterium | reverse complement strand
AACGTGGCGGCGAGGGCAGTGCCGATGATCTCCGGCGGCAGGATGGCGGTGATCAAGACCGCGGTGAATGCGAGCCTCCCGAACGCCTTGGCCCACGGGTGATCGTCCGGATCGGCAATGACGCCGAGAGACGCGACGAACGCCATGGCGCCGGTCAGCGCCGCGACCAGGAGCGTCGCGAGTCCGTGTGTCCGGTAGGTCGTTAATGCCGTCATGATCGCACGGCCTGTCCCATCGCGTGCTGAGCCGAACTCGGTCAAGAAGACGCACAAAGGAAAAAACGCAATTACGCCGGCGAGCACGCAAGCGAAGAACCATGCTCGGCCCGGCACGCCCGTTGATTCACCTGTGTCTGTTCCCTCCGGCTCATCGCCCCACGCCGCCATTCTGCGAATGCCGGGAATCGCCGCCAACGCGAAGGTGATGATCAGCGCCAGCATGGGCCATGCCTGCCAGAAGAGAAAGCCGATCGGACGCGCGTAACCCGATGCCGCCGCGGCGACGGCCAGCATTTCGACGGACCAGACTTCGGTGGCGCCCATGAGCGGAGGAATGGTGGCGTCGGTTGCCGCGAGGATGAACGTCGCTGCAACAGCGGCGATGAGCGGCGCCCGCATGAGCGGCAAGGCCCCGCAGAGGAAGGCGGAAAGTCCGGCGGCATCGAGCCGGGCGAGTTGATAGCCCTGTCGTCCCATGTGTCGAAATGCGGCGGACAGGATGAGCGCGGGTATCGGCCATAGCCAGCTCGCCAGGACGACGGCCGCCTGCACCCACTGAGCCCCCGGCGTGTTCCAGCCGATGGCATTCAGAATCGCGCCGGCCATCCCGTCCTTGCGCGTGGCGAGAAGCATCCAGGCATAGGCGTGAATGCTGGGCATCGTCACCAGCGGCATGATGATGAGAGCTGTCAGCACGCGGCGATGGCGACCGTGTCGAACGCCGGCCATGACGGCGGTGAATGGTATGGCGATGAGATGCGCAAGGATCGTGGCGGCCGACGCCATGGCGATTGTTGTTCGGAAGTATCCCCAGAGCCGAGGGGACGGCCACGCGGACTGGTCGGCGAGCGTACCGGGCGCAGCTTCGATCACGGTGGCGACGAGCACAATGCCGACCGACATGGCCAGGACGAGCCAGCCGACGACCCGGGCGAATTGAAAGGCGATGATGCGATTCACTGAAGCAGCATGTCGCGGACGAGTTTGTCTGACAAGTCGAGGAGTTTTGCGGCGGCGGCGTAGTCAACTGTCGCCTGGTGGGACGCTTCGGTCTTCAGTTTTTCGCGAAGCTCCGGGCGAACCGGCACGTTGCGCGATTCACTGGCGAAGAGAAGCTCTTCCACTTCAGCGGAGATGAGATAGTCGACGAGCCTGCCGCCCTCGCCGGGATTCGGCGCGTCCTTCACAAGGCCGACGGAGCAGGGAATCCAGAGTGTGCCGGAAGTTTTTGACGGGCTGCCCGGTGCGTCGAGGTCGGGGTAGATCATTTCGATGGCGTCGCCGCGGGCCTGTGCCAGCAGAACGTCATCGGTATCAGTAGCGACGAAATCGGCGAGGCCGCGCGTGAGGTTGAGGACGGCCTTGGCGTTGCCGTCGGCCAATTTGCACTCATTGGCGCGCAGGGCCTGATAGAACTTTTCCATTTCCGGCCGGCCCCAAAGGGAAAGCAGGACGGCCATGTGGCCGCGCGTGGTGCCGAATCGGGGATCGGCCATCTGGAATCGGCCCCGGTATTTCGGGTCGGCGAGGTCGGACCAGCTCTGGGGCAGGTCTTCTTTTTTGATTCGCTTCGGATCGTAGGCGATGACGCGGCCGCGCAGCCCAACGGCGATCCATCGATTCTCGGGATCGCGGAAGGCCGTCGGGATGTCGGTGGCCTTTGCGATATCGCATTTCGCCAGCACGCCGCGCTCGGCGAGTTGGATAGTCCCGAATACCTCACTCGACCACCAGACGTCGGCCCGCGGGCGAGCGCGCTCAGCCATGAGTCGATTGATGAGGCCGGTGGTCTTGCCGGCCTCGGTGTCGAAGATGGCGTGAACCTTGATGCCGGATTGTTTTTCGAATGCGGCGAGAATCGGCTCGGCGATCGCCGTGTCGACGGAGCAGTAGATGACGACGGAGTCGGTCCGCGTCGAGGATGCATCATCATTGCACGCGGAGACGGAAGCGAAAACTGCAAGTGCAACGATGGCGAGCGAGTTATTCATCCAGGGGCCTGTTTGATGTCGGCTTATTGGAAGGAACAAAGGATGCCGCCATGGATTTCAAAGTAAGGGTGATCGGGTGAGAGTGATGAGTGGCATGGCCCCGGCCGTGTGAAAATCCTATTTTTTCTCCGAGGCCTCTTCCTTCTTCGGTTCGGAGGGCTCGGCTTTTGCCGGCTCGGACGGATTGAACTCGTCGCCGAGGCGGTCGAAGTAGTTTTTCACGCCCTTGCGATAAGCGCGGGGGATTCGATCGCGGTTCAGGGCGTCAGTTGCGTCGATCTCAGCGGCTGACGCGGCGTCGAAAAACTCGACGTCGCTCTTGCCCTTGAGGTGCTGTCCCTTCACGAACTGCTGCGAAATGATCTTGCCGCCCTTGGTTGTCTTGACCTTCGCCTTGGAATTCTTGAAGCCGACCTCGATGCCTTCGGCCCGGTCGCGCTTACCCGAGCCTCGACCCGCGCCGCCCATGCCGTCGCCTGTTCCATTGCAATGCGGACACGGCGCGCCGTCTTTGCGGAATCCATTTCCGCCGCAGCCTTTGCAGTTACCGGTTTCTCCCTGACCCTCGCCCTTGCCTTCGTTGAGTCCGCTTCGGGCCTCGTCGAGCTGCGCCAGCTGGCCCTCGAGTTCGTTGAGCTGCTGCTCCAGTTGCTCCATCTCGCTGAGTTGTTCGCCGGCCTCGCCGAGTTCGCTCTGGGCTGCTTCGCAATCACCCTGTTCGAGCTTTTTGGAGGCGTCGCCCATCTTCTTGCCCATCTCCTTGAGCGCCTTGCATGCTTGTTGGCGCTGGGCGATCTTGTCCATCATCTGCTTGAGTTGTTCCTGCGTGACTCCCTGCTCCTTCATGCGCTCGGCCATTTCCTTGGCGAGCTTTTCGATTTGCTTGGGGTCTTTCTTGGCGAGGGTGTCGAGAACGCGCTGCATGTCCTGTTTGGAGATGCCGGCGTTCTGCATTTCACGTTCGCTCTGCTGATCCTGGGCGGCCTGCTGCAGTTTCTGGGCCATGTCGTTGAGTTGCTTGCGCAAGGCCTCGGCCTGCTTTGGCTCGATCTTGCCGTCGCGCGATCGTTTGGCCAGTTTCTCCTGAAGCTCCTTGATCTCCTTCTGGGCCTGCTGGAAGTCGCCCGCGGAAAGGCTGTCGATCAACTTTCCAAGCTCTCCCTTGGGGTCGGATTGCTCGGCTGCCTGCTTCAGACGTTTCTTGGTTTCGTCGAGGGCCTTGAATCGATCTTCGTTGGCCTTGTCTTTCATCGTGTCCTGCAGCTTGTCGAGCTGCTTGACCGTCTCGCGGCGAAGCACGTCGGGGTCTTTTGACGGATCGGGCCGCAGCGTCTCCTCCAGCGCCTTGATCTGCTTTTCGAGCTCGGCGTCCTGCTGCTTTTCGGCAAGCTGAGAAATTGCGGAGACAGGCTGAGCGACGACATCACGAAGCCGGGCCGCGACCGCAGCCTGGGAATCCAGACCGGCCTGGGCTTCCTTCTTTTTGAGCAAGTCGAACTCTGGGAGGAGAAGCAGAAGTAGCCCGACGAGGAGCATCATCGAGCCATAGGACAGCGAGCCCGACCAGCGGAGCGGGATCAGTTTCTTTGCCGATAGGCCTGTGACGCTTCGCTCGGCGTCGGCGGCAACGGCCACTGAGAATGGATCGTTAGCTTCAGATTGCGTGGCCAGGGCGGTGGAGACGCGCTCCTTGAGCCCGGCCGACTCGTCCAGTGCGACGGCGGCGGCGAGGTTGTGCTCTCGCGATCGGAACAGCCAGATCAACGATGCCAGTAGGCAAAGCCCTGCACCGGCGCCAGCGATCCAGCGAAGCGGCAATCCCAGCGAAAAGAGTCGATCGGCCAGAACCGTCAATGCCCAAAGGCAGGCACCAAAGAAAAGGGACCATCCGAACTGTCCCAGCCAGCGATTAATCCACAGGCGGTGTCTGGCGTGTCTGACCTGTTTTTCAATCGTGCTCATGGTTGACCCTTTTTGCGGCGTTGATTGGGGCAGCCGCCGCGATGGACCCGTCATGGATATTATAACGTTGCAAATCGGCGGACAATCACGCCGGGCAAAATCGTCACCATTCCTTAGTAGATACGTAAGAAGTCGGGCCGGTTCCCAGGAATTCCCCGCAAAGCGGGGCTGAGAGGACCGTACTTCGCCCTTTTCGGATCGGTTGGATATACTCCCGACACGCAAGGACGCCGTAAATGACCCAACCGCAGACTCCAGAGCCCACGGTCGAAGCGGACATCGCCAAAAGCAGGCGATCCGTCGCACCGAAGACCATCCGCGGCCGAATCGTCGCCGGCATCTTGCTGGTGATTCCACTCGGCGTCACGGCGTGGCTCCTCAGCCTTCTGTATGGATCGGCCCTCTGGGTCGGCACGCACCTGGTCAATCTCGTCTCCCGATTTGTCATATGGGCCTTCAAGCTTGACCTCCCGCCGCCGGCCTTCAACCCCACCGATGCGACGTGGTACGAAAGCCTCATCGCAGTCGTCCTGACCCTCGTCATGCTCTATCTGCTGGGGTGGCTGGGTACCAATGCCGTGGGACGGCGGATGATCGACCTCGTCGAGCATATTGTGGAACGGCTGCCGTTTGTCGATACGGTTTACCCCTCGGTCAAGCGGATGGTGCAGGCCCTTTCCGGCAGCGGCAAGGACGGCGATCAGGGGCAGCGCGTCGTGCTGATCGACTTCCCGAGTGACAATATGAAGGCACTCGCCCTGATGACCAACACCATCGAGGACACCTCGACAGGGCAGAAGTACGCGACGGTCTTCGTCCCGACGACGCCGAATCCGACGAGCGGCTATATGGAACTTGTGCCCATCGAGCGGGTGACGCCGACGGACATGAGCGTGCAGATGGGCCTGTCGACGATCATCTCAGGTGGTGCCGCGGCGCCGCCCAGGATTCAGTTTCTGGAGCGCGGCAGCTTGGGCAAGCCGCGGGAATCCCAGGAGCCGACGAAAAAGTAGAGAAGCGCCCCATCACGACCGGCCCAGCTTTTGTTTTAATTTCCGAAGTGCATCGGCAAGGCTCACCGGCATGGGCTCGCCATTTTTTTCGTAGATTGCCCTGACCGCTCCATATTCGATAAGGGCCGCTTCCGAATCTCCGGTCGCCTCCAGGGCCGTTCCAAGGTTCCAGCGCGTTGCAATATTCTCGGGGTCGTCTTTCAGCGCGAGCCGGTAGTAATAGACGGCCAGATCGGGGCGGTGTGCGACGCTCAAGGCGAAATCGGCCATGTTTGAGGATACGATGGCGAGCGTGCAGCCGAATTCTATTCCCTTCTCAAATGCCTCGCGCGAGCCGTCGTCGTCCCCGGTGACCATCAGCGCTTGCGAGAGCGAAACATGACCGATTCCCTGACTGGGTCCCAGGCCGATCTCGAGCGCTTTGCGGATCAGCGCGGCGGCCTCGGCGCCATTACCGCGCCGCGACTGAACGCGGCCGAGGGTGTGAAGCGATCGGGCATCATTCGGCGCCACCTCGACGGCTCGTTCGACGCGACGGAGTGCATCGTCGAGCTTGCCCTCCTCCAGATCAAAGATCGCCAGGTTGCTCAGTGCAACGGGATCATCGGGCGACATTTCTTCGACGCGCGACCACAGGCTTCGCGAATCCGCCCAGACCGATTGCTGAACGAGGCAAAGTGCCGCCATCGCGGCAATGACAAGCCCGAACATGACATGAATCACGCTTTTTCGCATGGCGTAGCGCGATGCGGCCAGCGCACAGGCCGACACCAGTGGAATCAGCAAGAAGATTGACGGCAGATAGAGAAATCTGTCGGACACGCACGATGCCGCGAATTGGAGCGGCCCCATCGCAGGGGAAAGTAGGATGGCGAAGGCCGCAAGGCCGACGAAAAGAGGCGGCGCACGCCGGCGTGACCAGAGCCAAAGCCCAACCAGACAGATCACGACCAGACATGAGACAGCGATAGGCGCACTTGAGAGAGACAAGTCGTCCGGCAGTGCACGCACCGGCGAGAGGTAAAGCGGCCATACGAGATTGCCCAGGTAAAGAACGACGTCATAACAAAGCAGGCCGATCCATTGGACCAGGACCTGTCCACTGAAAACGTTTGCGACCCTGAGGCTGGCTTCCGACTGCGACTGGCTGACAAGGGCGATCCAGGTGAACAGCGCCATCGCGAGGAGGAACGGCCACTTCTCAATCAGGCATTTCCCCAGCGGCCGACGAAGCGGCCAGTAATCCAGAAACGGCAGGATCAGCGGTAGCAGGACGACGGTCGGCTTCGCGAGATTGGCGAGGACATAGAGGGCGATCGAGACGGCGAGTGCGCCCCGCTTCCTTGTTCTTCCCCATTGCAGGAACGCAATGACAGAACCGATCGCCAAGGGCGTCGCCAGCACGGTCTTTCGCTGCGAGATCCATGCGACGGACTCCACCTGGATCGGGTGAACGGCGAAGAGCAGCGCACCGAGCAGGGAAAAGATGAGATCGCCGGTTGCCGATCGCAGCAGGAACATCACCAGCACCGCCGTCACCGCGTGCAGGGCGGCGTTGGTCAGGTGAAAAACAAACGGCTCAATTCGATCCGCATCCGCGCCGGAGAGAATGGCATCGCCGCACAGGGAGAGCATGGTGAGCGGCTGATAGTAGCCCGCCACCGTTGATGGATTCATGACCTCAACAAAAAACCGCCGCACTCCCTCCCAGCTCGCCGAGCGTACGAGTGGATTGTCGATCACATATTGATAATCATCGAGCCGCACAAACTCGCTGGATAACGACGGGATGTAGCAGCCAAACGCAATGGCCGCCACCAAGCCGGCGTGAGTCCAGGCGCGACTCGGCCTTTCCTGGATATGCGATGCCGTGCAATCCTGTGACGCAGAATCGGGCCTCATCCCGTCGGCCCGCCCGCCCGACGCGCAGCGGGCAACTCAATGTCCAGGGGGGGAGTCGGCGTGCGCACGTCACGATCGTCGAGCAGCTCCTGCTCGCCGCCAAGTCGCCTCAGCGCTGGTGACGCCGCTGCCCGTTCCGCGAGATGCGGATCGCGTGCCAGGGCGATGGCCAGATGACGACGGGCCTGATCGTCGGCGTCGTTTTCGGCCCACGCCATGGCCAGACCGAGGTGAATGATCGGGTCGTTTCGATGACGCAAGGCGATCTGTAATTCGGCCCGCGCGGCGGACGGCCGCTGAAGCCGCAGATAGGCATGACCCAGTCCGGTGCGAATCGCGGCGGAATCGGGATCGAGGTCTCGGGCTCGCTCGAGATAAGCAACGGCCTTGTCAGTGTGGCCGCTCTTGACGAGCGCAACACCGAGGTTTTGAAGGCAGGCGATCCAGTTCGGATTCGAGCGGAGAGCCTTGCGAAGGGGTGCGATGGCCTCGGCACTGCGCCCGTCTTTGTGCAGCAGGAGCGTCGTTCCAAGGTAGAACTGAATATCGGGGTCCTGGGGTGCGACGACGACGGCGCGCTCGGCGCATTTCAGGGCTGAGTCGAGTTCGCCGTCCTGGAGCCATGCCTCGACGAGGCCGGTGTAGCCGTCGGGCCATGCGGGATA
>CAZCGF010000204.1:0-7768 GCA_964498115.1 uncultured Planctomycetaceae bacterium | reverse complement strand
TCTTCACCGAGCCGCGCCGCTTCGACCTCGTCCTCTGGGTGCAAGGCAGCGCCGCTGCCCCCTATCTCGAGGAGGGAGACATCACAGACCAGCGCACATGGGACGGCCTGATGAATATCTTCGAAGGCCGCCTGCTGGAATACGCGATTTGGTTTAATTGACTGTGCCCTGAATTCAATGGTCCGGTTTGGGCATGCGAAGGCCGCGATCGACGATCATGAGGGCCAGAGCAGTAATCATCAGGTAGGTGGCCTCTGCAGGTCGGCCAAATGCCCACCAGTACCACGCACGAATGTTTACGTTTGTATTGTTAGGCGCAATTGCCCGGACGACTTCATAAAGGACTACCAATAAGGGCAAGACCTGCACAGCAATCAATGCACAGATAGCGATACGAACCCGAACACTTCGCTTGGGGCGTACGGCCAGGAGTAGCAACACAGCTATTGCCACAAGTGCTGCCGGCCTGCCCAATTCCGTAAACAGCTCAGTGAAGGAGCCAAACCCACTGAGCATTGCTTGACGTCGAGTGAAGATAAGATAGGTGGTTAGAACACCCAGCAAGCATGCAAATGTGCCAACCAATGCGGCTGCACAGGCGACGGACCGGCGCGATCCTCGCATTTCGATCGCAAGGCCACGCGCTACGCAGAGCAGAGCAATCACCTCCACAATCCACGCGAAGTCGCCTTGAATAAGAGAATAATATGACCAGCGAGCTCCGACCAGCACTTCAACCGCGTAAACGACCCTGAATGTACAGTAGCAGATTCCCGCAGCCCACGCGAAAATTGAGAGCATCCAGAGCGCCAGCCCCACCCGCATCCATCGAATCGCAGAACATCGTCGAAATCGAAACGTGGGCAGGAAAGGGACCAATGAGTCCATGACCGGCGCGGCGCACTCCGGACAGTTCGAATCGCGCGCTAATGAGCGTAAGTTGTAGCCGCACCCGACGCATTCAAGGTCGTCATCGATCAGATCGCCGAACAGTGCCGCTGTGTCCGATTGCATGACCTAGCCCATCGTACCGTCACCGGACACGCCGTGCTTCCCTAAAGCAAATACGTAATCCGGCCGGGCCGGTCCCGCGTCTTTGGCGTTTTTGCCCCCGGCGTATATCTTGACCGCATGGCAGCACCCGCAACCTTCAACCGCGCTGAAGTCGTCGACAAAAACTTCCTTGCCATCCTTAAGGATTGGAGCGAACCCGCCCCACCCGCGCCCGCGCTGGACCGGCCCCTGCGCGAAGGCGGCACCTGCACCGGCCAGGACCTCCTCGAACTCTTCGAGTCGCAGATGGTCACGCGCCACTTGGACCTGATCGCCCGCTGGCTCCGCGCACGAAACGCCGCCTTCTACACCATCGGCTCCGCCGGTCACGAAGGCAACGCCGTCGTCGGCCGCCTCACCCGCCACACCGACCCCGCATTCCTCCATTACCGAAGCTGCGCCTTCAAAGCCGAGCGGGCCCGCTACGTCCCATCCGTCGACTTCATCTACGACACCGTGCTCTCCCAGGCCGCCAGCGCCGACGACCCCATCGCCGGCGGTCGCCACAAGGTCTGGGGCTCCGTGCCGCTCTGGATCCTCCCGCAGACCAGCACCATCGCCAGCCACCTCCCCAAGGCCGTCGGCACCGCCATCGCCATCCGCCGCGCCAAGCAGATCGGCCACAACCTGCCCGTGCCCGACGACAGCATCGTCGTGTGCAGCTTCGGCGACGCCAGCATCAACCACTCAACCGCGCAGGGCGCCATCAACGCCGCCGCCTGGGCTTCGTACCAGTCCCTGCCGGTCCCCGTGCTCTTCGTCTGCGAGGACAACGGCATCGGCATCTCCGTCCGCACGCCGCCCAACTGGGTCGAGGCCAAGTTCCGCGAGCGCCCCGGCCTGCACTACTTCCAGGCCGACGGACTCGACCTCATCGAGTGTCATCGCTCCGTCACCGACGCCGTCACCTACTGCCGCACCCATCGCGCCCCGGTCTTCCTGCATTTAAAGACCATCCGCATGCTCGGCCACGCCGGTACCGACTTCGAGCCCGCTTACCACACCCTCGAGGAAATCGCCGCCACCGAGGCCCGCGATCCCCTGCTCGCCTCCGCCCGACTGGTGATGCGCGCCGGCCTGATGACCGCCGCCCAGATTCTCGAAAAGTACGAGGCCATCCGCTCGCGCACCGCCGCCGCCGCGGAAAAAGCCATCACCCGACCCAGGCTCACCACCGCCGCCGAAGTCATGAAGCCCCTCGCCCCGTATCACCCGGACAAGGTCAACGCCGAAGCCCGGCGCACAGCGCCGCACGAAAAGCGCGTCGAGGCCTTCGGTGATGAATCGCGCCTGCCGGAAAAGCTGGAGCCCCGCCACCTCGCCGTGCAGATCAACTCGGCCCTGCACGACCTCATGGCAAAATACGGCGAGATGATGGTTTTCGGCGAAGACGTCGCCCAGAAAGGCGGCGTCTACTACTGCACCGCCGGACTATGGAAAAAGTTCAAGGCTGCCCGCGTCTTCAACACCCTGCTCGACGAGCAGACCATCCTCGGCGTCGCCCAGGGCATGTCCAACATGGGCATGCTCCCCTTCCCCGAGATTCAGTACCTCGCCTACTTCCACAACGCCTGCGACCAGATTCGCGGCGAGGCCTGCTCGCTCCAGTTCTTCTCCAACGATCAATATCGAAACCCAATGGTGATTCGCATCGCCTCGCTCGGCTACCAGAAAGGCTTCGGCGGTCACTTCCACAACGACAACAGCATCACCGCCCTGCGCGACATCCCCTCGCTCATCCTCGCATGCCCTTCGCGCGGAGATGACGCCGCGGCCATGCTTCGCACCTGCGCTGCACTCGCCAAAGTCGACGGCCGCGTCGTCGCCTTTCTGGAGCCCATCGCCCTCTACATGACCAAGGACCTCCACGCCGAAGGCGACGGCCAGTGGCTCTTCCCCTATCCGCCGCCCGACGAAGCCATCCCTCTCGGCGAGCCACGCGTCTATTTCCCCGATGCCCGGGACCTGGTGATCATCACCTTCGGAAACGGCGCCCACATGTCTCTCCGCGCCGCCAAACGCCTGCGCGACGAGGAAGGCCTGCGCGTCCGCGTCGTCGATCTACGCTGGCTTGCTCCGCTGAATGTTGAAGCCATCGCCGAGCACGCCCGAGAAGTCGGCCGAGTTCTTGTCGTGGATGAGGGACGTCGCAGCGGCGGCATCAGCGAGGCAATCTTCACCGCCGTCATCGAAGGCTGCGACCGCCCCATCAAAATGCGCCGCGTCGTCGGCGAAGACACCTACATCCCCCTCGGCCCCGCCGCCGACACAGTCCTCCCGTCCGTCGACGCCATCATCGCCGCCGCCCGGGCGTTATAATGCAAAATGGAGGCCCAGATGGTTCGAGCGAATGTCCAGTATTCCCGAGAAAAGCTGGCCGAAGTCTGTCGCCGCTATGGCATCCGCCGTTTGTCATTGTTCGGCTCCGCCGCCCACGGCGATTTCCGGCCTGACAGCGATGTCGATGTGCTCGTCGAGTTCGCCGAAGGCCGCACGCCGGGCTGGGAAATTGTCGACGTAGCGGATGATCTGTCATCCGTATTTGACAACCGTCGCATCGATCTGATTAACCCCAAATTCGTCAATCATCGCCTTCGCGATCGAATTCTTGGCGAAGCAGTCATTCAGTATGAGGCCGACGATGCCGCACGATGACAGCGTGTATCTCGGTCACATGCTCGATACCGCCCGAAAAGCGGTCTCAAAGGTAAGCGGAAAGACGCGTGCCGAATTCGACGCCGACGAAGATCTCCGAATCGTGCTCGCACATCTCGTCCAAGTGATCGGCGAGGCATCAACGCGTGTCTCTGAAGACCTAAAAACAGCCCACCCGCAGATTCCATGGCGCCGCATCAGCGGCATGCGCCATCGAATCGTCCACGACTACATGGACATTAACGACGACGTCCTGTGGCAGGTCGCCACGGTCAGCCTGCCCGAACTCGTCGGACTACTTGAGAACATTGTCACCGACGCTTAGCAGCAGTCCTGCAATCACAGGCACTTCACTTCTTCTTCCGCTTGCCGCTCGTCTTAATCACTGACTCGTAGTACGAAACGAACTTATCCACCGGCACTCGGGCAATCGCGTTCCCGATCACGTCCAGCGCGACATCCTCAATCTTCTTGAACCGGATGCACGACTTGCCCATGTCCAGCTTCTTGCCCGTCTTGGCCCATTCCTTGCGAAACAGCTCTTCCTGCCCCTTATCGCCATAGACGCACATCAGATAAACCGACATGTGGTTCTTCTGCGACGCCAATCCCGCAAAAGGAAGCGGCATCTTCGGATCGCAGTGATACCCCGGCGGATAAACGCTGTGCGGCACAAAGTAGCCGATCATGCCGTACGTGATCCCTTCGGCGTATCCCTTTCCGAGATTCTTCTTGATGACCTTGCGCACCGCCTCGATCGCCTTGCGCCGATCCGGCGGCAATCCATCGAGATACTCCTTGACCGTCTTCGCCTTGCTCATCATTTGATGGTTCCTCCAATGTGCCCCGCAGGCGAAGGCATTTTACCGCATCTTCGCCCGGGAGCACGCCGGATGAACACCAATCGAATCCCGCACCAAACCCCCTGTGCCCCAAACCCTAAGGCGACACGGACACAGTCGTCGCCGCCGACACCGTGCGGTTAAGCGTCACCCACAACTCCTGCGTCGCCGTGTTCAGCGAGACAAACGCCCCGGCGTCAGCCGCCCCCGTGTTCACCGTCACCGGCGCGCCATCCACCATGATGCTCGGCAGCGTCCCGGCCGCGTACTCGCGAACTACAAAGATCGGCGCCTTCACCGGCTTCCCCGCCGCCGGCGTCATCGTAAACGCCGCCTGGTTCGCCGCCGCCGTCAGGTTATACGTCGTGTAACTCGGGTCGTATCCGTTCACCAGCGTCTTCGTCTGCGCCGCACCCGGCCCGCGCGGCGCCGTCATCACCAGCGAACCCGCCGTGACATTCGTGATCGTCGCCGCGGCCATCGCCTCGACCTGCTTGATCGCGATCGCCACGTCGCCGTCAGCCGTGTACATCCCCGCGCCCGCGTCAAACCGATTCTTCGGACCCAGCACGATCAGCGTCGCATACGACCGATCGCCCCGGCCATCCGCCGTCCCGCTGTAATCGAATAAACTGAAACTCGACGCGCCGAGCCAACCGTAAGGCGAGCCCCATGCGATCAGCTTCGTCCCCGTCGCCTCACCCGCCGGCTTCCCCGTCGTCGGGTCCCAGTCGTAATTCATCAACTGATAGGGCCAGCCCGTAACGCACGGCATCGCATACACCCGCGCATCGCCGAATCCGTTGCAATCTCCCTTGTTGGGAAACGCCGCCGCCGAATTCGTGCCGCGCTCGCGCCCCACCACGCGATCGCCGTAGCCCATCTGCTTATCCAGCGGCATCGTCTCAACAATGCCCATCTCCGCGTTCGTGTTCGCCGTCCACGATCGCGTAAAGTTCACCGTATTCGCCTCGGAATAAATCCACGGCGAATTCAGCGTCAGCATCGCGTCCGTCGTGCGAAACTTGAATCCCGCATCGCCCCACGATACGCCGCCGATCGCGTCACCCGCATTGCGCGACGCCGCGCCATCCCAATTCAGCGATCCATACGGCCCGCGCACATCCATCCGGTACGCGTCAAAGCTGATATTCCCCGGGTTCGTCGCCTGGCCCGTCTTCCACGTCACTGCCCACACAGGATGATCCCGCCCCGTCGCCACGAACCAGTCGATCACCACCGGGATCTTGATCCCATTACCGCCGCCTTCCTTATCCCGATCGTAAAGCATCTCCACCCGATGAATCGCATGATGCCCGCCGGAAAAGACCGTCGTCGCCATGCTCGTCGGCGCATTCGCCTTGCCCAGCGGCGAGTTGCCGTTGACGTTGTTATGTGAAACGACGTAGCCGAATCCCTCGTGGCCATAGGCGTCGTCATTCGCGCTTCGCGTCACCGTCTGTACGCCGTCGTTAAATGAGAAATCGTATTGATACAGATACGGCCCGATGATCATCGACCGATTCGCCCCCAGCGAATCCTTCCACGTCACGTTGTTCACGCTCGCCGGCGCCGCAATTCCCTCCGGGTCGTTCCGCGTCCCCGCCGCCACTGCCGTGATGCTGTTCGCGCTCGCCGAAAGTCCCGGCTGCACCACGGGCGCGCCTGGTCCCGGCGTCATGTTGTCGGCCTGCGTCCCGCAACCTGTCACGGCAAGCGCGAAGATCGCCATCGCGCCCGTTACACTCAGGAATCTGCTTCGTCTCGTTCGGATAGTTGAATGGTGGGTGGTCATGGCTCGACTCCTTTCGAGACGCTCTCCCGCGAGGGTAAGGGGCGTCCGGCGTTGGGCCATGTATCTCCTTGCGTCATTTCGGCCCGCCCGTTCACGCGAGCCCCGGCCAGCCAAACCCCGCCTCCGACCGTAACTCCCGCTGCGACAGAACCACGAAGCCCCCCGGATATCCCCGTTTTTTTGCGAATCGGGCCCCGCCCCCGGCCCTTGAATACCTAACTTAAACCGAATATGATCGCCCCCATCATGGCCATCAAGCTCATCGACAATCCGCCGAATCCCTACGCCTCCGAACACCGCCAATGGCTCGAGCCCCCGCCCGCCGTCAAGATCGAGGTCTTCGAAGAGACCGCCAAGTCCGTCATCACCGAGAACGACAGCCCCGACATCCCCTTCACCTACTCCGTCAACCCCTATCGCGGGTGCCAGCACGCCTGCGCCTATTGCTATGCCCGGACCTACCACGAATACCTCGACATGGGCGCCGGCACCGATTTTGAAACCAAGCTCGTCGTCAAAACAAACGCCGCCCAGCTCCTCGCCAAGGAGCTCTCCCGTCCAAAGATGCGCGGCCAGTCGCTCAGCTTCTCCGGCGTGACCGATTGCTATCAGCCGCTGGAGGCCGTCTACAAGATCACCCGCGCCTGTCTCGAAGTCTGCCTCGACTATCGCACGCCCATCTCCATCATCACCAAGAGCTACCTCGTCATGCGCGACGCCCACCTGCTCGCCACGCTCCAGCGCGTCGCCGGCGCCGTCGTCTACCAGAGCATCCCTTACGCCGACGACAAGCTCGCCCGCGCCATCGAGCCGCACGCCCCGCCGCCGACCAAGCGCTTCGAGGCCATGCGCAAGCTCGCCGACGCCGGCGTTCCCGTTGGTGTCATGGTCTCGCCCATCATCCCCGGCCTCAACGATCAGGAGATCCCCGAGGTCCTCCGCCGCGCCGCCGAAGCCGGCGCCCGATCGGCCAGCTACATCCCCCTGCGCCTGCCCGGCAGCGTTGAGGAAGTGTTTCGCTCTCGATTGAAGTCTTCCCTTCCCCTACGAGCCGGCCGCGTGGAAGCCCGTCTCAAGGAGATGCGCGGCAACAAGTTCAACGAAAACCGCTTCGGCCACCGCATGAAAGGCGAAGGCACCTACTGGCGAAGCATCCAATCCCTCTTCGCCGTCTCCGCCGCCCGCTTCGGCCTCTCCGAAGTCCTCCGCGACTGCGTGAAAGAAGGCCAGTTCCCGGCCGGAATCACAACCAGCCTGCCGGTGCTGACCCCCACCGCGCCGCCGTCGCAGCAGATGCAGTTTGAGTTTTGAAAGCGTTGATCAAACCGCTCGAAAGCGAAGGTGACATATAGTGACACAAGCCTCGCGGAAACTGTGCCAACGCATGTGGCGGTCATGTGTTGGGGCGGTGCGACTTTTAGGT
>CAZCGF010000203.1:0-7847 GCA_964498115.1 uncultured Planctomycetaceae bacterium | reverse complement strand
GTCCGTCACGGCAATCATGTTGAGCTTGTTGTTCAGGGCCTCGAGCTTCTGGTGTGAAACAGCCATCTCCGCGTTGAGGCGATGAATCTCCCGCTGCCGCTTTACGGCGCGGCGCTCGAGGTCGATGATGCGCTCGCCGGCCCTGAGCCGGGCGGTGAGTTCGGTTCGGTTGATCGGCTTCTTCAGGAAGTCGTCGACGCCCGACTCGAAGGCCTCCACGAGGTTTTCAATGTCCGACTGCGCGGTGACCATGACGACGTAGGTGAAGCCGATACCCTCGTGCTGACGGAGCGCCTTGGCCAGCGCGAGGCCGTCCATCTCCGGCATGACCCAATCCGTGATGACGATGTCCGGGGCAAGCTGGAGCGCCATGTGCAGGGCTTCCTTGCCGTTGGCGGCCCTGTGGATTTCGTACCCCGAACTGGCGAGGTACTTCTCCAGCAGCCGGACGCTGAAGCTGTCGTCATCAACAATGAGCAGTCGTTTAACCATATGGACTCTGACGGACTATCGCGGTGCGCCGCTGGCCCGATGACACATATCCGCGATCTGGCGGACCTGATCGTTGAGTTTCTGAATATCCTTGGTGTGCTTGGCGGTGTCTTCCAGCTGGGCGGCGTGATCCGTAATCGCTGGGAATCCATATCCGCCCGCGGAGCCCTTGAGCTGGTGGGCCAGTCGGGCGAGCGACTCAATATCGCGGGCGGCAAGCATGTCCTGAAGCTGCGACGCCTTGCCGGGCAATGCGTCGACAAATTCCCTGACCAGCTCGTGCATGTCCGGATCGCCGGCCAATGTGCTGATGATTGGTTCGGATGTTGCGTTCTTTGGCCCCATGTCAGTTCCTCCTTCGTGGTGTATCCAGTGGCGAATCGTGTGAATGAGTTTTTCCTGGGTTATGGGCTTTGCTTCGCAGGCTACGCAGCCGGCCTCCATCATCTGGTTAATCTCGTGCGGCTGGATGCCGGCGCTGAGGCCGATGACCGGCTTGCGGAATCCCCTGGCGCGCAATTGAGCGGTCGCTTCAACACCGGACATGATGGGCAACTGTCTGTCCATGAGAATCATGTCGAACGGTTTGTCCGAGGATTCGGCGGCAATCGCCATGTCGACGACGGCCTTCCCGTCCGGTGCGACGGCGGAATCAATGTCGGCCCGGCGCATGAATTCGCACAGCAATCGCTGCGAATCTTCGTTGTCTTCGGCGAGGAGTACTCGAACGGCGCCGAGGTTGGATGACGGATGCCCGCGATCGAGCGTATTCGTCGGCTCAGCATCGGGTAGCGATCGTGCGTCAGCCGCGGCGGCCTGACCGACGCCCGCGGTCGCGACCGTGAGCCGAAACGTGCTGCCCTTGCCCGGCTGGCTGTCCAGCTCGATGTCTCCGCCGAGCAACTGGGCGAACTGCTTGCTGATGACCAGCCCCAGGCCCGTGCCGAGACCGGACGCGCGGCCCTGATTATCCGCCTGGCTGAACCTGTTGAAGATATCCCTCTGCTGCGCGAGCGTGAGGCCGATCCCGGTGTCAATGACGTCGAACTGCAGGCAGTCGTTGTCCTGACTGTTGCGAGACTGTCTCAGCACGATTCTGACACTGCCTCGTTCCGTGAACTTGATGGCGTTGGTGACGAGGTTGATCAGTATCTGCCTGATCCGTACGCGATCGCTCTCGATGATGTCGGGTATCGGGCCGTCAACGTCGGTGGTGAGGCCGAGTCCCTTTTCGTCGGCCATGACCTGCAGCAGGTCTCGCACTTCCTCGACGATGTCGACGGGCCGGCATGGGGCCGGCTCGATGCGGAACTGTCCGGCATCGATCTTCGACAACTCGAGGACTTCGTTGATGACCTCGAGGAGGTGGTTTCCGTTTCGAAGGATGGTTTCGAGGGCCTTGACGCGCTGGGGCGGGGCCTTGCTGATGTCTCCGTCGGAGTGGAGCAGTTCGGCGTATCCCAGAATGGCGCTGAGCGGCGAGCGGAGTTCATGGCTCATGTTGGCCAGGAAGTCGCTCTTTTCCCGACACGCCTTTTCGGCGGCGGCCTTCTCGATGGTCGCGGTCTGGTTGGAGGCGGTGAGCATGCTCGCCTTTTGCAGGAGCCGGTCATTGGCCGCGGCGACTTCGGCGTTGACTCTGTGGAGTCGCATGGCGTTCTGCCGGTAGGAGGCCTCGAGGCGGATAATCCGCTCGGCCGACCGGACTCGTGAAATGAGTTCCTGCTCGTTAAAGGGCTTGCGGATGCAGTCGTCCGCGCCGGCGTCGAAGGCCGCGGAGAGCGTGGCCGCGTCGGACTTGGCGGTCATGACCACGACATAGGTGAAGCCGACGGTCTCGGCATTTCGAATGAAGCGGCACAGCTCGAAACCATTCAGTACGGGCATGACCAGATCGGTGATGACCAGTTCGGGCCCGTGGTTCTCGATGATGCTGCGCGCTTCTCGTCCGTCCCGGGCAGTCAGGACCTCAAGTCCCCTCTTCTGGAGAAAAGAGGCGATTAACTCCACGAACGCCCGATTGTCGTCGGCAACAAGAACCTTGATCTGTCCATTATTGATCATACTCATGACACCCCGCATTCGGAGATCGCTGCCTTCGCACGCGCTGCGAAGCCGTTGATCAGTGAGATCAGCCTCGCGCGCATGATCGGCTTTGATTCGTAATCATCGCATCCCGCGCTGAGGCACTTCGCCCGATCCTCGGCCATGGCGTGGGCCGTCAGCGCGATGATGGGCAGTTTGCAGCCGCTCTCGCGCAGTTGGCGCGTGGCGGCGTATCCGTCGAGGACAGGCATCTGCATGTCCATGAGAATCATGTCGAAGGCCATGTCCGCATTCGAAGCGACCCGCACGGCGTCGATGACTTTCTGGCCGTCATCCACCGCCACAACCTGAGCACCGGCTTTGGTGAGGAAGTGCGAGATGAGCTTGCGACTGTCGGGACTGTCCTCGGCGAGAAGAATGCGATACGGCCCGTCGATTCTCAATTCCGCTTCCGAAGACACATCCAGATCACGGCGACCGTGATTTCGAGATTGGACAGTGCCCATCACGTCGACATCGATGGGCCGGGCGTGAACGGTCACGCGAAAATGCGAGCCTTCTCCCAGTTTGGACCCGACGAGGACGAGGTCGCCGTTCATCAGTCGGGCGAGGCGCCGTGAGATGTCGAGCCCCAGGCCCGTCCCACCGAAGCGCCGGGTGACGGAGGAGTCTTCCTGGAAGAACGGGGAGAACAACTGATTCTGCTTCTTCGGACTGATGCCGAGGCCGGTGTCGATGACGTCGAACTGGATCAGGTCGTCGTGGGCCCGGGGCTTTGAGGCGCGAACGGTCACGCCGCCTTCGGAGGTGAACTTGATGGCATTGCCGACGAGATTGAGAAGAATCTGCCTGAGGCGCGTCGGATCGGTTTCGACGGCGGTGGGTAACTCGCCCTCGAGTTCGAGATTGACGTAGAGTCCGCCGAGATTCGCGCGGCTCCTCATCAGCTCGCAGACCCCGGAGACGAGGTCGCGGGGGTCCGTCGGAATCTCTTCGATCGTCAGCTTGCCGCTTTCGACCTTGGAGAGGTCGAGGATGTCGTTGAGAATGGTGATGAGGTGTTCGCCGTTCTTGCGGATCGTGGCGATGGCGTCCTGCCACTCGCGCGGGGCGTCTGCCTTTGCGGCGAGTCCGCCGAGGATCTCGGCATAACCGAGAATGGCGGTCATCGGCGTTCGGATTTCATGGCTCATGTTGGCGAGGAACTCGCTCTTGGCCTGAGTCGCGGCCTCGGCCTTGACCATGGCGTCCTGAAGAGCGGCGTTGCCCGCCTCGAGTTCGCGGCCCTGCGTGACGAGCTTGTCCCGCTGGGCTTCGAGGTTTTCATTTGCCAGGGCCAGGGCCATGGCATGAGCCGCCACCTGCGACTCGGCCAGCTTGCGGTCGGAGATGTCGCGAACGAGGCCGGTGAACTTGCGTACACCGTCCACCGCCATCTCGCTGACGGCGAGGTCCATGGGGAATGTCGAGGCGTCCCTGCGACGGCCGACGACCTCGCGTCCGATGCCGATGATCTTTCGGACGCCGGTTTGCAGGTAGTGCCGAAGATAGGCGTCGTGCTCGTCGCAATAGGGCGAGGGCATGAGCATCTTGACGTTCTGTCCGATCATCTCCTCTTCGGAGTAACCAAACAGCCTCGTCGCGGCGTTGTTGGCGATCTCGATGATGCCGGTCGAGTCGATGACGATGATCCCGTCCACAGTCGTGTCGAAGACCGACCGAAGCAGTTCGTCGCGCGCTCGATTGGATGTGTCGACGCGTGATGGGTTGGCCGGTGGGGCGCCGGCGGTGGTACTTCGCTGATGGGGATGAAGTGTGGATGATTTTGAATGCAAGTTGGTCGCCCCGAATACCCTGCAGGTCTCCCCCAAGTCGCCGAGGAGTACCGAGAATCACCGACTCGCGGTTCGATCATGGATCAAACCGCGAAGCCCTGAACAGAAGCTCTCCCCGGGCGCGGGTGCGCCCGACCAGACAGCCTCCCGGTGTCGTTCATCGACCTGCCTCGTTGACCATGTGAGCAGTTTTATTGATAAGGCATCGGCCGGCCGAAGGACCGATACGGAGGTGGTTGTCGGTCGAATTGACACGATATCGGTCGCAAACTACAAGAATCGGCGTGAGATTCGTTCTGATTATCGGCCTGTTGTTCGTCAGTCTGATCGTTGTCGCGGCCTTCGTTTCAAGGCGGCGGCGGATTCAGACAGACACTCGCGCCATCGCGGCCTGGACCGGCAGCACGGTCGACGCGCGGGCCGCCGCCGTGCGGGCACTCCTGGACGATGCCACACCAAACGCCGGCGCATCATTCCTGCTGGCTGCGGATCATCTTCGGCACGGGCGGGTGAAGGAGGCCGCGCGAGAATTCGGCATTGCCTACCACGGCGATTATCGGCTGGAAGCCGCCGCGCTGCTGACATTCGCGTGTCTCAAGGCGCGCGAAGGCTCTGAGTCGGACATCGTCGAGCAGATCGTCCGCACCTGGCAGGAAATGAAACAACCGGAGCTGGGCAAGAGTCGCATCGAGCAGGCGCTGTTGCAATGCCTCGTCGAGACGACGCGCGATCCGCCGCCGCTCTCACCGATCGGCAGGCTGATATGGAGCGTGGTTCCCGCCAACGGATGCAGCCAGATTGAGCAGCACTTGATCGGCAACGCGCCGGCCTGGGCAACCTGTCTGCGGGCAGACTCCGCGGAGCCGTCGAGCGTTTGAGCCGGCCCGCGGGCTCAATGCTGTAGATGCAGATTACTCGCCCGTCTTGACGGTCATTCCGGCGCTCTGCCAGGCCTTGATGCCGCCCTCAAAAACGCTGACATGCTGATGCCCCCAGCGGATCGCCTTGTTCGCCGCCATGCGACTCACCGGACAGCCGCCGCCGGCGCAATAGAAAACCACCGGCTTTTCCTTGTCGGCAGGCAGCATCGACTCGGTCATCTTCTCATAGTCCACATTCACCGCGCCGGGGATGTGGCCCTTGACGAAATGCTCGTGATCGAGGGCGTGGATGACCTCGACGTCGCAGTGGGCCATCAGGTTTTTCAGTGCCTGCGGTGACTCCACCTGCGTGATGCGCGGGGCATCGGCCGACTCCTTTGTCGTGGTCGTCTCGGCGGCGCATCCGGCGAACAGAAAGGTGGCGGCCACCGTCATCGGCAAGATCACAGCATGTTTCATCGCGTGGTTCTCCAGCGAGCCTGGCGGGCCTATACCGGGATCTCAATCAAGTCCTTCGGCGTGGTCGTCAGGTTTTCGCAGCCCGTGGGCGTGACCGCGACGAGGTCTTCGATGCGAATGCCGCCCCAGCCTGCGTAGTACAAGCCCGGCTCGACGCTGAAGACCATGCCCGGGGCGACGGGGTTGCGGAAGGTCGGCTTGAGTCGCGGGTCCTCGTGAATGGCGAGGCCGACGCCGTGGCCGGTGCCGTGCATGAATGCGTCGGCGCAGTTCTTCGACTTGAAGTAGTCCCGACAAACCGCGTCGAGGTCCTGGCAGACGGCGCCCGGCTTCACCGCGGCGACGCAGTTCTTCTGCGCCGTCAGCACGAGGTCGTACACCTCCCGATACCGGTCGTCCGCCTTGCCGAAGAACAGCATGCGCGTCATGTCGCCGCAATATCCCTCGTAGATGCCGCCGAAATCGAGCAGCACCATCTGGTTCTTTTCGAGCTTGCGCGTCGGCGAAGGCGTGTAGTGCGGATTGCAGGCCGTCTCGCCGAATCCGACGATCGGCGCGAACGAGTTTCCGTCGCTGTTGGATCGCAGATAAGTTTCGATCTCCACGCCGACCTGCTTCTCGGTCATGCCCGGCTTGATGAAGGCCTTCATATGATCGAAGCACTGTCCGGTGATGGCCTGGGCCTTGCGGATCAGTTCGACTTCGTCGGCCGTCTTGATGACGCGCAGGGTGGTCAGGATGTCGTCGGCGGGTTTCCAGTCGATATCGGGCGAGAACTCCATCAGCGCCACGGCGTCGCCGTAGAGGACTGCGCCGCGCTCGAAGCCGACGGTCTTTCGGCCGCTGCCGATGATCTCGCGAATCTTGTCGGCGAAGGTGCGCGCGGTCGTCGGCGAGGTGATGAGCTGCGGGGTGATGCCGGAGAGCTTTCGCACGCCGGAGATGTATCGCCCGTCGCACAGCAGATGACACTCGCCCTTGTAGATGACGGCGTAGCCTTCCGGGTCGCCGAAGTGCTGCACCTCGCCGGGCATCGTCGTCTTGAAGCCCGCGAGGTACTGGACGTTTTTCGGATTGGCGACGAACAGGGCGTCGAGGCCTTCGGCCTGCATCGCCTGCTGCACCTGGGACATTCGATTCGTACTCATGGCGTCGCCTCCTGATAACTCGTGCGCTTGCGTCTGGACGTACATTATGAGTGCGCGGGCGGGAATCTGGCAAACCGGGGCCAATTGCGATACGCCGCATGCATCCCGCGCCATAAATTTATATCAAACCGGCAGTTCGAGCGCAGGCCCCATCTCGCCTCGCCACGGCACACGCCCGCGCGTCTCAGGCGGGCGACTTGATTTTCTCTGTGAGTTCCGGTACGCTTTTCCCTACCGAGCAAGGGCTTTGTGCCGAACATTCGGCGGGTCCGTAGGAATGCATTGGTGGGTCAGCCGTGCACTTCTATCCGGGAAATCTTTACATATGAACGGAGGATCGGAAATGACTCGCTTAGCAAGGCTGACTATTTGCGCGCTCGCGCTCGGCTTGGCTGTTGCACCGGCAAACGCCACCATCATCTCATACGAGGCCAATCTTGACGGCCCCAGTGAAGCGCCGCCCAACGCCTCGCCCGGCACCGGTTTCGCCACTTTGGTTTACGACGATGTCGCTCACACCATGCAGATGCATGTGGAGTTCAGCGGCCTCATCGGAACCACCACCGCCGCCCACACCCACGGTCCGACCGCGGTGGCCGGCACCGGAACGGCAAGCGTCATGACGACCACCCCGTTCTTTGCGGGCTTCCCGATCGGCGTCTCCAGCGGGATGTATGACATCCTCATGGATATGACCCTTTCGTCGAGCTACAACCCGTCCTTCGTCTCGGCGAATGGTGGGACAACCGCCAGCGCGGAGATCGCTTTGGCTAGCGCCATCGCCCAGGGTCGCGCTTATTTGAACATTCACTCCAACGCTTTTCCGGGCGGTGAGATTCGCGGCTTCTGGCAACTGGTGCCCGAGCCGTCCGCGCTCTCGCTCCTGGCCTTTGCGGGTCTCCTCATTCGACGACGTCGCTAGTGGGACCATCGTCGAATTCTTTCTCGCGAAGTCCGTCATCCTTGGCGCGGCAGGTCCGCCCTTA
>CAZCGF010000202.1:0-7896 GCA_964498115.1 uncultured Planctomycetaceae bacterium | reverse complement strand
TGTCTCGAATGGGACAGGAAGCGTTTTCCTCGACCGCATGCCAAGCTGCACGCGCTGGCGAAGAAGTCCGGCGTCGGCGTCGTCGTGATTGAAGAGTCGTACATTTCGCGCGGCTTGCCGGAACATCGCAACCTGGCGAAGAAGGGATACCTCGTCGGCAGCGGGACCAGCGAGCCGATTTTCCTGAAGAGCTGGTGGGGGCACGGCGGGATGCTGGACTGGCTGAACCCTGCGGCCGCCGATTACTGGCACGACACGAAGCGTCAGGCGCTCGTCGTTGACGGCGTGCTCGGTCACTGGACGGACCTCGGCGAGCCGGAGGACTACTCAGCCGACGGCATCTACAACGGCGACATGCGCCACGCGGATGCGCACAACCTCTACAACCTTTCGTGGTCGGAGAGCATTGCCCGCGGATACCAGAGGAATAAGTCGAAGCGCCGGCCGTGGATTCTCTCGCGATCGGGCACGTCGGGCATTCAGCGCCACGGCGCGGCCATGTGGTCCGGCGATACCGGCTCGAACATGGCCAGTCTCACCGAGCAGGCCAACGTGCAGACGAACATGTCGCTCTCGGGGATCGATTACTTCGGCTCCGACATCGGCGGCTTCCACCGCAGCGCGATCGACGGTGACGTCGACGATCTCTACACAAAGTGGTTCGCCGATTCAGCACTCACCGATGTCCCGGTCCGCCCGCACACGTCGAACAGAAAGAACCAGCACGAGACAGCGCCGGACCGCATCGGCGACATGGCGAGTAACCTGGCCAATATCCGACTGCGATACGAACTGATTCCCTATCTATACAGTCTCGCCCACCGTGCTAATCGCCTCGGCGATCCGGTTTTCCCTCCGCTGTTTTATTTCTACACCGACAATCAAAGGGCTCGCGACAATTGCGTTCAGAAAATGATCGGCGACAGTTTGATGGTCGTGCTTAACCATGAATACGGCGAGAAAAGGCAGTATTCCGAGACGCCCGTGGGAACCTGGTTTGAGTGGTATCACGATACGCAGATTGTCTCGACCGACGGCCTGTCAGGCAGCCATCCGCCATATATCGACGGTCGTCTGAGGTTGCCGCTGTTTGCCAGGGCAGGGGCGATCATTCCCATGATGTACGTCGACGATCAGACGATGAACGCTCTCGGGATGCGCAAGGACGGTTCGCGGCGCGACGAACTCATCGTTCGTGTTTTTGCAGGGGGATCATCGAGCTTTACGCTCTATGAGGACGACGGTGAGACGGTCGCGTACCAGGATGGCGAGGTTCGCAGCACGACCCTTGAGCAGGAGTCAACCGACGATGGCGTCACGGTGACGATCGCGCCCTCCAAGGGCACGTATAAGGGCGCGATCGAGAAGCGGGCCAACGTCGTGCGTCTCACGACCGATGGTCGGCCGCAGTGCGCCGGCGTCACCCTGAACGGCAAGGCACTCAAGCGATTTCGAAGTGCCGCCGAACTCGACAAGGCCGCCGAGGGCTGGTGCCAGCCCGAGCGATTCGTCATCCTCGCGAAGACGGCGGTCATGCCGGTGACAAAGAAAAAGTCGCTGGCCTTCGCGCTCACCTCGGACTAACCACTGGGCCATCGCCTCGCTTACGGAGCAACCGGCAGCATGAGAAACGTCGCAAGAGACGTCTGGCAGATCGACGGCTTTCCCTCCAACGTGATCAACGCCTTTCTCGTCGGAGATATCCTGATCGACTGCGGCACAAAGTACGACGTGCGGCGGTTCATGAAGGCGTTGACCGGTATCGACCTGAAGCTGGTCGCCTTGACGCATTGTCACCCGGACCATCAAGGCACCGCGAAGGCGATCTGCGAGAAGTTCGGCGTGCCGCTGGCCTGTCACGAGCTGGACCGGGGCGCCATGGAGGGCCGCAATCCGATGGTCCCCGACGGGGCCATGATCCGTGTGTCGAGCAAAATGTTCTCCGGCCCGCCGCACAAAGTCGATCGTGTTTTGTCAGATGGCGAGATGATCGGCCCGCTGCGCGTCGTTCACGCGCCGGGCCACACGCCGGGGCATTGCATGTTCTTTCGCGAGGAGGATCGGCTGCTGATCGCGGGCGACACGGTTCTGAATATGAACCTGCTGACGCTCTGGCCGGGCCTACATACGCCGCCGAACTTCTTCTGCGTGGACCCTGCCGAGAACCGCCGCTCGATTCGCAGGATCGGCGAGCTTGAGCCGCGCACGATCCTCTTCGGCCACGGTCCGCCGCTTTCGGACATGCGGAAGCTGAGCCGCTTTTTCGACCGCCTGCCCGCGTGACGCAGCCTTCTTAGTGAGGGTATTTCGCATTGCGGAACGGCGTAGTCGCCGATAACCACGCGCCCGGCGTCTGTTAATACACCACGTCGCGAGCTTGAAACGCGACCGAGACAGTATTCGCGTAAATTTGGGTGGGCCGGTTTGGATTTAGCGGCGTTGATTTGTAAGGTTTCTCCAGCCGGCCGGGTGAGTTCACAGGCCCGGCCGAGCAGTGGGATCGAGCGTGGCGAATGTAGGCGTCGGGTGTCGCATCAATCGCAGCGGCGACGGGGGAAACGTATGAACTGGCTTCGGAACAGGTTCAGACAATTCGTCACGGAGGACTCTGGGGCGACAGCGACGGAGTACGCCGTCATGCTGGCGCTCATTTTCCTCGTCGTCATCGGCGCCGTGGCCGTACTGGGGACCAAGGTCTCATCGACCTTCGTTGATGCGGAGAGCGGCTTTTAGCGAGAAGCACCGCCGTTGCAGCCTGGCCCAATCGGCTTCTTTCAACGCACGTTCTAGCGCACGTCCTCGGCGTATGAGCCGTCCGAGCGCGTGAGGATGTTCGGCAGCGTCGGCGGCTGCGAAGTGCCCGCGACCGGCGGCCGGCGGAAGCACTCGCTGCGATCGAGCGTCAACTGGCTGCGCCGAACGTATTGGCCGTTCTCGTCGATCAGCGCGACATACACCGTAAACACGTCCGACCGCACGGTCAGCATGTTGGCCAAACGGGACAGGAAGATGTCGCGCGCCCGCAGGCCGGGGTTTTCGGGGGCCGGCGCCGGCAGTCCAGTCGGCACAACGGGGATGTAATCCAGATAGTAGCCCTCGGGCGTGCTGAAGGCGCCATCGTTGTCGTCGTCGGCGCGCCTGAACCGAAAGTCCGGCGAGAAGATGTCCGACGGACCGGCACTCGGATCGGTTACGCGGACCTTGTGGCTGTCGAGAATCGGCGCAGGCGTCAGGGCATATCGATCAATGTGGAAGAGCGCATCGCCCGCGGTCCCGCCTCGATCGGTGACCAGCAGCATGTTCGGCAACTCAAACAGGTGGCCGAACGGCCCGGAGTCAGCAGGCGTTGGTCGCGCAGCGGCGGCCGGTCTTCCCGCGACGGCGACAATCCGCATGCGAAGAGAAACCGGGTCCCACTCAAACACCGGCACCCGACGAACTTCCCGCCGAGAGACGATGGCCGATGCCAAATCCCAGAAAGCGCCGTTGGGGGCCAGGGCGGCAAAGTCGTTGACCGGGCTGCCGGATGAGAGCCCGGCGCTGATGTACTCCACCGAGCCCGGCATGAGCGACATGAACGGCACGCTCCGCAGGACGGAGACGGGAGCGGTGTTGATGTTGATCTTGCCCGCGGTTCGATAAAGCAGGCTCGACCCCTCCGTCGGATCGGCCAGGTCAAACAGGCCATCGCCATCGTTGTCGATCTGGTCGAAAATCGCGCTGGAGGTCGTGAAGTAGTCGGTGAGCTTTGCCGTCCACGGCCGGCCGCCGACTTTGATCGCATCCTTGAAATCGACGTGACCGGCGGCGATGCGGATCAATCCGTCACCGATCAGATCGGTCGTCGGTGATCTGGCGAGGGTCTCGGTGAGCAACTCCGGAACGCTGCGCTTGCCGAGCATCGCGGCCCCATCCCGGTCGCTCAGGAGCGGCGGGTCAGTATTGAGCGTGCGATTGAAGGCCCCGATCATCAGCATGCGGCTCAGGTCGCCGACCGAGTCGAAATCGTGATAGGGCTGCGGATCATTAAAGCTGTCCCTCGGATCAATCCCGGCCAGACCCATGTCTGTCATCCGAGCCCGCGCCGGCCAGATGTTCTGCGGAACGATCTTGTCGAGGCTGTCCTGAATGGTGTTCTGCTTGCCCAGGGAGGGCCGCAGCCACAGCGGGCGGCTCTGCGGCAGCGGCGGAGGCTGTCCCTCGGAGTAGCGCTGCAAGGCCGTGGTAAAGCGCCAGCCCTTCGTGCTGCGAAGGAGCGAAAACTCACGCTTGGTGCCGACGGCCCAACCCGGATCGCGCCGGGCCCAGACACTGGTGATGTCGTTGCTGAGATTGACGAAGTCGGACAGCGTGTTCGCGGCGATGTCGCCCGAGTTTTCCGGGCTGATCGTATCGAGCACATGGAACGCGGTATCAGACGGATCGTTGTCGATACCGGTCGCTGAATAGACGAGTTGAATCGTGCCCTGGCCGTTGACCGGAATCTTGAACTGAGGATTGCTGAAGAAGGTGGCCAGAACGAGTGGCGTCAGCGAGGAAGGCGCGTCGGCCTTCGACCCACAAAGAACGAAGAAGTCTCCATCGCCGTCGGCCGACAGAACAGGTGCGAAGTTTCCGGCATTGCGGAAACTGGACAGCGGCAGCAGACCCAGGCCGGGAATCGACGGCTGCACGCGGATGTAGAGATTATCCGGCGAGTTGAGCGGAATGTTCCAAAGCGGCGGCACGAAAAGCTCAAACGCGAAGAACCACTTGTCGCCCGGCCCGCTGACCGGCACGGGACCGGATGAAGTATTGCCGGCGGTGACAAAGGCATAGGCCTCGGTGAGGAAGGGTTGCTTCTCAATGCCGAACACGCGGAAGGGCGGGCCGAAAGAGGGCGTGATGTTCACGATCGTCGGCTCATTGTCCGCATCGCGATAGTCGGCGAGGTTCACCGCGAACTGCCAGGCCAGCCATTGTCGATTGCGATCGTCCGCGAGGTTTTGGCCCTGATACTCGTTGACGCCTTCCAGCGCAAGATACATGGCCGCGGCGCTGTAGCGAATGAAGTCTTCCTTCGCTGCGCCGCCGTTGCCGACGCTGCCCATGTTCAGGTCAATGTGCTGCGGCCGGGCCCACTCGGGGACGTCGGGAAGATTCTCATATGCCGCGGAGAGGGTCGGAACCGCCGGACCCGTCCCGAAGCGCACCGTATCAAGCACCGGCCAATCCATGCCCAGCGCCCGAAGCTGCACGATGCGCGTATCAATCGAGGGAATGGCCGGCGCCGTCAGGACCGGCGGGGGCTCGATGAAGTGGCTCACCGTCGTCAGCAGCGGCCGGCGTACGAAGTAGCGATGATGCTCGTCGATCATCGTCCGCCAGCCCTTGTTTGTTCCTCCGGACGGGACGCCTTCGTAGTCCGCGGCGCCCCAACTGGCGTTGAATCGGTTCCATCGCGGCACGTTACTGACCGCGTTTCGCATGTACGAAGTCTCGTTGAGGCCGTTCATCTGCCGGGTCCACTGCATTGAACCCATCAGGGCCCGGTCGATGTTCACGTACTCATCACCGCCGCCGTTGACGACTTCCTCCCATTCGGACTTTCGGCCGTATGGGACCAGCATGTTGCGATGGCGAAGAGATGCCTCTTCGGAGATGCCGTAGGGATGGTACGCAACCGAAGTGGAAGGTGTGCCGCCGATCAACTCGCGGCGGACCACGTCCGCGTCGTATTCGATGGGATCGGGAGCCAACGCGCCGTCGGAGCGGTAGCTCATCATCTCGGTGGTGCGTCCCAGCGCGTCGTCAGGATGCACCACTTCGTCGAGGAGGATTTCGGTCGCCCGTCGGCCGCGTCGCTGGAGGTCGGCGAGCCCCTCGTCGAACGTGTTCCCGCCGCTTGGCGCCGCAAGGCTCGATGCCGTGTTCACGTTCAGCATGCCGCCGTGATCGACCACCCGCACCGCCGCGTAAAGCTGGCGCGGATTGTTGGCGCCTTCGGTGTCGATCGGAATAACCATGCTCAGCGGCGAATCGGGCACGCCGTCGCCGTCAGCGTCGTAGAGATCGACAGCGCCGTCGGCATTGGTGTCGAAGTAGGGGAATTGATGCGTGACGCCGGGAAGCGCCATGCCGAGGCTGGTCTGGTGGGCGAGCGAAAGCCAGTTGTCGCGCGCCTCGGAGATGGTGACATTGGTCGTCGAGCCGGGGATCATCGCCAGGCCGTAACTGGCCGGCGGCGGGGTCTGCATGACATTGACGTTTTCAAGGTTGGTCGTCGAATACTGAACAGGGATCGGAGCCTCAATTCGGGAATTCTGCGCCCAGGCGAACGGCTGCAAACCACCCTGAAGGAAGTCGTTGGTCAGCAGGTCAGACCCGATGTAGGAGACGTAGCGCCACGAGAGAACGTGATCTTCGGTGAGCGGATAACCGGGGGGCGGCGTAACGCCGATGTAGGTCGGCAGCGCCCTCGGCTCGCCATAAACCGGCGGCAGCACCGCGGCGGGATCGGTCTCGTAAAGCAGGTAGGGAATCGTCGAAGAGAGCCAGCGATCGTTCTCACCGGGGGCGTCGAACGCCTCGTTATTCTCCAGGACCATCGGGGCGGCGGCAGGTCGATTTGAGTTAAGCGGTCGCGGTGGGTTGATTGTGTCCGGCGACGGGCCCCAGATATCTCGCCACAGGCGATCCTGCACCGAACGGACCACGCTCGACATGGCGGACCGCGCCGTTTGCGAAGATGCGTCCAGGTTCACGCGGCGCGCCTCGCCGTGTGTCCGGGTAATCATGACCAGACCGACAAGAGCCAGAAGTGTCAGCATCCCCAGGACGAAGACCATGACCGTGCCGGGGCGACGCCACCGGGTTCTTAGGCGGGGGGGAGTCATATCTGTCCGTCTCATCATGTCCTCCGGGCCTGTCCGGGCCCCCCAAATGGTAGGGGGCAGCCAAGAGTCCACCGAGGTCCGGATAGTGGAAAAGTAGATGGAAAGTGGGGGGCCAAAGGGGCTGGCAAAGGCTTGCCAAAGGGCCCTCAGAGCGTTTTAATACCCCCCGTCCTCCTTAAGTCTGCCCGGCCAATCGAGGAATCGGTTTCCGGGCTTATCCGGCCCCCATCGTCTAGTGGCCTAGGATATCAGGTTCTCATCCTGGAGACCGGGGTTCGAGTCCCCGTGGGGGTGCTTAAGGCACCGACCCCGGCGATGAAGAGTCGCCGGGGTTTTTTTGTGGTACCTCGGGGTGCCGGGTGCAGGCGTCGATATAATGAAGTCATGACCCGCGTCGTCGAAGCCGTGTTCACCAACGGTGCATTGCGCCCTTTGGAGGTTCTGGACCTCCGCGAACAGGAGCGCGTGCGCTTGATCGTCCAAACGCTCGACACGCCCTCCAATGGCGATCGGGCCGAGGCCATGGCCCGACTGCGGGCCGGCATCGCCCAGATGGATTTTCATCTGAGCGGCCCGCTGCCTACACGGGATGAGCTGCATGATCGCCGTTGATACCAACGTGCTGGTCTATTCCTGCGAAAAATCCGATCCGGTTCGACAATCCATCGCTCTGGAGCTCATCGACTCCGCGCGTGAGGGCGTCCTGCTCTGGCAGGTGGCCTGTGAATTCATTGCCGCCTCCCGGAAACTGGCGCCACAGGGCTTTACTGCTGAACAGGCCTGGCAGCGGCTTGCGGAGTTCAGCGGCGTGCTCACCTTGACTCGGCCGAGCGCCGCCGTTCTGGAGCAGGCCCGCATTCTCCACACTCAAAAGCACTGGTCATTCTGGGATGCGCTGATCGTCGGCGCCTGCCAGGAGGCCGGCGTTCGCCGTTTGTACTCCGAGGACATCCCGGGATCATCGCCGCCCGCCGGTCTTGAGATCATCAACCCATTCCCACGCCGCGCGTGACACGTGCTC
>CAZCGF010000201.1:0-8019 GCA_964498115.1 uncultured Planctomycetaceae bacterium | reverse complement strand
TATGAATCAGGCGTGTCCTGGTTTCCCGCGATGCGCCATATGGGAAGGATGAACGTCGGATTCATCGGCGGCCACGTCCTGTCCACGGACGACCCCGTCTCCGAACCCTGGTCTCGTTGGGAATTCCAGTTGGATTGATCTCAGCTCGCCGGCTGGAACGCGCCCCGCACCTCGGCCAGAAGCTGCTCCACCTTGAAAGGCTTGAACAGAACGGCGTTCAGGCCCTCTTTACGCGCCCGAACGATGGAATGATTCGGGTCATACCCGAAGCCGGTCATCAGAATGACGGCGATGTCCGAATACAAGTCGCGCGCCGCCGCAAACACTTCGTAGCCGCTCTTGTGCGGCATTCGAATGTCGGCCACCAGCAGGTCAAAGGTGTGCGCGTTCACCGCGGTGATCGCCGCCGCGCCGTCCGCCGCTGTCTCCACCTCGCAGCCGGCCTTTCGCAGGACCCCGGCGATCGTCTCGCGGATGATCTCCTCATCGTCCGCCACCAGCACGCGCTTCCCGCACAAGAGCGGGTCCGACGCCTGCGCTGAGCAGCGCCCAAGGATGCCGCCGCGCGGGACCGCAACGTCCTTCACCTTTTGCTTGATCTCCGTCACGTGATCGCAGATCGCGTTGAGACGGTGACGAAGATCGTCGTTGCCGATGTACTCTTCCTTGAGCGTCTGTGCCTCGGTAATGATGTCGTTCAGCGGGCCCGAAATCTCACCGATCACGTCGTCGGCCAGACGCCCGGTGGATTCATTACGCTCGATGATCAGCAGGTCGAGGATGTTGAGGGCGATGGCGACATAGCGCGCCAGAATCTCCGCGTACTGCCGATCTTCCTCGTTGAACGCCGCCAGCCGGTCCGACTCGATGTTGAACGCACCGATGATCCGGTCCTGAAATCGAAGCGGAACCGTCAGCGAACTCTTCGCTGTCTCGAGTCCCTGAAGATATCGCGGGTCCTTCGATGTATCGTGACAGATGTAGCTTCGGCCGGTCGCGGCGACGTATCCGCTGATCCCGTTCCCTTCGGGCAGGGCGTTGATTTCGTAGCCCTGGCTTCGCGGCGTCATGCCGTGCTGCAGCACAAACTCCAGCCGGTTCGTCTTCTTGTCCACCAGCAGAACCGCGAAGTTGTCAAAGTGGAGCAGGTCGTGCATGCACCGGAGCATCTTCTGCTCCAACAGGTCGATGCGCTCTTCGACGTTCATCGCCGCCGTCGACTCGCCGTCCAGCCGCACCAATTCGCGGCCCGCCAGATCGATCGCGTCGATCTTCTTCTGCAGCCGTCGACTGTGCGTCACGTCCCAAACCACCGCGGCGATCTGGATGACCTCCTCGCGGCTGTTGAGAATCGGTGAAATCGTGATTTCAAAATACTCGTCGCGCGGACTCGTCAAACTCACGCGCCGGGCACGGTGATGCGCCGGACGCCCGTGGTCGTTTTCGTTGGCAGCACCGAACGACTTGACGCACACGCCGCATACCTGAGTGATGAGTTCCTCCGGGTAGCTGCGCATCTTGGGGTTCGCCCAGACAAGCCGCCCGTTCAGGTTGACGATGCAGACGCCTTGGCCGATGTTCTCAAGAATCATCGCCGACTGCTGATTGACCGCGGCGCGCTCGACCGCCAGAAAATCGCTCTGATCGGAAATGACAAGATCGAAGACGTGGTCCCGCATCGCCGCGACGGCTTCATCGAATGAAGAAACGGTGACGACCTCTGCGCCCTCCGTCACGCGCGACGTGAGCGGCCCGATTTGCGATCCGGGCCGAATCAACAAGAGCACGCGCGGCTGCGCCATGACGATCTCCTTATGCCTTCCCCACAAACAGCATACGCCCGAAGCGGCTTCGACATAAAATGTCTGACTGATTTCTCATGCCTATCTGGTGTGACCTCGGCGATTCGCTTCCGCCCGAGCCGTCGTACCGGCCTAGTAAAACATTTTAGCAGCCCGCTGACGGCGATGCAATTCATTCCGAATCCGTCGATCCGCTTCCTTGGATTATCGGCTGTAAACGCCGATTTGGTGATCCCTCATTTGAATCCTAGGGCCCGATCCGCCGGCGTGCACAATAAACCCCTTGGCGCGCTTCACCCCCGTTGCTCGGTTCAAAAGTGCGATTAAGTCCAGCGATTGCCTCAAAGCGGTCATGACCTGAATCCTCGGTGACCTCGCACCCGGGCTATGCATCATCGACTCGTTACACCCGATGACGGCCGACGAACCACTAGCCCTCGCGTCCCTCATGGCGATCGTTGTTTCGCGGCGCTTGCAATGGTCGACGTACGCGCCCTCCGTCACCGTCGGGTAGAACAACACCGGTGCGGCTCCACGCGTTTCGTGTCTCGCGGCGCGCGCAGTCCTTCGCGTGAATAATTTCCCGGTGCGACATATCATGCCGACATGCACGGATCAAGCTTTCTGACGCAGGCAGCCGTCCTCTTCGGAGCGGCACTGTGCATTGCATGGCTCTTTCGGATTGTCCGTGCGCCGGCCATCATCGGCTTTCTCTTCGCCGGCATCGTCATCGGTCCCTCGGGGCTTCGACTGATTCATGCCGAAGCAGTGGAGCAGTTCTCCGAGCTGGGGCTCGTGATGCTGCTCTTCACGGTAGGCCTCGAACTCTCTCCGGAGCCGCTCATCAGAAGCGGCCGCCGGCTTCTCGTGGCCACGCTCATCCAGATCGGCTTAACCGGCGTCGTCGCCTATGCCGCGGGCCGATTCCTTTACGACGTGAGCGCGGCCGAATCCCTGGTCATCGCCGCCGCCATCACACTCGCAAGCACCGCCATCGTCCTGAATCAACTCAGCCAGCGAGGCGAAACGAATTCCGCCGGCGGCACCCTCGTCACGGGAATTCTCCTCCTTCAGGACGTCTTCGTCATTCTTCTCATGCTCTTTCTACCCCTCGTCGCCGCCGGAACAGGCGCCGGCTGGCGCGACGCGACCCTGCGCGGCGTCCTCTCCGTCGCCATGCTGGGCGTCGTGACCATGATCGCGCGATGGGTCGTACCCGGCGTCCTCAAGACCGTCCTGCGTTACGGCGGCCGCGAATTGATCACGCTCTTCGCCGTCGTCATGGCGATTACCGGCGCGTGGCTCGCCGGCCTGGCGGGTTGGTCCTGGGCCCTCGGCGCCTGCATCGCCGGGCTCATCCTCTCGCAGACCGACCTGCGCCATCAGCTTTCCGCGGAGATCATGCCCTTTCGATACGTGTTCAACGCCATCTTCTTTATCTCAATGGGAATGCTCGTCGATCTGCCCGCGATCGCGCCGCAGATATGGAAGATCGGCGCCGTCATCGCCGTCATCCTGGTCGCCAAATGCCTGCTCACCACGGCCGCCGTCAGATTGGCGGGTTGGCCGCTGCGACTCGGCGTCTATTCGGGAATCGGCCTCTGCACCGTGAGCGAGTTCGGCTATGTCCTCGCCCGCGACGCCGATCGACTGGGCATTTTGTCCGAGGGTCACCTTAATCAGTTCACCGCGCTGATCGTCGGAACCATGATGGTCGGCGCACTCTTCTTTCCATTGGCCGGTCGCCTCTCCATGGCCGTGCATCACACGTTTGCCGGCGGGTCGGACGCAGGCCCTGATGTTGGCTCGCATGCGCACGATCTGAAGGACCATGTCGTCATCGTCGGCTACGGGCTCAACGGACAGAATCTCGCACAGGTCCTCAAGGCCACCGGCATTCCCTTCATCATTATCGAAATGAACAGCCGACTCGCACAGACCGCCCGCGAGGCGAGCTTTCCCGTGTTGGTCGGTGACGCCGCACGCCACGCAATCCTCGACCACGCCGGATTGAACACCGCGCGGGCAATGGTCATTGCGATCAACGATCAGGATGCCACCCGCCGAATCGTCGCCCAGGCCAGATCGCGCCGGCCGGACCTGTATGTCCTCGCTCGGACAAGATACATCACCGAGCTTGAACACCTCTATCGACTCGGAGCCCACCAGGTCATACCCGAGGAATTCGAAACCTCCATCGAGATCTTCGCCCACGTCCTCAAGCACTTCGGCATTCCCGACAACGTCATCGAAGCGCAGATCACCATGATCCGCGCGGGCGGCTACGGAATGCTGCGGGGCAGGCCGGCCGCCGGCGCGCAGCGCGCCGATCTCATGGGATTGCTTGAGGCGACCGCCACCCAGACCTTCATGCTCGAATCCGACAGCCCCGCCGTCTCGAAGACAATCCGTGAAATGAATCTCCGGGCGAACTCCGGCGTGACCATCATCGCCCTGGTCAGAAGCGGACGGCCGCAAACAAATCCTTCGCCGGATAGCAAAATGGAGGCGGGCGACGTCCTCGTCCTCGTGGGTGGACACAAGCAGCTCGACATGGCCAAGGCGATCCTCTCGGCACCGATCTCGACGCATGAAGGCCCGCTTTGATAGAGAGCGGCTGTAGATCATGGACGAGTAGATAATGCGGCCCCTCCGAACCTGTGGACGCTTCTGAGCTCTGCACGCTCAAATTCCAACCTGCGGGCTGGATCGTGGGGAGCGCTCTGACTAGACCGGTAAGGGCCTGATTCTTCAGGAATTGCCACGAGTAAGTCCGTAAGAGCTTATGAATAAATGCTTTAAGTCTATTGTAAACGGAGTCGCCTGCGAGCAGGATTTTAGTTTACAATATTCGTGTGACATGTTTACAATAAGAAAGACTGTCCAATAAAAACACATGAAACAGACTGATGAGATTCGTAGATATTTGATAGCTCAGGCGTGCCTGAGTCCCCGTAGGCTCGCCAAATTCGCGGCTGTCCAATTTGGTATTAGTCGCCAGGCTGCTCATAGGCATATTGCTGAATTGGTAAAAGAGGGGGTACTGATTCCCTCCGGTGCCACGAGGGGGCGCGAATACCGTCTGGCGAAAACTCATCAATTCTCAAAGCGCTTTCAGATTAATGGAGACCTGGAAGAGCATATCGTTTGGGAACGGCATATTCGGGAACACATGTCGGATGTGCCTAAGAATGTTGATGCGATTTGTCACTACGGATTTACAGAAATCCTTAATAATGTGGTTGACCATTCGGAAGGATCGTCCGTAAGCATCAATTTTTCCAGGACAGCCGCCACAGTTGAAATCTCCATTACTGACAATGGCATCGGGATTTTTAATAAAATTCAGCGCGCGATGGGATTTCCAGATCCCAGATTATCGATCTTAGAACTTGCGAAAGGTAAGCTCACGACCGATCCCAAGAATCACACAGGCGAGGGTATTTTTTTTAGTTCTCGCATGTTTGAACGATTTGCGATTCTTTCTGGCAATCTCTGGTTCGATCACACTCAACCTGATGATGATTGGCTGATTGAGCATCGAACACCGAAGAGTGCGGGAACCAAGGTCATAATGATTACAACGAATTCCACGAAGCTTTCACCTAAAGACGTTTTTGATAAATATTCCGATCCAGAAAACTATACTTTTTCTAAGACACACGTTCCCGTCTCATTGGCCCAGTTTGGGGACGACCAATTGATTTCCAGGTCCCAGGCAAAGCGGGTCTTGGCAAGAGTGGATAGATTTCACGAAGTACTACTCGATTTTCAAAACGTTCCCGCTATTGGCCAGGCTTTTGCCGATGAAATATTTCGCGTATTCGCGAACAATCACCCCCAGATAAAAATCATGCCCATTAACGCAAACCAACAAGTAACTGGCATGATTTCAAGAGCGAAATCGAATAATGATCAAGCATTTCTTCCATCTGATGAATCCAAAAAGACAGATTGAGAATAGTGTCCCACGCAACGAATACGAACGGCTTGGCAGTTAAAATGACGACATTTTACTGACTCCGGGCTTCGTCATTGGCGAGAGGTGCAATGGCTGATACGCTCTTGCCGGAAGAATCGGGCACGCCGGGATAGTCCTGACCGGCCAGTCAATTCGGAGCCAGTCTCATGACCAATTCGCTCATTGCTCTTGCCGTCGTCGTCGGCGTCGGGCTTCTCTGGATCATCGTCGCCTACAACGGGTTCGTCCGCCGGCGCATGGACGTGCGCGAATCCTGGGCTCAGATCGACGTCTCGCTCAAGCGCCGCCACGACCTGATCCCCAATGTCGTCGAGACGGTCAAAGGTTACGCCGCCCACGAGAAGGACAGCCTCGAGCGCGTCATCGCCGCGCGCAATCAGGCGGTTTCAGCGAAGACCCCCGTTGAGTCCGCGGCGGCCGAGGGCCTGCTCACCGGCGCATTACGGCAGATCTTCGCACTCTCCGAGGCCTATCCCGATCTGAAAGCCAACGCCAACTTCCAGCAATTGTCCTCCGAGCTCTCCGCCACCGAGAATCAGATCAGCAGCATGCGACAGCGCTACAACCGCGCCGTCGCCGACTTCAATGAAGCCATTCAGGTATTCCCCAATCTGCTCGTTGCCGGTCCGCTCGGCTTCCGCGCCGAGGAGTTCTTCGAGCTCGACGATGCCGCGGCAAAAGAAGCGCCGAAGGTACAGTTCTGACCCTTCGCGGCGCGACCACCGGCTTCTTATGGCTCATGCCCAACCAAGAGCCCGACGAACCGGCCGAAACTGCCGAATCGCCGAATTTGAGTGCCTTTGGCCTGCCATTGGACATCCGGTCCGTCATGCACTACGATATTGCTTGATTCAACGAGGCAGAAAGCCGTTGGATGATTGCCTTGATCCGATGACTTGATGAGGACGCGACACGCGTCCGGGACATTCGACGGCACTTTCCACTTCTGTCCGCCAATTTCAACAGGAACATTCATGAAATTCGAAGACCTCGGGCTCGCTGAGCCGATCCTTCGCGCTGTTACCGCCGAAGGCTACACAACCCCTACACCCATTCAGGTCCAGGCCATACCACAGGTGCTCGCGGGCCACGACCTTCTCGGCTGCGCACAGACCGGCACCGGCAAGACGGCCGCCTTTGCGTTGCCCATCCTTCACAAATTGATGAAGCCCGCCGGCGCCAATGGCCGCATCAGGCCGATCCGAACACTCGTCCTCTCCCCGACACGCGAACTCGCTTCGCAGATCGGCGAGAGCTTCCGCGTCTACGGTGCGCACACTGGCCTGCGCGAATTGGTCATCTACGGCGGCGTCGGCCAGGGCCGGCAGGTCGCCGGCATTCGCCACGGCGTCGACGTCCTCGTCGCCACCCCGGGTCGTCTCCTCGACCTGATGAACCAGGGCCACATCGACCTCGCTGCCGTTGAAGTACTCGTCCTCGACGAGGCCGACCGCATGCTCGACATGGGCTTCATCAACGACATCCGAAAGATCGTCGCCAAGGTGCCAAAGGTCCGGCAGACCTTGTTCTTCTCCGCCACCATGCCGCCCGACATTCGCAAGCTCGCCGATGCCATGTTGAACAAGCCGGTGTTCGTGCAGGTCGCCCGCGAATCCGCCGCCGCCGACAACGTGGAGCAATCCGTCTATTTCCTCAAGCGCCGAAACAAGCCCGCCCTCCTGAACCACCTGCTCGGCAGCACGTCGTTCACCCGCTCGCTGATCTTCACCCGCACCCGCCGCGGGGCCAACAAAGTCGTGAGCGATCTTGAAATCGCCGGAGTTCGCTGCGAGGCCATCCACAGCAACAAGAGCCAGAACGCCCGGCTTCGAGCCATGGAGAACTTCAAATCCGGCAAGTCGCGCGTCCTCGTCGCGACCGACATCGCCGCACGCGGAATCGATATCGATGAAATCTCCCATGTCGTGAATTACGACATGCCCGACACCCCCGAGACCTACGTCCATCGCATCGGCCGCACTGCTCGGGCCGGCGCGTCGGGCTTTGCCGTCTCCTTCTGTGACTCGGACGAACGATCCCAGCTCAATGCGATTGAGCGACTGATCTGCAAGACGATCACCGTCGTTCACGAACATCCCGAATACGCGCCGTTTGTCGCGTCGAACGCCGCCAACGATCGGCCGCGCTCCTCACCGATTCATAATCCCGGACGGCCGAGGCAGGCGACATCGCGACAGCATGGCCGCGCGGACAACCGCGACCGCAATGCGCACG
>CAZCGF010000200.1:0-8028 GCA_964498115.1 uncultured Planctomycetaceae bacterium | reverse complement strand
CCAGCGTCTTCCTGTCGCCGCAGGCCATCTTCTGATGCGTGGCCGGATCGGTAATGAGCGCAAAAGACTGCGCTTCGCTGCCCGTCCCCGCCGTCGTCGGCACGGCCACAAACGGCAGCATGGGCTTCGTCGCCTTGCCGACACCCCAGTAGTCCTGCATCCGCCCGCCGTTGGTCAGGATGAAGTTGATGCCCTTGGCGCAGTCCATCGCGCTGCCGCCGCCGACGCCGACGATGAAGTTGATCGCCAGGTCCCGCGCCACGGAAACGCCCGCCGCGACATGCTCCGTTGTCGGGTTCTCCTGCACGCCGTGAAAAATCGTGACCTCACAACCCGCCTCGCGCAGCGACGCCGCCGCATGCTCGGCATGACCGGCCCGAACGATCCCCGGGTCCGTCACCAACAGCACGCGCGTAGCGCCCTCGTCAACGGCGACGGCGCCAAGCCGAACAATCGTCCCATGTCCGAAGATGATGCGGACCGGCGAGTGACTTTGGAGATTAGTGTGCAATCGCCCTCACCTTCACGCCGCCGGCTCGATCTGAAACGCACGCTGCCGATACAAGTGCTCGAACAAATTCCCCTCGTGCGGCTGGTCCCAGCTCAGCCGATATGTCGGGATCGCCCCGATGTTCAGCCGATCGACGTTCTCCGAAGACATCAGCTCCGCGATGAATCGCTGGTCCTTCGTGATCGCCGTCACGATCAGGCTCGGCCCGATCGCCTCCGCCATCTCCGCCATCGGGCACTCCACCACCGCCGCGAACGGGAACAGAAACTCGCGATTGGCCAGCCCGTGCTCGCGCGCATCGCACCGAATCACCGTCGGCAGCAGGTAGGCGATGCGCCCCTGCTTCACCAGCCTCGGCGACCCGCGAAGCCGCATGGTCACATCCTCGGCCCCTGACTCGCGAAGCCCCTCATCGACCGTATTGGAAATCATCTCCGCGAACTTCGCATTGGCGAATGCCGCCACCTTGGCATCAGGATGGTCCACCGGCAGCGCCTTGACCTCCGCAAGCCTGGCCGCGACCGCCTCGGCGATCTTCTTACCGTGTCGCGGTGTCCAGATGCCCGACGCATTGATGCACGACCGCCCGCCGTTGGCCGAGATCGACGTCACCATCAGATCGACGTATTTCTCCCAGTCGTCCGCGCAGTCGTCGCCCAGCACCACCTTGCTGTATCCCGGCCCGTGCAGTTCCACGCGCGGGTCGTTCGCCCACGGCCGCGTCGTCGACGCATCGCCGAAGAGCATCGACCGATCCACCGCCCGCAACAGCGCCGCCGCCCCGCCGTGATCCGTCGGGTAAAATCCAAAAGCCTCCGCCGGCGCACCCGCCGCGATGAAGGATTGAACAATGCGAAACGGAGACCACGGCTCCTCGCGCCCCGGCTTCAGCGCGATCGGCGTCTTCAGCGCGATCGCCGGAATCCACAGCGAATGCACCCCCGGCGAATTACTCGGCAGCACCGCGCCGAACACCCGCGCCTGCCGCGACCAGCTCAGCATCCGCCCGTCATCGAGCCCGTAGCCGCGATCGAGAATCTGCAGATCAAACCCTCGCGTCAGCCCCGCGATCACCACGTCGATCTCGTTCATCACCCGGTGAATCTTTTCCGCGTTCGCCCGGCAAAGCACCTGCGGCATGCCCGTCGTCGCCGAAAGCTGCATGATGTAGTCGTTGAACGATTGCTTCGTATCGCCCAGCGGCAAATCCGCGGTCATAAAGAGCGACGCCGCCTTCCGGCTGATGGCGACCAGCTCGGCCACCGTCAGCTTCTCCAGCACGCGATGGTTCATCCGACCGATGTCGCGCGTCACCATGCCGCTGTTGGCCTGGCTGACCATCGCCACAGGCTCTCCCGTCGCATGGTGAACGATTTCGACCTTGTCGACGCTCTCGTAGGGCTTGCCGTTTCGAAGGATGGGTATGTGGAGCATGACTCGAGATCCGCCTTGTGTAGCTGAAAACCGCAGGGTCTCAAACGCGTCGGCTGCGACACCGACCAACATATGAACGGATTATAAGGCGTCGTCATTCGGGGGTCTTGACGTCCAATTCCCCTGCCTCATTGGAGAACCTGACTGATTGCGAGCTACGATTGCCCGAATGAATACAGGCGATGGCAACCCGCATGCCCTGCCGTTGTCGAGGTCTAATTTTCTTCGACTGCTGCCCGCAGTTCATGGAACTTCGAGCAAACAGATGAATCAAGCCGATCACCAAATTCCTTGCTCAGTCGAAGCGTCCGGATCAACTCCTGCACATCCGCCAGATCGCGAAGCCTGCCCGGGTTGGACATGCCCGACGCCAGCTTCAATTCAATCAGTGCCGCAAGGTTGACATATCGAATGCCGTCGATCTCCTCGGCCACCGTCGCGGGATCAGGAAACGCCACCGCCTTCGGCTTCCCGTCACCCGGAAACTGGCCCGCCACAAGAAACTCGATCCGCACGCCCGTGTTCGTATCGCGAAGATTTCGACTTCCGGCAAACGGCGGCACGTAGCCCAATCCGCCCAACGACTGATGGATCGCGTCGAGTCCCCTCTCGGTAACCAGAATGTCGACAACAACGGTCGTTCGATCGTATCCATGCGCCACCAGCGCCATTCCCCCCGCAACGGCGTAGTCGATCTGAAGCTCTGAAAGACGTCGCGCAATTTCGCGCAGACTTTGATGGACGGGGTCGGATTTCATAAAGAACTTCGCCGCCTCACGAATGGCCGTGTCCCCGCCACGTCTCATGATATCTTCGAACGTCGCCATGACATCATTCTAGCATGCGTTCAAGTCTGACAAAGCAACCAACCGCGAGCATCTCACCTCATCATCCCCCCGAACCGAGCCCGCGAATCCTCGCCACCAAAGCCCCATCGGCCTCCAACAACTTGCAATCCACCAGCCGCGGGACCAGCTCCACCCAGACTGGCTCCTTCGCAAAAACCTTCTCAAACAAAGGCATCGCCTCGTCCACTTTCCCCGCATTCACCAGGCTCACCGCATGCCAGAATGGAATCTCCACGATCTGCGGCGCACACGCCTCCGCCGCCCGATACTCGCGGACCGCCGCCTCAAAGTCCTTCTTCTCGATTGCCAAATCCCCCGCGTTCATGTGCAGGTACGCCCGCTGCAACTTCACCAGCCGCCGAAGCTCCTTTAGCGGCTGCTCGTGATCCTCCACGCGAAGATCAAACCGCCGATCCACCCACGGCTTCCCCGTCGAGGTCCCCGCCACAACAATCAGCGCCGCCGACTGCCGGCCCCGAATATCCCCGCCCGCCGCCTCCGCCGCGTCGAGCGCCGCCATCATCCGATCCGCCAGATCGCCCTTCGCCGCCCGATACGCCTTCGCCATCTCCCCCCAGATGCGATCGTTCGACATCAGATTCGCCTGCACCGAGAACTGCGCGTCAGTGTCAATCGCATGGCCCGCCGGCTGAATGCACTTCGCCCCGGTGTGCACACCGACTCGCCCCTTCGCATCCACCATCGCCACCTGTCGAACCTCCCGCCCGCCGTCTCCCGCCAAAATCGACGTCAGCGCCTCCGGCGCCGTCCGGCCGACCCGCATCAGCGCCAACCCCATCGGCCCATACGCCGGATCGACCAGCGACTGCGTCGCCACGGCCCCCACCCCCGCCTCCGCCCACGGAACGACCGACCCCACCGAGAACCAGTGCGATTGCACCGCCACCCCCAACTCCCCCGTCGCTGGGTCCCGCGCGACAATCGAGTACGTGCAGACCGGTCGATGCAGCCCCGACCCGTCCGCTTGATTCGGCGGCGGCGATGAATCACCAAGAACCGCCGTAACGACCGCAAGAATCGAACATCCAAAGCTCAGCGACATGGCATTCTCCAGCGGGGAAAGACCAGCAATCGTTCGCCCGCCCGTAGAATGACTGTCGCAAGAATGGCGTCAATAGGTCGCCGGAATCGTCACCATCGAAGACAAAAGCCCCCAAAATGGCCCCCGAATTGACTTTATGGCGTTTCTGGGCGATAATATGGATAGAGACGAGGGTGCTGACCGCTCCTGTTCCGTCGGGAATTCATGTCCCGGCTCTCCCCTGGAACGGCCCGCCAAACAGGCTAGTCAATCGCCACATGCAGGATGCAACCCCCGGCGATTGCGGCCCACGCAATGTTGCCCGCCGACCCGAAGCCCACGGAGGCGATTGTGAAGGCTTTCTGCTGTGCCGAGATCAGACAGCTCGCTCATGAGCTGACCATGGCCCCCGCCCGCCAAAGGGCGCGCCAGATCGAAGGCATCATGCGCGCCATCGACGTCGTCGAGGCTTCGCGCGAATACCCCTACTCGCTCATCTGCTATCACATCACCGGATACCGATCCCGCCGAGGCGATGGATCGATGCTCTCCGGCAAAAGTCTTCAAGCCGACCTGGTCGAGCTGCTCGACGTCCTGACGGCCAAGTGCCCCATCGACGCCGAGTCGGCCGAAGGTCGGCTTCACGATTCCGACGCGCTGGCTCAGCGCTTTAGCGTTTCCACCAAGACCATCTCCCGATGGCGGTCCCGCGGCCTGGCCGGCGCCTGGTATACCAACGGCGACGCCAAGCCCCGGCTCTGCTTCACCGAGCGGTCCGTGGAACTGTTCGTCGCCCGCAACGAAGACCTTGTCCGTCGCGGCGCCGCCTTCCAGGTCATGACCGACGCGGAGAAGCAGGACATCATCGCCCGCGCCCGCGTCCTCGTCGCCGCAAGGAAGTGTTCGCTTCACGCAGCGACCCTGGAGATCTCCAACGAGACCGGCCGCGCCGTCGAGACCATCCGCTACACCCTGCGGCGCTTCGACCGCGACAATCCCGCCGACGCCCTCTTCGATCGCAAGGACGAGGCCCGCGCCATCGACGAGTGCACCGTCCTGCTGGAGGCCTTCGAAAGCGGCAAGACTCCGCGTCAACTCGCCGCCGAGTTCGGCAAGCGCGAAGTGGAGATTCAGCGGCTGCTGACCCACGCCCGCGTTCGCCGCTTTGCGGAGTCGCCGATCGAATACATGTACAACCCCGCCTTCGACGCCCCCGACGCCGAGGAGACCTTCCTCTCCGACGACGCCCGACCGTCGAAGTCCGCAAGCAATCAATCCGGCGAGCCCGATGAGACCCTTCATCGGCCGCCTGCCGATCTGCCGCCGTACCTGCAGGCCCTCTATCGCACGCCGCTTCTGGGCCGCGACGAAGAATCAACCCTCTTCGCCCGCATGAACTACCTGCTGCACGTCGCCGAGACGCATCGCAAGAGGCTCGCCGCATCCGACGCCCGCGCGACGCAGCGCGATCTCGCCGCCGTCGAAGGCCCGCTTGAAGCCGCGAAGGAAATCAAGAACCGAATTATCCAGGCGAATCTCCGTCTGGTCGTCAGCATCGCCAAGCGCCACGTATTCGGACACCCGGCCTTAAACCTCTTCGAGCTCATCAGCGACGGAAACGTCACCATGATGCGCGCCGTCGACAAGTTCGATTACGCCCGCGGCTTCCGCTTCAGCACCTACGCCACCTGGGCCATCACCCGCGGCTTCGCCCGCAGCGTCCCCGAGACCCTCGCCCACTCCGATCGCTACCAGACCGGCTGCGACGAATCGCTCGCCACCGTCGGCGACACGCGCGAATCGGTCGAGGCACTGGAGAGCGGCGTCGCCGCCGCCAAGGCCGTCGTCGCCCGCAGCCTCCGCCTCCTCGATCAGCGCGAGCGCGTCATCGTCGAGCGCCACTTCGGCATCGGTGAGAATTCCGCCGGTGAAACGCTGGAAGAAATCGGCCGCCACCTCGGCATCAGCAAGGAGCGCGTCCGCCAGCTCGAAATCCGCGCCCTCACCAAGCTCCGCACCGACCTCGGCGATCACGGCGCAGCCCTTCTCGCCGGCTGACGCGTCTACGCATCCATCACAATCAGCGAAACGTGCTCCATGGCAAACGACCGCTCGCCATAGTCGTTGAAGTGAATCCGCACAAACATCGACCGCCCCCGCGGCTCCAGCGCCACCACTTCCCCGTCTCCATACTCCTCGTGCCGCACGCGCTGTCCCGGGTAGTAGCCCCCCGCCGCCATGTGCCCGTCGCCGTCGTTGTACTCCCCCAGGTGCGCCATGCTCCGATCGCGCTGCGACTCAAACGTATCGCGCTCGACCTCCTCATCCGGCAGCTCCCGCAAGAACCGCGACGCGATCGTCCGCTCGGTAATCCCGCGAATCATCCGATACCGCGCCCCCGAAAGCGTCAGCCGCTCCTTCGCCCGCGTCATCCCCACGAAGCAAAGCCGCCGCTCCTCCTCAATCTCCGACTCCTCTCCCGCGAGCGACCGCTTGTGCGGCAGGAGCCCTTCCTCGAGCCCGACGATGTACACCATCGGATACTCCAGCCCCTTCGCCGTGTGCAGCGTCATGAGCGTTACCGTCCCGCCCGCCTCCTCGATCGCGTCCGCATCGCTCACCAGGCTGATCTGCTGCAACCAGTCGCCCAGCGTTCCCTCCGGCTGGTCGCTGTCGAACTGCCCGGCAGCGTTCACCAGTTCATACACGTTGGCCAGCGGTTCATTGTCGATCTCCTCTTGCCCCGACAGCGACGCCTCAAGCCCTGACTCCTTCAGCACCCGCTCCACAATCTCCCGCACCGGCCGGCGCGGCATCGCCCGAAACGCCGCAAGCATCTCGGCAAACGCCCCGATCCGCTTCGCCGCCGCGGCCCGCCCCGACTGCATCGCCGCCATTGCCTCGTCCAGGCTCCGCCCCTCGCGCGCCAGCTCCGTGATCTTCCGCATCGTCGTCTTGCCGATGCCCCGCGTCGGCGCGCCCATCGCCCGAAACAGCGCCGTCTCATCCGCCGGATTCTCGATGATCCGCAGATACGCCAGCACGTCCTTGATCTCCTTGCGTCCGTAGAACTCCACCCCCCGCGCGATCTGATACGGTATCCCCGCCGAGCGCAGCCCATCCTCAATCGCCCGGCTCAGTGCGTTGACCCGATAGAAAATCGCCACGTCCCCCGCCTGCCGCCCCTCGGCCAGCGCCTCGCGAATGTCACCGGCGATTCGCGTCGCCTCCTGTCGCTCGTCCTCGCAAGACCACACCCGCACCGCCGCACCCGACTCCCCCTCCGTAAAGAGCGCCTTCGGCTTGCGATGCTTGTTGTGATCGATCAGGCACGACGCCGCCGACAGGATCGCTCCCGTGCTGCGGAAGTTCTGCTCCAGCCGAACGATCATCGCCTCGGGATAGTCCGCCTCGAAGTCCAGAATGTTTCGGATATCCGCCCCCCGCCAAGCATAAATCGACTGGTCCGGGTCCCCCGTTGCGCAGATGTTCCGATGCCCCGTCGCAAGCTGCGACGCAATCACATACTGGGCATGATTTGTATCCTGATACTCGTCGATCAGCAGGTACCGAAACCGATCCGCCAATTCCTCCCGCACCGCCGCATCGTCCCGCAGCAGCACCGCGAAACGCATCAGCAGATCGTCAAAGTCGCACGCCTGCTGCGCCGCCATCATCTCTTCATACTTCGCGTACACCTGCCCGATCGTCCGCCCGGAGAAGTCCGACGCCTCCGCGGCGTATTCCTCCGCGCCGACCAGCCGGTTCTTCGCCTCGCTGATCTTTTCCTCCACCATGCGCGGCTGCCAGTTGTCCGTCGCCAGTCCGCACTCGGTGATCGCGTCGCGAATGACCGACCGCCGATCCGCCTGATCAAAAATCGAGTACGTCGGGCTCACCCCCGCCGCCCCGGCATACTCGCGCAGCAGCCGCGCGCACAGCGAATGAAACGTGTGCACCCACATCCGCTGCGAAATCCCCAGCGCGCCGATCCGCTCGCGCATCTCCCCCGCCGCCTTGTTCGTGAACGTGATCGCCAGCACCTGGTCCGGCCGCCCCGTCGTCCGCGCGATATGCACCGCCCGCCGAGTAATTACGCGCGTCTTGCCCGAACCCGCCCCGGCCAACACGAGGAGCGGCCCCTCCACATGCCGCACCGCCTCCAACTGCGGCCCCGTCAAATTGTCGAACAA
>CAZCGF010000199.1:0-8076 GCA_964498115.1 uncultured Planctomycetaceae bacterium | reverse complement strand
CAGGGGCCAGCTCAGGACACCACTCGCCCCCGCCGCGAGAACGACGGAGCTTCCCAGGAACTCACGCCGCGTCGTTTCAGAATTCAGCCCAGGTGCCATGGCCAATCTCTCCTACGCGCTTGGGCGCGCTCAAGAATCGACTGCTACTCAATGACCAGCTTCTGCCAGATGCTGATGCTCTTTTTGCCGTCGCGGTCTCCCGCGCTGCCGTCCCAGACTGCGAAAGACACCGGCAGGTAGTCGCCAGGCCGAAAGACCCGCTCATCGGGTCCGCCTCCTTCGTGTTCGCAGGGCGGCTCCAGCGCCCGCTCCAATTGCACCGACCACATGCCGCGGCGGTAGACCGCCCTGCCCTTTACCAGCTGGACCGCCGCGGGTTTTCCGGTCAGCGTTCCCGGTCCTCTGGCCACGAGGCACTCGACGGGCGTGGTCAACTCGGGATCGGCCACGAGGTTGCCTGCGCCCCATGCAGTGATGAACTGCGGGTTGTGCTGTGTGATTTCACCGTGCGGCCAGTCCACGAGTGCCATATCCTTGGCACGAATGGGGCATTCGTCGTACATGTCCACGGCGCGCTCCGGAAACGCCGCATCCACGTCTTGAAAGCCCTCGTCAATATTCTTTTGCCGATCGGCCTTCCACATCCAGATATTGACGCCGCCGTGCAGCGAATCATCGCCCATGTAGAACGGCGGGTTGCTCGACAACGAGAATTGGATCGCGATCGCGTCGCGGAACTCCTCCACGCGAACCGCACGGTCATCCCTGGAGGCGTCCAGCCACGTGAGTCGCAGTGCCAGCGCCTCGCCGTTGTGCATAGCCTGTGCGACGAGCCCCTCGACCCGCTCGTCCGTCCACCACAGCGGCGTCAGGCCCACGTAGACCGGTCGCGCCTGATCCCACGCGCTGTCTTCGGGACCGGCCGGCAAGGAGCCTGGAACGCGCGAAGCCGTAAACGTGTTTTGATGAAGCTGTGCCCTCTGCTGCGACCCGGAGCGGGCGAGTGACTGCACGTAGTGAATCAAATCCCAAAGCTCGTCGTCTGAATAGTTCCCCTCGAACGCCGGCATCGGCGTGCCCTTCATGCCCTTGACGATCCGACAATAAATCGCGGGCCCGTCCATGCCGCCCTTAAAGATGCCGTTGACGAAGGATCTTGGCGGATCAGGAAAGCCGTCGTCGTCGAATTTCACTGCCTCGGGAAGCGGATGACCATCCGGTCCATGACATGACGCACACGCCTCCAGGTAGATACGCCTCCCATTGAACCAGCGAAGATCATCGATCGGCGGCTCGGGCGGGATCACGATCGGCGTCCCCGGTTTTGTGCGCGAGGCAAGTGTGTCGTTGTATTCGGCATCTTTCAGATCGCCGCCTCGCACCTCGGCGTCCAGTTCGGCTCGAACCGCCTCCGTATGAATCGCGCGGACATACGCCACGAGTGCTTCGAGGTCTGCGATGGGAAGATGGCCCCATGGGGGCATGGCGGAGCCCGGCATGCCGCGCGTAATCGTCCGCATGAGGTCTTGATCTGATGGGATCAGGTTCTCCGTTGTGGTGAGCTTGAACTTGCCGGCTTTAAGGTTGCGCGGCCGGGGGTTCATCAGGTAGGCGAATTTTCCGGCGCCATCACCGGTTTCACCGTGACAGATCGCGCATTGAGTCCGGAACAGCGCCTGACCACGCGCGATCATCGGGGGCAGTTGATCGCTCGCGACAACCGTGGAGCCGTCAACTCTCGAATTGCCCGGAGGCTTCGCAGGGGGCCGCTCGCCGACATCGGACGTATGCAGTGCGGCCACCTGTCGGATCGGAGATTGACGCGGGATGGGGTCGCCGAGGAAAGCTTTCGCCCGCGACTCCACCGGCTGGCCAGCGTTTCCGGCACGCCATGCACAACCGAGAAGCACGGCGATAAGCGACAGGAGGAATGCTGAGGAGAGCAGATGGCCTTTTTCAGTATGCCTGAGCATGTCGGAGATCCTCCAGAAGAGCCGTCGCCGCAGTTTACATATATCTTGATCGACTTGTCAAGAATAGAGCCATGAAAAAAGATTTCACTTTCCCTTTCGCCGTGAGCCTCCGAGGCCTTCCTGGCCGATCGCATCCAGGGTCGTGTTTTCAAGCATCTTCCGAAAGGCGACGGAAATCGGCTTCCAGTGCTCGTGAAAGCCGCACGGATGATCATCGTGGCATCGCGGCTGGCCAAACGGACACCTCGATCGATCCACCACGTCGTCATAAGGCGAGAGGATGTCGATCAATTTGATCCTGTTCTGCGGACGGGTCAGTCGGAAACCGCCGCCCACGCCGCGCGATGACTCGAGGAGACCGGCCCGCACGGCATTATGCAGGATTCGCGACAAGTACTGCAAAGGCACGCCGGTGTGGGCTGCGATCTCCTTCGCGAGAACCGGCTGATCGCCGTTCTGGCCGGCGATATACACCAGCGCCCGCAGTGCGTACTGTGCGGTAATGGATAACATAGTTGATCTCTTTACCCGCTGATCATCTGATAAGCAACTCGGCCTCGATCAGCCGCCGCGCTGCCAGACCAGTATTAAATCTGCGCTGGTCACGGCCGAAAATACCTCGCCGGTGTAGTCACCGAAAACGCCGACGACCCGCCCGCCAGCCTGGCCTATCACGTCACGCAGTTCGTCCAGGCCGAGTCTCAACAGGGTCGCGGTCTCTTCGCGCCAGCGCGGGGGATCCTGATCCAGTTCCACCTCCAGCAATGTGACGGCGTCTCGTTCGCCGATGTCGATCATTGCCTTGATCAAGAGCGTGTCGCGGCCGGCGACAAGTCCACGCCTGACTTTCTGCCAGATCACTTTGCTACCGGGAGGCCGCGACCGGTTGAGGACCTGGATAACGCCGATCCCGCCCGGCCGGGCCATGGAAATCATCGTGCCAACGGCTCGTTCGACGGACGAGCGATCGCCCGCAAGCGCTAGTGAGTTGCCCAGGCAAAGAACGGCGTCGAAGCGTGCTCGCTGTTGGGGCGTCTCGCAGAACGAGCGACACAGCCAATGCAGGCCGTCCTGCTCGCCATGCAAAAGCCGGCAATGCTCGATCATGTCAAGGCTGATGTCCGACGCCTCCACATCGATCCCCCAAGTGTGGAAGAGCGCCGCATGGCGCCCGGTGCCGCACGCCACATCCGCCAAACGGCCGACTCGATGCTGATGGAAGAGCTTGCGAAAAAAGGGCGCCTCGCGCTCAAGCCGCCGGGGCCAGTCAACGAGCAGGTCGTACCGGTCGGCGGAAACGCCAAAGGAATTATCTGTCATTGTCTCAGGCATGATTCAGCACCGTCAGGGGGATCACCGGAGGGCGATTCGACGTCAGGCTTTCGGAACTGCGACCGAAAGCGACAGCGTTCAGTTCTTCAAGAAGCGTGTCGAGTTCCAAATTGTGGTGGGCCGCCGCCATCTTCACCGATACGGTTTTGGCGATCGTCCGCCTCATGACCGGGTTGGCCAACGGCGCAAAGCCCTTAGACACAAGAACAGGGAGCGTCTCGGGAAACCAGTCAACAATGAGCCCGATCTTGTCGTCGGCGGTGATTCGGGTCGGCCGCGTCACCGGCTGATCGATCGGCTTCCACCCGTTCATGATCCGCCAGAGGTGGATTCCCCAGATTGCGATGCCGGATAGTTCGAGCAGCCCGCTGACGCCGGCGACGGGATAGGCCCATTCGCGGAAATCGGTGGCGATCTGAAACGCGACGCGCATCAGGCACCCGGCATTGACGAGAATGAACGGAATCCACAGTCCATTAAGCCGGCGAATATCGACCCCGTTAAGCGTCGGGACGACTTTGGCGGCCATGCCGAGGATCGTGAGGCTTATGAATCCTACGGTGATCGCATGGCGAACGGCGCCGTAATATGCGTGCGAGAATCCGATGGACAGCGCGTCCTGCCCGCTTGCCGAGAGCGAGTCGGCGCCGGTCAGCACAAACCGCATGTACACCGGCACCAGAACAAGCAGAAACATGGAAGTGTGCAGCCACGCGACGGCGAACCGGACAAACTTGGTGCTACGGTCGGATTCCGTCGGTCGGGATAAGAAGCCCCATCGAAATGTCAGTGCGACGCTTGCCACCGCAAGCGCAACCATCGACGCGTACATCGGGATCGCCCAGCGATAATCTCCCGTTCGCCGCATCACGAGGAAGAAGGCTGCCTCACCGAGAATCGCAACAATCATGATGATGAACGAGCCGGTGACGAGGCGCGGCCCTGGCCGCGCCATGCCAAACAGGGCGGGGAACATCCGAATCCCGACGCCCAGAATCATGAGCAGGGCAAAGCCGTGAATCTGCAGATCGCGAAGCGGGGCCTGGTAGGTCGCCACGAGTTGAAGCAGTTGCGAGCGGTCGATCGCCGCCGTTGTCGCGTACAGAAGGCCCAGGTCGTATACCGCCTGGAAGAAGAAGAACCCGAGCGCCGCGAGAATAAAGGCCTCATGGCGCTCGTACGGCTTGCCGCTGATTCGAAACGTGTTCAACAGGACTGCGATGAAAATGCAGATTGCAGCGATTTCCGCGAGACCGGCTGCCACGGCCAGCTCCCGGAACATCGGGCGATTAAAGAGCGGCTCGCCGATTGCCCGCGCGAAGATGCCGAAGACCATCAGAAAAAAACTCATGATGGCCAGATCAGGCCGCCACAGGCTGGTGTGCTTCATGCGGGGAAAGGCCTGATAGGCAAAACCCATCACAAAGAGGCCGACCCATCCGAAAATCTGGGCGTGGCCGTGGGCGTTGACGTCGTGGATCGAGATGCTCGTAAACGCCTTGTTCCAGCCGATGCGAAGAAGCAGCAGCGCTCCCCAGGCGGCGCCCGCCGTCAGCACCACAACGACGCCGGCCTTAAAGAAGCGGCGATAGATCGTATCACCCAGTTCGTCGAGCCGGTCGCGCGCGGAGGACGCCGTGTCCTCCGAAGCGTGTGGACGAGCCGCGGCATTGTTGAGCTCATTCATGAGGTTGTCGCGATCGACGCCGTGCGCTCGTGCGAAATACTCAATCGTCTCCGCCGGCCCGTTGGGTCCGCCGCATCCGCGCAAACCGTAACGATCGAAGATGCGCCGCAGGCCGGGGTAGGTCCGGAGCACGTCCGGCAGCATCATGGAAGGGGTGATGGTGGGTTTCGAGGTCACGGTGGAAGACATCGGCTGCTCCCGAGGGCTGGGTGGGGCTCTATTGCGCCGCGGCGTCCCGGCTTGTTGAGATGTCGCTCATCGCGAAGCGGCGGTCGAGCTAATTCTTGATACACAAGTCAAGAATACCCCGGGAATTCGAACTTGTCAAAAAAACTCCGATCGGGCCTGGGGGTCGGTGCTGTTCATCGCGCTAATCCATAAGTCGTGTTTGAACATGACGTTAGACCGTCAGCCGATGGGCAGGGCCTTTAGGTGTATGAACCAACTTCTGGCGGAAATATTGATAATGTAATCTAGATATCCGATTTGTGAATCCTGTCTCCCAGGAAACAGGCAGGATGACGCGTAATCCGATGCCTGCGTGAACATTGAGGACCTTTGACACACGGCCCTAAGCCTCAATACGCCCCGATCACTCGCCGACAGTGTCGGTAACGCATCCAGCCCAAGCGCCGGATTCCAACAATCTCGTATTCGTCATTAGCACCGGGTGCCTGCCCGAGCGTGGGGTCCCCGAGTATCGCCAAACGACCCGAGACGTGCGCCGGTCCGCCGAAGCTATCACGAGAGCGGGGCTGATCAACGCGAGGTCCCCCATTTATCCGCCGTCATCAATCGAAACGCGCGTCGATGACCCCGATTCGTTCTGCCCCGCGCGGAAAGGCGGATTGAAAACCACCGCGCCGCGCGAGCGAGAATATCAACGCACCTGCTCTGTTTTCGGGACTGCGCGCTCAGTGCAGAAAAACTCCCCGGCGATGCCAGGCGCGCCGAACGCCAGAAAGCCTTCTGATTCGTTGACCGGCGCGTCGCAACAGGGTTATATTATTGATATGTTAATCATGTTATCATTTACAAATCAGCCAGAGGTACTCACATGACAGCTTTTCGCCGTCTTCGCGTTGTCCTGGTCGGTATGCTGATTCATCTCGTCGCGTCGTCCAGTCTTCTTGCGGACCCCGTCACCGGTCTGGTAAGGCGTGCCGGCGATCTGGCACCCGTTGCCGGCGCCAAGGTCACTTTCCAAGCTTCGCTCACCCACACGTTCACGGCGGCCAACGGGACGTTTTCGATCGATGTACCGGCCGGCGCCGGTCGCGTCGTCGTCGGGGCCGCCAAGGGCTACTTTAACGCCGGGGTGACGGTCACCTCGCCGGCAGCCGGCATCGTCATCACCCTGACCGCCGTTGCCCCGGGCAATGACTCGAATTACCAGTTCATGGCCCCCGAAACCTGCGGCATCTGCCATCCGAACCAAGTGAGCGAGTGGACCAATTCCCCCATGGCCAATGCCGGCGTCAACACCTGGGTCCATGACATTTACAACGGCACCGGCACGCCGGGCGGCATGGGCGGCTTCGTTTACACCCGCGACTCTGTCTTCGCGCCCTCCAATCCGAATTCCGAATGCGCGGCCTGCCACCAGCCCGAATCGTGGATTCCCAGTCCGTTCAGTCGCATGGAAGGGCCGCAGGACGCCGGTTATCCATCAGTCGCCGCGGCGCACGGGATTTCCTGCGACGTGTGTCACAAGGTCGCGGATGTTGACGTGTCCAAGATTGACTTCCCCGGAATCTTCCCGGGGGCGGTCGTCTTCACTCGGCCGGCGGGTGCTTCGCCGCATCAGGTGCAATATGGGCTGCTGGGCGACTCGACGATCAACATGCCGTTCATGATGCGGGCGTCCTACCAGCCGCAGCTCATGGCTGAAGTCTGCGGAACCTGCCATCAGGATCGCAGCGACCCGGAGGAGAACCATTCGTACACCGGGCCGATTTCCGAACCGACCTACACTGAGTGGGCCGAGTCGCCGTATTCCGATCCGCAATCGGCGTATTACGCAAACTGCGTCACCTGCCACATGCCGCCCTCGGGCGAAACGGAGTTCTGCACCATCCAGAGCCCGCCGCTCGTCCGCGATCCGAGTCTGATTCGATCGCACAACATTCGCGGCACAACGCAGGAGTTTCTCGAAAACGCCGTCACCATGACGATGTCGACCTCCGTCGCCGGCGGCTCGCTGCATATTGATGTCACCCTCGATAACAACCTGACGGGGCACCACGTACCGACGGGCGTGACGACCCGGAACATGATCCTTCTCGTCGAGGCCTGGCCCGACGGGTTGGATCCGATCGCCGACCTGCTGCCCTATATCGGTTTGGAGACGGTGCATCCACTCGGTGGAGTCGGCGATCCGGCGCTGGGATACTACGGCGGCATGCCGGGAAAGCTCTTTGCCAAGGTCAATCATGATGCAAACATGGATAGTCCCACCTTCTTCACGGACGCCACCGGCATCGTTTTCGATACTCGCCTCGCCGCCCTCGAAGTGGATTCGACGAGCTACGCGTTTACGCTCCCGCCCTTTGACGGCGATATTCGCGTTCGTGCCCGGCTGCTCTATCGGCGGGCCTGGCGCGCGCTGGTCGACGCCAAAGGCTGGACGCAGGACGGACACGGCCATCCGCTGGGCGATGTTCAACCGCCGCACTACGGATACATGATGGAGATGCTCGAGACGTCGGTTCCTCACTGTCAGGGCGTCGGCACCGGCGACGTCAATGGAGACCTGAACGTGAACGGCCTCGATGTCGGCGGATTCGTGGATGTGCTGCTCAATGCTCCGAATGGCCCAGTTTCATCGGCGTTTTGCGAGGCCGACATGGTCAAAGACGCAGGCGTCGATATGACCGATCTCGCAGCCTTCGTCCAGGCCCTTCTTAATGAGCAGTGATGCGATCCGCACATTCGGCGACCGGCTGCGACGTCTGAACAGAAAAGACTGCCGGCTCATGCCGAGTCGGGTTCGCAATCAACACTGAGAGAGGATGGATTGGGGCAGGGGCTCCGCGCGATTGCTCGTCCCTTGTACTCGCGCAGCGTCCGGCCCCCTCGCTCGAC
>CAZCGF010000198.1:2376-8181 GCA_964498115.1 uncultured Planctomycetaceae bacterium | reverse complement strand
CGGACGAATTGCTTGTCGAAGCTCTCCTGGTCGCGGCCCGGCTCGTACTTGTCGGCCGGCCAGAATCGGCTCGAGTCCGGCGTCAGCACTTCGTCGATCAGCAGAATCCCATCAGACGTCTGGCCGAATTCGAACTTTGTATCCGCGAGGATGATCCCCAGTTTCCGCGCATGCTCCGACGCCCGGGCATACAGTGACAGGGTCTTGTCGCGAAGCTCGCGCATCACGCCCTCGCCGACGATGCCGCAGGCCTGCTCGAAGCTGATGTTCTGGTCGTGTCCGGATTCTTCCTTCGTGGCCGGGGTGAAGATGGGCTCCGGCAGTTTGTCGCATTGCTTCAGCCCCGCCGGCAGCGAGATGCCGCAGACGGTGCCGTTGGCGAGATACTCCTTCCATCCGCTGCCCGAAAGGTATCCGCGCGCCACGCATTCAATCGGAACGACCTTCGTCTTGCGGCAGACCATCGTGCGATGGGCGAGTTGGTCGGCGAAAGCCTCGAACCCTTTCGGCGCTCGGGTGCCGATCACCTCAATCAGATGGTGCGGGTATTCTGACCCCACCAGGTCAAACCAGAACTTCGAAAGGGCCGTCAGGACCCGTCCCTTATTGGGGATCGGATCGGGCAGCACGCAGTCAAAAGCGCTGATGCGATCGGTCGCCACCAAGAGCAACTGGTCGCCCAGGTCGTAGATATCGCGGACCTTGCCGCGTCGAACCTTAACTTCGGGGATGTGAGTCTGCCGGACGACGGTGCAGGCCATGGGTTCCTCCGTGATTGGACAATGGCGACTTTCCCGGTCAGGACCAGCCCGCACACTAGACGTCACTCAGAGGGGATGTCAAGCCCGCCTAGGTCCTGAGGGTCAAACGCGGGCCGGCTCGTCAGAAGATAGGGATTGATCTACAGTGCCCGCCTCGCTAACTTGAGCATCCCAATCGGCTGCGGGCTGCAGACCGATTGCAGATGGGTTCATAAACCAGGAATTCTGCCAAGGAGCAAATATGGCTGCCGCAATGAGCAAGAGCGCGTTGATCCGACACCTCGCCGAGCAAAATGAACTGACCCGTGCACAAGTCGTCCAGTTCGTGGACACACTTGTCGCCACGGCCTACAAGGAGGCCAAGAACGGCTTCATGCTGCCCGGCCTCGGCAAACTGGTGCTGGTCCAGCGGAAGGCCCGAATGGGACGCAACCCCGCGACCGGCGAGGCCATCAAGATTCCCGCGAAGAAGGTCGTCAAGTTCCGCGTGGCCAAGGCCGCCAAGGATGCGATCCTCGGCACAAGCGGAGCCAAGAAGAAGGGCCGAAAGTAGCCATCCGGCGCTGCACACGAATGTATTAGTTGGAGTCCCGGCACTGCTGGCAAACCCATGCAGGCGTGGCGCTGGACGCCATCTCGCCTGCGCGGGCCTGGAGCCATTATTCCAGAAATCCGGCGACTGCGAATATACAATCGTCGACGTGGCCCGGGTACCGCGGCCATCGGGCACTTGACATAGACACGGATCAACACGATCCTTCTTGCCCCGCGTTCGATCCGGCCGAATTATCAGCCGGTGGCGCGGCGTGGAAAACTGCGGCGGAGAATCGAGTTTTGATGGCCACATCCAAGAAGACATCGAAGAAGGCCAGTGGCTCCAAGACGGCGGGCGCGAAGACGAAGTCCAAGTCCGCCGCCAAGGCCAAGCCTGCCGCCGCAACGAAGGCCCCGGCAAAGTCGAAGGCCAAGTCAAAGGCTCGGGCGGAACCGGCGGCTAGTGAGTCGACGTCATCATCGGCGTCTGCAGCCAAGGCCGTCGTTGAGCGACCCGCCAAGCCGGCGAAGCCCGCCGTTGATGCTCAGTGGCAGGCTGATATGCGTGAGGCTTTGGCGGCTCAGCGTCAGCGGCTGTTGGCCGTCGTTCAGACGACTCAGGCGCAGATGGCCCAGAAGTCCGGCGACCTGGCCGACGTCAGCGACCGCGCCTCTGAAGGGTTCGAAGATGAACTCGACATGGGGCTCATGGCCATCGAGGCGGCGCAACTCGACGACATTGAAGCCGCCATCAAGCGAATCGACGACGGCACTTACGGCATCTGCCTCACCTGCGCCAAGGCCGTGCCCCGCAAGCGGCTTGAAGTGTTGCCCTTCGCCCGGCGCTGCCTGCCCTGTGAAGGCGAGCACGAACGCCGCGCGAAGAACATCGAGCCGAGCGACGAAGAGGAAGATTGGGACTAACCGTTCCGCTTCGTTCCTCTGACCGCGGCGCCGCTCATCAGGTTTGATTACTTCTTCTTGAGCATCTGCTTGTCTTTTCCATCGCGGATCTCAAGCGTCTGTCCCATCATCATGTAAGTAGCGCCGTACTTCCGCTCGGGCTTTCCGGGGTTCTTCAGCTTGAGATTGAAACCGTCGAACTCGTAGGTGCCCGCGAGCCGAACATTCTCTTCGCCCTGCTTGGCGGAGGCGACGTAGGTCCCGTTGTCATTGAAGGTCGCATTGGTAATGACGAACTTGGCGTCGTCGGCCTTGCCCGTGTTCTCCCATGTGCCGACCAGGGTGCTGCTGCACCCGGCAGCGACGAATCCCATCCCCAGGAGGCAGAACATTCTCAGTTTGGCGACCAGTCCGTATGGTTTCATGGTGATTCCTTTCGATACACGCACGGCCGTACATCTCGGCCGCTTGGGCGCAAGCTAAATCTCCAAAGCGTCACTGTCAACGCTGTTAAGGCCGTCCCTCGGCCCGGCGTGTTGTTGTTAAAGCGGATGTCCGCTAGAATAGCAGGGCTAGTTCCGATGCTCCCGACATGGTCGGGACGACTGCCCGGTGACACGACTCCGCGGGCGGGGAATTCCGGATCAATCCGGATGGTCGATCTGACCGATAGATTTCAGCGTGCGGAGTCGCTTTAGAAGGTTGTATGGCGAACACAGAAGCAATTGAAGTCGAAGCGGAAGTCCTGCAGGCCCTGCCGAATACCATGTTTCGCTGCGAGTTCGAACTCGCCGGCAAGAAGCAGCTCGTACTCGGTCACATCTCCGGCAGGCTCCGCAAGAACTTCATTCGCATCCTGCCCGGCGACAAAGTTCGCGTCGAGCTCTCACCCTACGACCTGACCCGCGGCCGCATCACCCGCCGCCTGTAATCCACGGCGCCGCCTGTTCATCTCCCCCGAAGTCATATCCCCGATTTCTTCGTTCGATCGCCGTACGCCTGGACAATTCGCGTCACCAGTTTGTGACGGACGATGTCCAGCTCGCTGAGCCGGACGACGGCAATTCCTTCGACATTGGAGAGACGGCGCACCGCGTCGGCGAGGCCACTGGCAGTCCTGCTCTCCAGATCGGACTGGCTGTCATCCCCCGTGATGATCATCTTGCTGTGCTCGCCCATGCGCGTCAGGAACATCAGCATCTGCTGAATCGTCGCGTTCTGTGCCTCGTCGAGAATGATCGCCGCGTTATTGAGCGTCCGGCCGCGCATGAAGGCCAGCGGAATGACTTCAATCGCATCGTTCAGCATGAAGCGCTTGATCTGCTCGAACTCCATCATGTCGTGCATCGCGTCGAACAGCGGACGCAGGTACGGATTCACCTTCGCCTGCATGTCGCCGGGCAGATATCCGAGCTTTTCGCCCGCCTCCACCGCGGGTCGCGCGAGGACGATCCGCTTGAGCCGGCCGACCTTGAGCAGTGACAGCGCCATCGCCACCGCCAGATAGGTCTTGCCCGTACCGGCGGGACCGAGGCAAAAGCAAAGGTCGTTTTCGGTGATCGCCCGGACATACTCAGCTTGTCCAGCGGTCTTGGGGCGAATGGCGGCCGACTGGCGATAGACATGGATCGCGCCAGTGTCGTGGCGCGCCTTTCGTGACGCCAGCGATACCAGCGCGTTGGCGACGGCATCCTCCTCCAGCCGACCTTTCTGCTTGAGGGTCTCCTGAAGCGACTCGATCACGGTGGCCGTCTTGGTGATGGCGTCGGCGTCGCCGACGAGCTTGAGCGTGGAATCCCGCGCGAAAATCTTGACGCCCAGGGCCTCGCGGATCGCGCGCAGATTGCAGTCCGCCGGCCCGAACAATTCAATCCGTCGGTCAACCGGGGCGTCGAGTGTGATGACCAATTCCAAGCGGGCAAAGGCTCCTTACGCGGCAATCTGCGCCGCACGTGTTAATGTATCAGAATCCACCATGCCACGGGAGCCGTCAGCAGCACGGAATCGAGAATATCCAGCACGCCGCCGAAGGCCGGAATCGCATGGGCAGAGTCCTTGGCCTGTGCGTCGCGTTTGATCATCGACTCGAGCAAGTCGCCAGTCTGCCCGATGACCGCCATTAAGAACCCGAAAATTGCGGCCCGCCCGACGGTGAGAAAGTCAGGCGGAAATGCCGCTGGCTGGCTACCGTCGATCCATTTCACGACGCCGACCGCCAGCACAATCGAAGCGACGACGCCCCCGCAAAGACCCTCCCAGGTCTTCTTGGGCGACAGCCAGATGATGAGCTTGTGCCGACCGATGGCCCGGCCGGTGAAATAGGCCCCGATATCGCAGATCTTCACGGTGGCGATGAAAAAGAGAACGATGGTGATGCCGTGCGGCGAACCGTCCAGCCGGATTGAAACGATGAACTGCGAGAGCAGCCCCAGATAAAGCACGGGCCAGATGGAGACGGCCATGTCGCCGATCGCCCGGTCAGTCTTCCGTCGAAGCGCGACGAGAACGAAGACGCCGAAGATGGCGATGATCAATGCGCCAACGGTTAACTGGGCGGCGGAGAGTTTTGCCAGGCCCCAGTCAGCGGTAAGCCCGCTCTTGCTGAGAAACGGAATGGAAGCGACGAGTGAACTGACGATCGAAGGCCAAAGGATCAGCGGTTGAAAACCGGCCCCGCGAAACAGTCGAGTCAGTTCCAGCCCGCCGAGGAAAACAAGCACGGCGACGGTGCCGGTTAAGATCGCCCCGTCGAACCTGAATTCCGCCGCATCCTGGCTCACCCACTCGGCCAGCCGGCTGTCCGCGTAGAGCAGGCCTACCAGCACAGCAATGAGAATCGCGCCGAAGAGAAGTCGTTGCCAGAGCATCGGGGAAGATTACCGTGCCGCCGAGGATTGCAGAAGCGTCAGTTTCCGGCGGCCTGAACAGACCGACTCTGAAGGAGGTCAGCGAGGTCGATCGCCACGACGGGACAATGCGGAGCCGATTTGCCATCCCGGGAGATCGCCACGTGCATTCGTCGAGCATTCGGCTCGAAAACCACGCTGTGATAGGTCAAGAGGCCGCGCTTGCCCGGCGGCGTTTCCTGAGCCACGCTTGCCAAGAGCCTCCACGCACCATCGACATCGAGCCGCTTCGATTCCTTCGACACCGCACTAAGCTGCTCATTGAGCCTTGCATACCGGTCGCATGGCTCCGGCTCGGCACGCTTGCGGTAGTGATTCGTGGCAATCTGAAAGCCGGGATCTGCTTTCTTCTTTCCGGCGACCGATGCCGCCCGAACCGTTACGCCGGATGAATCAAACATGCTTCCGTCATACTCAAAGACAATCGACGGACGACTGCGCCCCGCCAGATAGGGCGCGGACAACACGACGTTGTTGCCGACTCTGCTCAAACACTTCGAGAGAATGTCCCGTCCGTCCTTCGCCGCTGTCTCGGCATGGGCTGACTCGATCACCTGCCGTAAGGAGAGACCGCGCGGGGTAAATCCGATGGGCATCGATGGCCCGTCGGTATGCACGTCGTGCATGCACACGCTGACGCCCTCGGCGTTCATGCCCGTCAGGCAGCCGATGAAACCCGGCCACGTAACGGAAACCCAGGC
>CAZCGF010000198.1:0-2276 GCA_964498115.1 uncultured Planctomycetaceae bacterium | reverse complement strand
CGGATACCCGCGAGCATGCCCTCGAGCTCCTCCTTGAATCGCGGCGCGACGGCCATCGTTCGAAGCATTGCCCGGGCCTTTTGCTCATAAAGCTTGGCGCCCTCTTCCCCCGGAGTGATCTCCTCCAGATAGCCGTTCAGGAGGCGAACGATCTCATCGCCGAGGAAGTAGCCGTGAGCGTAGCCTCGCTCCTTCGCCGTCCCCCAGATACGAAGCACGCGAAGTGACCCAACCTCGCGGATTTCCCCGTGAGCGCGCGCTTCGACCCCGGCGTCGCCGCGCGCGAGCGACCCGGGAACCAATACGCACGCTGCGATCAGCGCGATCGCCGCCGTGCGAATAAACGCCCTGTTTACTCTCACCTTGCCCCTACCGCCGTCTTACGCCCGACCGCGCCGGGTCGGCCCTTTACCGCGGGAACGGACTTGCTTACCGGCGCTTCGACTTTTCCCGCTGGTTCCTCTTTGCTTTTCGCCTGGGCTTCCTTGGCATCCTTGTCGGCGTCCGGCTTCGCTCCGCCGAGCAGCCCGTTCACTTCGAGAATCTTGATCCGAATCTCCTCGAAGAGCTGCGGATTGTCCTTGAGGAAGACCTTGGCGTTTTCCTTGCCCTGTCCAAGCTGAACGTCGCCGTATCGCAGCCACGCCCCCTGCCGCTCGATGAGCGTATGTTTGATGCCCAGCTCGATGAGATCGCCTTCTCGGCTGATGCCGGAGTCGAACATGATGTCGAACAGGGTCTCGCGAAACGGCGGAGCGACCTTGTTCTTGACTACGCGGGCCTTCACCTGGCTGCCGGTGACCTTGTCGCCTTCCTTGATCGAGGCGATGCGGCGCACGTCGACGCGGATCGAGCTGTAGAACTTCAGGGCCCGACCGCCCGGCGTCGTCTCCGGGCTGCCGAACATCACGCCGATCTTCTCGCGAATCTGGTTGATGAAGATGACAATCGATCGACTCTTGGCGATGGCCGCCGTCAGTTTACGCATGCCCTGGCTCATCAGCCGGGCCTGAACGCCGACCGACGACTGCCCCATCTCGCCCTCCAGTTCGCTCTTGGGCGTCAGGGCGGCGACGGAGTCAACCACGATGACGTCGACCGCGTTCGACCGAACGAGCATGTCGGTGATCTCCAGGGCCTGCTCGCCGCAGTCCGGCTGGCTCACCAGCAGCGTCTCGGGATTCACGCCGCAGCGCTTCATCCAGGCGGGGTCCAGCGCGTGCTCGGCGTCGACAAAGGCGGCCACACCGTCGGCCCGCTGTGCCGCGGCGATGACGTGCAGCGCCAAGGTTGTCTTGCCGCTCGACTCGGGACCGAAGATCTCGACGATTCTCCCCCGCGGCAGGCCCGCTCCGCCGAGCGCCAGGTCCAGCGAAAGCGCCCCTGTGCTGATGCCGTCTTTGGCCGCGGATAGATTGGCGTCCAATTGCATGATGGCGCCTTTGCCGTAGGTCTTTTCGATCTGCTGCAGGGCCCGATCCAGGGCCTGCTGCCGTTTGCCGTCACCGGTGGACATGGATGTTTCTCCCGTCGGTTCAGTTTTCGTGAGGCGACGCACCCTCGGCGGCTCCTTCCGCCGGCGCATCGCACATCTGTTATCATGCCACCATATCGGGCAGGAGGCAAGCACATTTTTAGGAAAATGTTAGGTACACCCGAATAGGGGGTTTTGGCGACAAGGCGGCCGCCCCTCGCGGCGGTTTCTCGCCGACCCATCTGCCCCATGTGGGACTCGACCGGCTTGTACGCTCGGCGCCCGCGGATTACGTTCCGACGACATGGGGGCGGTTGTCGATGACAAGGGCCGTGTGCCAGCGGCCTTGCAGCCCCATGAACCGACTCCACATCGACCAGCTTCAGGCCCCGCAGTCCGGCAGGAGTCGGCTCAAGATTCGCCTCTGGCGAGAGTGGTGCTTCTATCGCGCCGCCCTGGGCCACCTGTGGAAGCGGCTCGTGCTGATGCTGGCCATACTCCTGGCCGGCGGCTTCGCCTTTCGAGCCATGGAGCCGGAAAAGCAACTCTCCCTTCCCAAGGCGACCTATTACACATTCAGCCTGATCTTCGGCGAGCCGCCCGAGGAGTTCCCGGAATCCGTCCTGCTTCAGGTGATGTTCTTCCTCGTGCCCGTTTTGGGCCTCACCGTCATCATCGAGGGCATCGTCGATCTGGCCGTGCTGGTGGGAGACCGTCGGCGATTTGAAAGGAGCTGGTGTGCGACCATGGCGGCATCATTGACCAATCACATCATCCTCATCGGGCTCGGTAAGCTCGGCTA
>CAZCGF010000197.1:6273-8316 GCA_964498115.1 uncultured Planctomycetaceae bacterium | reverse complement strand
GACAAATCGCGCGATTGCAGTCGGAAGATGTAGCGCAGCATCTCGGTTTCGCTGTGGTAGCTGTTGAACACCGAATGCGTGAGATAGCCGCTCTGTCGCACAAAGGCATCGGGAATCTCGGTCGCGCCGGCGCCCAGCAGGTCATCCACGGACTCGGCCGACGATTCAATGCCAAAGCAACTCAATACCCTCGCCACCTCGCCCCGATCGGTGAGCTCGTCGAGGCTCAGGCCGATCGAGCCGTCACCGAAGTCGCGAAGATTGATCCGTGCCTTGGCCGCGGCCGCGAGAACCTTCCGGGCCTCCGCCCCACCGCCGTGCAGGCGAACACGCAGTGTATCGAAGTAGTCGGCGTCTCCCAAATCGTGGCCGGCTCGTTGTAACCCGGCCGCGAGTGCCGCCGTATAGGCACGGACGCGCTCGGCGATGCGCCGCAGTCCGCTGGGCCCGTGATAGACGGCGTACATCCCGGCCATGATCGCCAGGAGGACCTGTGCCGTGCAGATATTACTCGTCGCTTTTTCCCGGCGGATGTGCTGCTCGCGCGTCTGGATCGCCAGTCGAAACGCCGACCGCCCGTGCACGTCCTTCGAAACTCCGATGATGCGCCCCGGCAAATGCCGCTTGAGTTCACCCTTACAGGACATGAACGCCGCGTGCGGGCCGCCGAAGCCGAGCGGCACGCCGAATCGTTGCGTCGAACCGACCGCGATGTCCGCGCCGAGCTCTCCCGGCGGCCGAAGCAAGGTCAACGCCAGCAGATCGGTCGCCATGACCACAACGACGCCGGACTTGTGCGCCGCACTGATGACAGGCGTGAAATCGCTGATCCGCCCGTCGGTCGTCGGATACTGAAGCAGCACTCCGAACGCCCGGCCGGCGGCAAAATCAAATTTCTCCACCGGGCCGACAACGACATCGACGCCCAGCGGCTTGGCTCGCGTCTGGATGACGGCGATGGTCTGAGGGTGACAATCGTCGGCCACGAAGAATGCCGGTCGCGCGCCATCCTCGCCCGCAATGGCCCGGCACATGGCCATCGCCTCGGCGGCGGCCGTCGCCTCGTCGAGCAGCGACGCATTGGCGATCGGAAGCGCCGTCAGGTCGGACACCATCGTCTGGAAATTGAGCAGCGCCTCCAGTCGCCCCTGGGCGATCTCCGCCTGGTACGGCGTGTACTGCGTGTACCAGCCGGGGTTCTCCAGAATGTTCCGCTGAATGACCGGCGGCGTGATGCAGTCGTAGTAACCCATGCCGAGCAGATTGCGATGCAGCTCGTTCTTCGAGGCGATGCCGCGCAGCTCGCTCAGTAACTCGTGCTCGCCGCGCGGACCGCCGAGCGAAAGCGGCTTCGTCAGACGAATCGACGCGGGAACGGTCTCATCGACCAGTGCATCCAGCGAGGCACAGCCGATGAGCGTCAGCATATCCTGAACATCCGCGGCGCTGAGGCCGTTGTGGCGGTGAACAAAGGTGTCCGAGGGGGCCAGCACGCTGCGGGAATTTTCTACCGAAGGCATCTCTGCGAAATCTCCTCGTACTCGCTGCCGGGGGCGCAAAGTCGACGGACTTCGCCTGGAATGCAACGATTCAGGTGAAGTATTGTAGCGGAAAACGGGAATGCAAGCCGGTCGCCCGGCGACCTCAGGAGCGCGACCGCCGGCTACGCAATCGCCGTCAAGTCGAGCCCGACTAACCGGCGATCTGGGCGTCGTATTGTTGGGCGGTCATGAGCTTTTCGACCTGGGATGGATCGGACAGTTTGACTTTGACCAGCCAGCCGTCGCCGAACGAGTCGTTGTTCACAAGTTCGGGTGCGTCGCCGAGCTTTCCATTGACCTCGGTCACGACACCCGAGACGCCGGTATACAGATCGCTCGTCGCCTTGACCGACTCGATCTCCCCCAGCGGCTTGCCCGCCGTCAGCTCCTTGCCGACCTTGGGAAGCGAAACATAGGTGATGTCGGTCAGCTCGTCGGCCGCGAACTTGGTGATGCCGATGGTGCAAATGTCGCCGTCGAGCTTGTGCCACTCGTGCGACTT
>CAZCGF010000197.1:1663-6173 GCA_964498115.1 uncultured Planctomycetaceae bacterium | reverse complement strand
TCTTCCTTGATCTCCAGTTCCAGCGACTGCCCCACGTTCGACAATGCCGAATCCACGTAGGCCATCGCGATCGACTTGCCCAGCGTCGGGCTCAGCGTGCCGCTTGTCACGACACCCACTTCCGCGCCGCCGGAGAAAACGCGAGCCCCCTGACGTGCAATGCGCTTGCCTTCAAGGACCATGCCCGTCATCTTGCGCTTCGGCCCCTCGGCGGCTATGACGCGCAGCGCCGCTGCCCCGAGGAAATCCTTCTCCAGATCGACACACCACCCGCATCCCGCCGAGAGCGGATCGATCTCTTCATTCAGCTCGTGCCCATAGAGCGGCATCCCCGCCTCCAGGCGCAGCGTATCTCGCGCGCCGAGGCCGGCCGGCTTGATCGTCACCCGATCGCCGTCGCCCTCTTTGGTGAGAAAGTCCCAGACCAGCGCGCCGGTCGCCGCGCCGAGCACGACCTCCAGCCCGTCCTCGCCGGTGTAGCCGCTGCGAAAGACGCTGTACTTTTGCCCCATGTAGCTGCCGGTCACGAAACCGTAACGACCCATATCGTCGATCTTGATCGGCAGGTGCTTGGTGAACAGCTCCATCGTCGCCGGGCCCTGAATGGCCACCATCACCGTCTTCTCGGTGGTGTCGTCCAGCTTGACGTTGCGACCCTGCATGTGCTGCTGAAGATGCGCGACGATCTTCGGGCGATTACCCGCATTGCAGACCATCAGCCAGCGGTCTTCGTAGCGTGATACGATGACATCGTCGAGGATGCCGCCATGCTCGTTGCACACGTGGCTGTAGCCGCTGCGCCCCACCTTCAACTTCGACACGTTGCGCGTGCAAAGGTGCTGGAGTAGCGCCTCGGCGTCCGGCCCGGTGAAGTTCAGCCGGCCCATGTGCGACACGTCGAAGATGCTGCTGGCGGTGCGCGTGTAGGCGTGCTCGTCATTGATGCCGCGGTACATGACCGGCATCTCCCAGCCGCCGAAGTCGATCAACCGGGCGCCCAGGCGTTTATGTGCTTCATACAGTGCGGTTCTTAGCATGGGCCGAAGTGTATGTGCCGAACGGAACACCGGTCAAGGCACCGCAGCATAGGTTTACTCGGACTGGACGCCTACGCTCCTGGGCGAGGCGCGGGACGCGATTGTTTGCACTCAAGCCGTTAGAATGACATCCGGCGCGACGCAGGAGCGCGTTCGCCCGGGTCCTCCATCTTGTGCAGGGGCCATGAAGTCTGACGCGATCATCACCAGCGCCGCGAACCCTCGCATCAAGGATCTCGCAAGATTGCGCGCCCATCGCGGTAAGCACTCTGGTGACCTGGTCCTCGTAGACGGCCCGCGCGAGATCGACCGCGCGGTCGGCGCCGACGTCGAACTTGTCGAGGCCTACTACTGCCCTGCCGCGCTCAAGCCCGAGACGAAGGCAGCTCTGGAACGATGTCGCGGGCGCGGCGCCAAGTGCATCGAAGTGGCCCCTCACGTCCTCGAAAAGTTCAGCTACGGCGATCGTCGCGATGGGCTGGTCGTGACCGCCGCCCGGCCAAAGCGTCGTCTCGCCGAATTACGCGTCTCTCCCACTTCGCTGATCGCCGTCATCGAGGCCGTTGAAAAGCCCGGCAATCTCGGGGCAATCCTGCGAAGCGCGGATGGCGCGGGGGTGGACGCGATCATCGTCGCCGACGCCGCCACCGACGTCTTCAGCCCGAACGTCATCCGGGCCAGCACGGGAATCGTCTTCAGCCTGCCCGTCTTTGAGGCCGCCGGCGCCGATGTGCTGACCCTGCTGCGAGGTGAAGGGGTGCAACTCGTCGCCGCCGCGCCGGATGCGGACACTCTCTACACCGACATCGACTATCGAAAGCCGACCGCCGTCATTCTGGGCTCCGAGGCGAAGGGGCTCTCAGCGATTTGGCGGGACTCCGGCGCGAGCACGGCTAAGATTCCCATGTTGGGCAAGGCCGACAGCCTGAATGTCGGAACGACCGCGGCGCTTTTTTTCTACGAGGCCCGGCGGCAGCGCGGCGCGGTATGATAGATGGGTCATTCGTCGCAGTGATATGGAGGAATAGCCATGGCGAACTTTCCGTTTCAAGGTGACATCCCGGTGTCTTTGCAGGGCGTGCGGGACGAATTCGATCGTCTGCTGGATCGCGTCTGGCACGGCGGCCTCTCAACCGCCCCGCTTGATGGACAGGACTGGGCGCCGGCGATTGACTTCGCCGAGACGCCCGACTCCTTTCAGCTTCGCGTCGAAGTGCCGGGCATGACGGCGGAGGAGATCGACGTCTCCATTTTGCAGAACATCCTGACGATCAAGGGGTGCAAGAAGCCCGCGGATACGCCGAAGGAAGGCGAGCGGCGGCTCCGCTCGGAGTGTCGCTTCGGGAGCTTTCATCGTCGCATCGAGTTGCCAACGCCTGTCCAAGACGGCGATGTGACCGCGAGTTGCCGCGACGGCATACTTCGACTGACCCTGCCGAAGAAGGCCGAGGCCAAAGGCCAAAGCGTGAAGGTGACTTCGTAAGTTGCAGCGTCCCGATCAGGCGAAGTGCCGGTCGCGCGACGCTGACGTGCGATGCATGTCCGATTTATATCTTCTTGCCCTTGGCCTTCGCCTCGTGGGCCTTGGCCTTGAGTCGGGCTTTGCGCTTCTTGTGTTTCTTCAGGGCCAGTTTCTGCTTCTTCTGCATATTGCCTCATCTGGGTTTGTGGGTACTCATCATATCCAGGGACCCCGATATTAAGGACCGGCCCTGTTCCCCGCAACACGTTCCACCGCGGCCGGTTGCAGCGAGTGAGCCGTTGTTGTAGGATCAGCGTCGGGTTCCAGTTTACGATGGAGCGTTGGAATGGAGCCCGGGCCCCGGATTCGAACGACCGTCTGGTTCAGTGGGCGCGTGCAGGGCGTGGGCTTTCGCTACACGGCGTGCGGCGTTGCCCGGCACTTCGAGATCAGCGGTTACGTTAAGAATCTTCCCGACGGTCGCGTGGAGGCGGTCATCGAGGGAGGTCAGGGGGAAGTTGAGCGATTTCTGGCGGCACTGCGTTCGGAGATGCACGGCAACATTCGCGGTGAACAGTGCCAGAACTCCTCGGCGACGGGTGAGTACGTCGGATTCGACGTACGTCATTGACGACGGATCGGCAGGCCGGCCCCTGACGGGGCTCGCCGGGCACGACCGTGGCACCTGTCGATGGCGGTTGACCCCATTGTGTTACGCATCGCGGCAGGAGGTCGCGGGCGGGGTTTTTCCGTCGCACGCGTTCCAGTTTTCTTACGCAATCCAGGATGGATGAGTCCGGCCGCCTGATGACTCGCGGTCGCACTCGACGTGCTATCGTGATTGCACAGCAAGGGATGTCTGTCTGATGAATGATTCCAACAACGCCGTGACCGGCACGCTCGAAGTGAGTGAAAAAGGCGGCTGCGGCTACCTGCGCGACCCGGGCCGAAACTATGCCGTCGGTCCCCACGACCCACAGATCAATCGCGATGTCCTCTCGCGGTTCAAGCTTCGCGGCGGCGAGTCGCTGACGGCCACCTTGAATCGCGGCAAGAAGGGCAAGGGCCCGCCGTTCATCGATCGCATCGAGTCGATCAGCGGTTTGCCGCCTGCGCAGTATGCATCCCTGAAGCCGTTCGAGGATCTGTCCGTCGTACACCCGACGGAACAACTTCGCTTCGAGACCAAGGGCGGCCCGATGTCCACGCGGATCGTCGATCTGCTCGCCCCCATCGGCAAGGGACAGCGCGGCCTCATCGTCGCGCCGCCGCGCACCGGCAAGACCGTCCTGCTCCAGCAGATGGCCGAGGGCATTCGCGAGAATCATCCCGAGATCTTCCTGATGATGTTGCTCATCGACGAGCGGCCCGAGGAAGTTACGGAGATGAAGCGGATCGTCTGCAAGGAAGGCAGCGGCTGGCAGCACGGTTCCCCCGAGGTCGTCTATTCCAGCAACGATCACGACGCCAAGAGCCACGGCCGCATCAGCCGCATGATGATCGAGAAGGCCAAGCGCCATCTGGAGCTCGGCGAAGACGTGCTCATCCTGCTCGATTCGCTCACCCGCCTCGGTCGCGCCTTCAACAATCTCGTCGGTTCCAGTGGGCGAACGATGACCGGCGGCCTCGACGTTCGGGCGTTGGAGCACCCCAAGCAGATGTTCGGCTCGGCGCGAAAGATCGAGAACGGCGGCAGCCTGACGATCATCGCCTCGGTGCTGATCGAGACCGGCAGCCGCATGGACGACTTCATCTTTCAGGAGTTCAAGGGCACCGGCAACATGGAACTCGTCCTCTCGCGTGAACTGGCCAACATGCGCATCTGGCCGGCGATGAATCTCTCCGAGAGCGGCACGCGCAAGGAGGAACTCCTCCTGGGCCAGACAAATTACGACAAGATGTCCAAGATTCGGCGCAAGCTCCTCAACATGCCGGCCACCAAGCAGATGGAAACCATGCTCGAAGAACTCAAGAAGCACGACACCAACGACGACTTCCTGAAGTTCCTGGC
>CAZCGF010000197.1:0-1563 GCA_964498115.1 uncultured Planctomycetaceae bacterium | reverse complement strand
TGCTCGAAGAACTCAAGAAGCACGACACCAACGACGACTTCCTGAAGTTCCTGGCTTAGCTGATAGATGCGAGGCAATTCTCCGGCCCACTTGTAGAGCCCGTCATGAAAGCAGCCCGTTATCACAAGACCGGCGGTCCCGAAGTCATCCAGTTCGAAGACGTTCCCGATCCCAAGGCGGGGATCGGCGAGGCCGTCGTGCGTGTCCGCGCCGCGGCGATCAATCGGCTCGACATCTTCCTGCGATCCGGCGCATCGAGCATGCCCGGCTTCACTCTGCCGCACACCGGCGGGTTCGACATTGCCGGTGAAGTGGCCGAGGTCGGCGACGGCGTCGATGGCGCATGGGTCGGTAAGCCCGTCGTCGTCGACGCGCGTGTGACAGGCCCTGCCTCGCGCGGACGGCTGGACATCATCGGCACCGGTCGGCCCGGCGGCTTCGCCGAGAAGGTGCTCGTCCCGGCCCACTGCCTGCGCCCCAAGCCGGAGAATTACTCCTTTGAAGAGGCCGCCGCATTCGGCTGCGTCTATCTCACCGCCTATCGCGGCCTCGCCGCCTGCGCATCGGTGAAGCCCGGCGAAGTTGTGCTGGTTCAGGCGGGCGGCAGCGGCGCCGGCACCGCTGCGATCCAGACGGCCAAGGCTATGGGTGCGACGGTCATCACCACCGTCGGCAGCGATGAGAAATGCGCCAAGGCGAAGGAGCTGCTCGGCTGCGACCACGCCGTGAACTACAAGACGCAGGACTTCGTCAAAGTGGTGAAGGACGTCACCGGCGGTCGCGGGGCCGACGTCGCTTTTGATCCCGTCTGGGGATCGACGGCGCAGAAGACGCTGGACAGCCTCGCCCTCGGGGCGCGCTGGATCGTGATCGGCATGGTCGGCGGCCTCGACGCGAAGATCACCCTGACGAACCTTCTCTTCCGCGAAGTCACGCTGCGCGGCGTCGTCGAGTTCTACGCCGACGCCGAGCAGATCGCCCAGGCATGGTCCATGGCCCACCGCGACGTGGTCCGGCCGATCATCGCTAAGACATTTCCCCTCGCCGAACTCGGCGCGGCCCAGCGCACGATGGAGTCCGGCGACTTTTTCGGAAAGATCGTCGTCACTCCCTAGGCCCCACGCATCCAATCGACTCTTCGGGACCGTCCAATTCCAAGGTGACATAAGGTGACACAAGCCCGCGCGGGCGATTGCAACTCGCGTGGCGGGCATGTGTTGGGGCGACTCGAGTTTTGGGTGGTTTTGCGCGAAACGGGCTTGAAGTTCGGAGCCGGACATTCGGACCGTTAAGAAGTCAATGCGGAGCATGGGGTGATCGCCTCCTTACAAGATGATTCTTGCTCCGCGCTCGCGCCCCGGTGGAGGAGTTCACCGTCGGGGATGACTAGTGTATTGAGGAGATGGTCCGTCGCCAGAATCAACTTTCATACCCGGCCGGTTTGACTTTGTTTTGTAACGCGTACGACCTTTGATGGATTGGGAGTCATCGAGGGCCGATGATGGTTTAGCGTTCCACCACAATTCATGCAGACGGAAAGGACTCCGACACGCCCGGCTCATT
>CAZCGF010000196.1:0-8330 GCA_964498115.1 uncultured Planctomycetaceae bacterium | reverse complement strand
GATGACGAGACGCAGGCGAAGATCGACGTGGTGAAGCAGCGGCTGATCAAGTACTTCGGGTACAACGAACAGAGCGCGACGGACGTGCTGAACTACGTGGCGAGCATCTTCGCGCGAGGCGATGCCAAGAGCGAAGACTAGCCGGCGCGTTTTATCTCAGGAAGAGCAGTCCGACGGCCCAGCGAATCACCAGGCAGTAGAGCAGGGTGAGCAGGACGTAGAAGCCGACCCGTAGGGCGGATTCGACGTCGGTCGGCGCCAGCCCGCGATGCTTCGTTCCGCGCATGAGTTCGAGGACGGCTTCGGCAGGCACCTGTCCGTGCTCGTATTCGACGCCGCGGATGATGAGATTCGCCTCGGTGGGCTGGATGGCCAGCCGCCGGGCAAAGCGCACGAGCGCTCTGCGGCGCGAGAAAGTCAGCGGGCTTTCGGCGACCTCCCCTTTGACCATTTCCCTGAACAAACGACGATTTGCGATACGCTTCGCGTCCGCCGCGGCGTCGCCGCCCGAAAGCGCGGTCTCGAGCGTTCCGTCCAACAGTTTGTGCCTCATGAGTGACCCCCCTAACCAACGATAGGGCCGCAGGCCGGCGGGAATCCAGTTGACGGACGCTGAAAATCGCCCCGTGAAGCGGCGTTTACGGACCGAAGTTGCGTGTCGTTTGTCACCCGGGCCGTGCGGCCTTATTATCAGTCGCAATTATCAGACGAGGACACTCCGGCCCCGGCAACCCATGCTCGGCGTGATTCGGCTTCTCGTTTTTCATTGGAGCTTGGGTTGATGCGCGACGTATTGCGACGAGATTGAATGCACCGGCACCCCGACTTACCTGAAGCGTTTGCGAAACTGGGGCTTGAAGCGCCGATTCTCCGCGCGCTGGTGGATATGGGATTCACCGAGCCGTCGCCGATTCAAACCGCCATCGTTCCGCCTGTGCTGGCCGGCAAGGACGTGCTGGGACAGGCCAAGACCGGAACCGGCAAGACCGCCGCATTCGGCATGCCCACGCTGCAGATGATCGATCCGGCGGGGCGCTTGCAACTGCTGGTGCTGACGCCCACCCGGGAGCTGGCCGCCCAGGTCGTCGGAGAGTTTCGCAGAATCGCCAAGTACACGGAGATTCACTGCGTGCCGGTCTACGGCGGGACGAGCATGAAGGAGCAGCTTCACCTGCTCGGTCGCAAGCCGCATGTCGTGGTCGGCACGCCGGGACGGGTGATGGACGTTCTTCAGCGAAGGGCCATGACGCTGGACTCGCTTCGTTTCGCGGTGCTGGACGAAGTCGATCGCATGCTCGACATCGGCTTCCGGGACGACATTCGCCGCATTCTCGGGCAGGTCAAGCATCCTCACCAGACCGTCTTCGTCTCGGCGACCATTGACGACGAGATCAAGAGGCTGACCAAGCAGTACATGCACGAACCGGAGGAGATCAACGTCTCCGAGGACGTGATGACCGTCGAACTGGTGGAGCAGTGGTATTGCGTGGTCGATCCGTGGGACAAGTTTCAATTGCTCAAGCTGCTGCTGGAGCAGGAAAAGCCCAAGCTGACGATCATCTTCTGCAATACCAAGCACGGCGCGCGAAAGCTCGCACAGCGGCTCCACGCGGCGGGCATGGAGGCGCGGGAGATTCACGGCGATCTCGTCCAGCAGAAGCGCGAGAAGATCATGGAGCGTTTCCGCAAGCATCAGATCCCGCTGCTGGTCGCCACTGATCTGGCGGCGCGCGGCATCGATGTGCATGAGATTACCCACATTGTCAATTACGACCTGCCCCAGGACATTCAGGTCTATGTACACCGCGTCGGCCGCACGGCACGCATGGGCGCAAGCGGCAAGGCCTATACCTTTGTGACGCGCGAAGAGGGCCCCGATCTCACCAAGATCGAGATGATGATCAATAAGCAGCTTATTAAGCTGGATATTCCCGGGTTTGAGCCGCGCGTCGCGCCGGATTCTGTCCCCGGGCCGGGCCAGTCCGCGGGTTCCTCGACTCAACCCGCATCGGCGTCCACGCCCGCCTCGCCGAGCACGGCCGTTTCCGCACCGCCTGCCCCGACGCACTACACCGGCAAGGTTCCCTTGTCGCGTCGCAAGCGGCGATAATCACAGCAAAAAAAAGTTCGGCGTTCGATCAGCGACGCGGCCATTCCTAGACGGATATCACGGCACGGGGTCGCCGTACGCCGGTAAATCGCTTGCGAAGTGGGGCGATGACTGTCTTGAGAAAGTCGTCAACCTGTTGTGGGGCAAGGCCGACGAAGCGACTGGGGTCCATCACCGCATCAAACTTCACGCGATCAAAGAGCGGGTCGGCGCGGAGCCGGTCCAGGAGGTCGTTGGTCAGGCCGTCTCGCTTGACCCGGGCGGCCGCCGCGTTGGAGTGGACTCGAATTCGTTCGTGAAGCGCCTGCCGATCGCCGCCGGCTGACGACGCGGCCATGAGGATCTCCTCGGTGGCGATGAAGGACAACTCGGCCTCAATGCGCGAGCGCATCACCTTCGGATAAACCACGAGCCCGGCGGCGATGTGGGCGACGATCTGCAACATGCCGTCGGCGGCGAGGAACGACTCCGGAATGAGGAGTCGCTTGTTGCTCGAATCGTCCAGGGTGCGTTCGAGCCACTGTTCCGCGGCGTTCTGGAAGCCGGACTGGGCGAGGCTGATGACAAATCGCGCCAGGCCGGTGGCCCGTTCGGAGAGCATCGGATTGCGCTTGTAGGCCATGGCCGAGCTGCCGACCTGATTTTTCTCGAAGGGCTCTTCCATCTCCTTGAGATTCGCGAGCAGGCGCATGTCGTTGGCGAACTTGTGCACGCCGGAAGCGATGATCGCAACGACAGAGATCACCTGTGCGTCCACCTTGCGCGAGTAGGTCTGCCCCGTCACCGGCTCGATCTGTTTGAATCCGAGCTTTTCAGCGACGAGTTCTTCGAGCCGGCGGACTTTCTTTTCACTGCCCAGCAGGGACAGGAAGCTGGCCTGGGTGCCCGTCGCGCCGCGTATTCCTCTGAAGCGCAGGTCCGATACCAGACGGTGGACCGCCTCCAGATCGCGCACGAAATCCCAGCACCACAGGCTGACGCGCTTGCCGACGGTGGTGAGCTGCGCCGGTTGATAATGGGTGAAGCCGAGGCAGGGCAGGCTGCGGTGGCGTTTGGCCTGGGCGGCCATTGCGTCGACCACGGCGAGCAGCCGGCCTCGAATCATGTCCAGGGCATCGCGCATGATGAGCAGGTCGGCATTGTCGACGATGTCCATGCTGGTTGCGCCGAGGTGGAGAATGCCGCGCGCCGCGGGCGCGACATCGCCGTAGGCGTGCAGGTGGGCCATCACGTCGTGTCGCAGCTTCTTCTCGTAGGCGCTTGCGGCGGAAAGATCGATTCGATTGAGCCCGGCGCGCAGGGCGGAGATTTGTTTCGCGGAGATCTTCAGCCCCAGCTCGCGCTGCGACTCGGCGAGGGCGAGCCAGATTCGCCGCCATGTCAGGGCCCGATGTCGCATGGAGAAGAGGGCGGACATTTCGGGCGACGCGCTGCGCGCCACGAGGGGGCTCGCATAAACATCCTGCGTGTTCGATGCCTTGGGAGCGACTCGACCCATCTTGCTCACGCTCGCCTCGCTGCGGCCATTAGGAATTGAGTTCCAGGAAGCCGAGCAGCCAGGCCTGATATTGCAGATCGAAGGCCTCGAGATCGTCGGTTACGTAGGCGCGAAAGATGGCCTCGCCGCGGCTCATTTGCCCGTCGGTGTCGGCTGCGAGAAACGCCCGGGCCTTACGATCCATCTCTTCACTGCCCAGTTCGTTAAGGAGGGTTGTGAAGCCGTCCCGGTATTCGTTGTCGAAATCAGACCGCATGAGAAAAACGACCAGAGACCACGCCTGAGAGTAGTAGGTCAGCACCTCGGCAGAGGGCTTGTGTATTTCCTGACCGGCATCAGTGGCGAGGATGCGCGCCAGGGGCTGCAGTTTTCCGTGGCTGTACGCATTTCGCAGAGCAGGGCGGCGCAGGGTATTGCGCTCGTGGGTGAAGATCGGTCGATTGTCCGGCCCGAGTTCAAACGCCTCGAAGTAACATGCAAGGCCCTCGTTGATCCAGGCGGGAATCGGCTTGTCGTGCGTGACTTCGAGAAACTGGTGCAGGCCTTCATGGGCCAGAATGGAGAGGGTGCTGCGTCGCGAGCCGTAGTGCGAGACGGTCAGGCCGCGCTCCGAATAGCCGCCGGAGCGAATCTGCTTGTAGATCGAGGCGCGAGGCCCGGTGAACTCCTCGGTGAATCGCTCCCAATCCCAGCGAGACTGGAAGAGATATGTCGCCAAGGGTTCCTGCGGCATGCGCTTCGGAGGCAATATCTCCGCGTAGGTGTCCCAGCACGCCTCAAGAAAGGTCGGCATCGCATCGGTGAATGGCTTGGCCTTGCAGGTGGTGTAGATGACGTAGTGATCGCTCGTGAGCTTGACGCCCTTGCTGTTGCGATACGTCCACTCTTCCTGCTGAAACTGGACAGGCGCGGCCGATTGCAGTGAGAGTTGCGAGCAGCCTGATACGGCCGTCAAAATCAAGAAGGCAGGCGCGAGGCGTCGTCTGTTCAATCGCCTGACCAAGGCTAGAATATGGGCGGCTTCCATGCGAAGTGCTATGCTAGGGGCTCGCTCGGGGCCGTGCAACGGTGGGGGCGAGGCGCAGACGACCGACGACGCAAGAGATTTTCTTGTGACCGCGGCTGCGATAACGAATCCAAATCTTGAGACATTCTGAATTCGAAAGGTCAATATGCCCGACATTGAAAAAGTCATCATCATCGGCTCCGGTCCGGCCGGTTGGACGGCGGCTATCTATGCCGCCCGCGCGAATCTGAATCCGCTGGTCTTCGCAGGCAGGCCCAAGAGCGTGCCGAGCACGATTCTGCCCGGCGGACAATTGATGCTGACGACGGAGGTCGAGAATTACCCCGGCTTTCCCGAGGGTGTGACCGGCCCGAAGCTGATGGCGTATTTCGAGCAGCAGGCGGTGCGCTTCGGCACGCGCATCGTCACCGATGAGGGGCTGACTCCCGACGTCTCGAATCCTGACGACGGGCATTCATCAAAGTATCAGGATTGCGCCAGTGTCGATTTTTCAAAGCGGCCGTTCAAGGTCGTTTCGGAGGACGGTACGGAGTATCAAGCACACTCCGTCATCATCGCGACCGGTGCGACGGCAAACTGGATCGGTCTGGAAAGCGAGCAGCGGCTGGCTCGCACCGGCGGCGGCGTCTCCGCCTGCGCGGTGTGCGACGGAGCCATGCCGATCTTTCGCGGAAAGGAACTGGCCGTCGTCGGCGGGGGCGACTCGGCCGTGGAAGAGGCGACCTATCTGACCAAGTTCGCCAGCAAGGTGTACATGATCCATCGGCGCGATCAACTGCGGGCCAGCAAGATCATGGCCGAACGCGCCAAGAGCAATCCCAAGATCGACTTCAAGTGGAACTCCGTCGTGACGGACGTGCTCGGCGATCAGAGCATCACGGCACTGCGCCTGAAAGATACGAAGACGGAAAAGGAGAGCGAATTGCCGGTCGGCGGGTTGTTCGTCGCCATCGGTCACACGCCGGCCACGGAGTTTCTCAAGGGGCAGGTGGAACTCGATGCCAAGGGCTACGTGAAGCTGAAGGATTCCTATCGTTCCACGACGAGCGTCGAAGGCGTCTTCGTGGCGGGCGACTGTGCCGACAGCGTCTATCGGCAGGCCGTCACCGCCGCGGGCATGGGCTGCAAGGCGGCCATCGACGCCGAGCGCTGGCTGGCGGAGCATGGCGTGGAGTAGTGCGCCCTTGGAAACAAAGCGGCCCAGATTCACAGTGCCTGAGACGGGAGATGCTCAGCATGGCCTACATCACATATGACGATCAGCCGCCGTCGGAGGAACTCGCGGCGCATTACGCACGCTTCCGCGATCCCAGGCACGGCGTCGTTGATAACATCCTGCGGATTCACTCGCACAACCCACCGTCGCTCCTGGGCCACTACGAGCTTTACAAGACTCTCATGCGCGGGAAGTCGCCCCTTTCCAAGGCGCAGCGCGAGATGATCGCCGTTGTCGTTTCCCGGGCGAACGACTGCCTTTACTGAGTGACACATCACGGGGCAGGTCTTGCCCTCCTCACGAAGGACGAGTCGCTGGTTCGCCAGCTCCAGACGGACTTTCGAAGCGCGAAGCTAAGCGAGGACGATCGCGCCATGCTCGAATATGCCGAGAAACTTACGCTGAGCCCGACGAAGATGAATCGGGCCGACGTCGACAAACTCCGGGCCGTCGGCTTCAGTGACGCAGCGGTTCTCGACATTTGCCAGGTGGCGGCGTACTTCGCATTCGTGAATCGCATTGCTGATGGACTTGGTGTGGAGCTGGAGGGCTATTGGCCGTCGGAGTGATACCGCGCCATGAATCCGGGATTTCCGGCGCGGGTCACGGCTTAGACCGGCGCAGTACGATGGCTCGGTTTCCCAAGCCGCCCCAGGCAGAAATTCGCCAGGACCCGCCAGGGATTGGCGAGTGTCGGCTGCAACAGCGCCGCGCGGGCCAGTTCCTTGCCCGCTTGTTTGAGATCGCCGTTTTCCAGGTAGTGCATACCGGTGCGCTCATGCACGCGTGCAATCGCCCGGCGTCGCAGATTGCCGCCGGGGTCCATGCGGTGATACAGGGACGCGTAATCCTCGATGAAATCGATCATCTCGCCGCGATGTCGCTGCGGGTTCGTCCAGTGCGCGGGGCCGGGTTGCTGCTTGACCAGTGGATGCGGCAGTAGCAACCCCTGATATCGCTCCAGCAGGGCAACGGCCAGACGCCGGTCTTCGCAGCCTTTGCCGGGAGCGAACCCGCCGATGGACTCGATCGCATCGCGGCGGATCAGGATTGAAGAGCAGATGCCGGAGAGGATGTTACGAATCAAAAGTTCGCGGCGCATGATCGCCGGGTCGAGTGAGCCATTCCAGAATGAGTAGTGATACCGCTGCTCTGCGGCCGACCACGCCAGCGCTGCCGTCACGCAAAAATCCGCCGCCGGGTGCTGCGAGAGCGCGGTGAGTTGCAATTCCAGTTTGTTGGGTTCCCAGAAGTCATCGGCGTCCAGAAAGGCGATCCAATCGCCGTGCGCCGCCGCGGTCCCCGTATTTCGGGCGACCGATGCCAGCAGGTTTTCCTGGCCGATGTATCGCACGCGACCGCCGTAGGCGCGACAGACCTCGGCGGTGTCGTCCCCGCTGCCGTCGTCCACAACGATGATCTCGTCGGCGGGCACGGTCTGCGCAAGAACGGAGTCGATGGCCGCGGGGAGGATGCGCGCGGACTTGTAGCTAGGGATGATGACGGACACAAAGGCCTGTGTCATATCGCGCATGGGTATACATCGACTACGCCGCCCGGCGAGTTTTGGATTTTAGAATCCTGCGCCGCCAGGGTGCGGAGGGCCGAATTCCGGCGGTCCCCGTGAACCGCCCATCGCGATTTCTCACATGCGGCTGCGGTCTTTGAGGCGGATGACCAGCCGAAGGCCGGACCAGGTCTCGTCGATGGCGCAGACCTTGTTGTCCACCAGACCGGCGGCAAGGCCCAGGTCCCGTACCGTGTCCTCGGTCACATCGGTCTTCACCCCGGATGCCTTTTTGGGCCAGGCGATCCAGAGGCCCGCAGCGGGCTCCATCTTCGACATCAGTTGCGGTAGTGCCTTTTGAAGCAGGGCGGCGCTCTTGGTGAAGTAGACGATGACGGAGAACTTGCCGCTACGGGGTCTGCGCGAAATCACCAGCGTCTTGGCAGGGGGGCCGATCAGGTCCAGGAAGTCTGGCGGCTCGCCGTAGAGCGCGACGCGATGGCCTTCTTTCATTCCGAGCTTCTTGTGAAGCGGTGTCCCAGAATATCCCGCCATCGCCCGGCCTCCGGATGGGAAAACGCCGTCCGGCGGCGAGTTCCAAGTTGCAGCGTAGGCAATCGGACGTTGCCTGAAAAGCCCATGATGATGAGCACCCGCAGTGGCGACCGCTTCAGCCGAAAGAGGTCTGGCCGAAGTTGGACGGCTCACATTGGATTGAGCCGTCACCGCGCCATTTTCCGGTCGCAGCCGGCCGCTCCGAGAGACGCTCAGCCCGCCGTCAGGGCCTCGGTTATTGATCGCTTAGTGAAACATTACCGGGGCTGGACAAGAGGCGGAATATGGGCTTTACTTGATAGGCTCTCGCGAACTGATAAACTGTTTGCGAGACAGGTCCCCGATAGCTCAATGGTAGAGCGAGCGGCTGTTAACCGCTAGGTTGTAGGTTCGAGTCCTACTCGGGGAGGTATTCCC
>CAZCGF010000195.1:0-8354 GCA_964498115.1 uncultured Planctomycetaceae bacterium | reverse complement strand
TGATCCGCCACGACGCGGTAGGCGACGTCTTTCATGACGGCGGCGTGCTCCGGTGATTCGCGACCGGCCGCCGCGCCGCCCGTCTCATTCGACTCCAGCTTGCCCGTATACGCAGGCGCGCCCGTCACGCGCTGGATCGCCGCGAAGATCGGCGTGAACACGTCCGTGTCGTAGTTACTGACCTGCCCGATCCTGCCCGTCTCGAAGCCGCGAATGACGGCGCAGATGCGCTCAAAGCCCATGCCCGTGTCGACATGCTTGGCCGGCAGCGGCGTCAGCTTGCTGTCGTTGCCCCGATTGAACTGGATGAAGACGAGGTTCCATACCTCCATCACCCGGGCATCGCCGGCGTTGACCAGCTTCGCCCCGCTCTTGTCCGGCGTCAGGTCGATATGAATCTCGCTGCAAGGCCCGCACGGCCCCGTGTCGCCCATTTCCCAGAAGTTGTCCTTCTTGTTGCCGGGATGCACGCGCTCAGGCGGCAGAATCTTCAGCCACAGATCGCGGGCCTCCGAGTCCGGCGCGAGTCCTTCGGCCGGGTCGCCCTCAAAGTAGGTGGCGTGCAGTCGCTCCGGGTCGATGCCCCAGACTTTCGTCAATAGGTCCCAGGCCCACTCAATGGCTTCCTTCTTGAAGTAGTCGCCGAAGGACCAGTTACCGAGCATCTCGAAGAACGTGTGGTGATAGGTATCGTGCCCCACATCGTCGAGGTCGTTGTGCTTGCCGCCGGCGCGGATGCACTTTTGCGTATTGGCCGCGCGCGTCGCCATGCCGGGTATGACGCCGGACCACTTGTCCACATCCGGGGCCTGTTGGCCGAGGAAGATCGGCTTGTACTGGTTCATCCCGGCGTTGGTGAACATGAGCGTGGGGTCGTCATGCGGCACGCAAGGCGACGAGGGTACAAAGGTGTGCCCGCACTTCTTGACGAAGTAGTCGATGAATTCGCGTCGAATCTGTTCTGCGGATCGGGGTGTCATGCGTATATCGTAAGTCACGCTAGATTCAGTGGAAAGCACGTCTCGGCAGGGCCCGACAGGCGAGTTTTTTCAGCCCGATTTGCCCCGGTTTTTCGGGCTGCCTATGATCGAACCTGAAGGCTGGTGGGCATCGGGCCGCACCCAATGACGAGAGGGCTTCGCCGCAATCGCGGCGGTCTCGTGCGATCCTCCGGCCGATTCATGTCGTGGGCCGTTTCTCGGCCGGGAGGAAAAGATGTTCCGCAGTTTCACTTCATGGGGCGCCTGCTTTGCGCTGTTTGTGTCCGGACTCGCGCAGGCCGCCGAGCCGCCGACGCACAAGACGCCCATCTCCGAGGTCCAGCTCAATCGTGACCATCTCCGCGTCCACTTCATCGACGTGAGTGGGGGGTTGGCGATGTTGGTCCAAACGCCCGACGACGGCGTGCGAATGTTCATCGACGGCGGCATCAGCGGGCTCGATGACATGATTCGGTATGTGAAACATTTCGTGCCGACCTCGAAGCCGATCAACATCGCCATTGTGACCCATGCCGATTCCGACCACTACTACGGCATGTTCAAGATCTTCAAGACCTACGACGTGGAGCAATTCTGGAACACCGGCTACACCAGTCCTCCCATTGAGAAGCCCAACTCGAAATGGCAGGCCATGCTCAGCGCGGTTCGCAGCGAGGAGGATTGCAAAGTTTACATGCCGATTTCCGACTGGGTTTCGCCCGGCGACCTGGAGATCATCGACGACCGCGGCACGACGACGGCGAAAGATGACATCTGCGTGCGATACCTCAACGTCGATGCTCAGCCGCCGAAGATTGACCCGAGGACTAACCGTCGCTATCGCGAAGCCGAGCAGCGTAACAACGCGTCGCTCGTCTTTCGGCTGATCTACGGTGACGTCTCATTCCTCATCACCGGAGACATCAACGGCCGGCCCCTGAAGCTGCAGAATCCAGTCCCCGATGAATTCGTCGAAAGCGAAGAGGCCGACATGCTGGACATGATGAAACTGCTGCCCGAGAAGTGCTCGCTCAAGTCCACCGTGCTTCAGGTAGCCCATCATGGCTCGGAAGGGGCCAGCGCCCTGCCGTTCCTGGAGGCCGTCGATCCCGAGTGGGCGGTCATCCCCGCCGGCGAAGCGCATGAGCATCCCCACGAAGGCTCAATCAAGCGCCTCAAGAGGGTCGGCCTGAAGCCCGACCACATCCTGCGCACCGACGAAGGCGACAGGCCTGGCCGAGGCGACGAGCCTCCGGCCGACGACAGCTTCATCTTTGAAACGGACGGGCGAACCATCACCAAGGTCTGGTGGGTAGAGATGGAAGAGTAAGCAGAGGGCGGCGTGCTGACCGCGCGGCTGCGCGCTACCTGCGCGTGCGCCGCGCGGTCCGTCGCCGCTCGCCTATTGAAGATCTCGCGGCGGATAGGTCGAGACGACATTCGGGACTTCAACCAGGATTTGTGGCTGATCGCCCTCCATGGAAAGCGGCCCGTGGAAGTAGAGGTAGTTTGGTTTTCCGTTACCTACATGCTGCCTTGCAAGATGTTGGGCAAAGGCCCGCATGGTCGCCGGGAAAAAGGCGCACAAGGGCCGGCTCGGGTTCCCAAGCTGCACAAGTGACGCCCCATCCGCCAGCGGAAACAGATTCGTCGCGTCAGCAAATACGACTGATTGGGCGCTTACCGAAGCACGCTTGACGATGTCGTCATAATCAAGCCGGGCGTCAAGAATGTCCTCGCCCATCGAGGCGGCATGGCGGCAGCGCTCCACTTGTCCGGCGCGCAGCAGCCACCAGCGCTTGAGTTTCCAGTATGTCTCGGCTTGCTCGCCGCCCCAGATGCCGAGCCCCTCGCGGATGGCCCAGCGCTCCGCGTCCTCCAGTTCCTCGCAATAAGAACTGGGGTGTCCGTACTTCTCAAAGCAGGGGGACCATCCCTCGCGAACCATGCGGACGCAGATGTTCGCGCCGCGGATGAACAGGTGCCCCAACAGGCAATTGGAGTTGCTGACCACCGCTTCGGCCGGAAGCTCGACCTCCGCCTCCCGCGCCTCCCCCAGAACCTCGCTACGCAGCCAGGAAAGGGTCTGGCGGCCGAACTCGGTCGGACTGCGTCCCGAGGCCTCGGTCGCGCTCTCCGGGGCGACGTCCATCAGGCGGATTCGGCGCGGGCTGCCTTCCCACTCAATCAGGTAAGTGTGCGTGTCGACCGGCTGGATGAGTGCGCAGATGCGGCGCTTCGACATGCCCGCCTCCTGCCGTAAAAACTGCTCAGAGCCCTGAATCACACTCCCGGTCCGAAGTGCTAGGTTGAGCATAACAATTTGTTCGCCTGGAATCAAGAAATTCGACGTACTTCGCGCGCTTCAACGTCGCCTTTCGTCGCGCCGTTTGGGTTGAGCGATGGGCAATGTTCGGTCGATAGTACTGAAAAGGCCGATTGCGGCATGCCGGGCGCTGGAAATGCGCGCCGATACATGATTTTTTCTCGCCATCCATCCGGCGATCGCAATCGGCCCGAAGCGATGAATCAAAGCTCTGGAGAATTCGTAAGCGGGGGATAAACGGGGATCATTGTGACGCTCTTTCCTCAACATGCCGCAACCCTTCGCAACTCGCGCTCTGTCGCGGCCCTTGTACTGTGCGCCTTTGCGTGGGTGGCCATCCTGACCTTTGACGTCAACGACTGGCCGAATTCCGCCGTCTGGCCTCAGCCTGATCCGGTCCTTAACGGCTGCGGTCGGGCCGGCGCCTGGTTCTCTTTCCACCTCATTCACTATCTCGGCGACGGGGTCTATCCCCTTCTGCTGCTCGTCTCAGCAGCGGCCGTCCTGCAACTCATGCGGCGATCCATTCCCTCTCCCGCCATGCGACTGACCGGTCTCACCCTCCTGGTGACGGCCGCGGCTGCCGGGGGAGCGCTGCTCCATCCGGACGCCCGAGAAGGACTTGTCGAAGGACACGGCGGAATCCTCGGCATTGCATTTGCCGCGATGCTCAAGGACGCCTTCTCACTCTGGGGGGCCGCGGTGGTCATCTCCGCCGTATTCACCCTTGGCATGGTCCTCGCCGCCGACGACCTGCTGATTAAGGTCCCCGTCTTTTTCGAATGGGTCGCCTCGTTTGCCCGACGGGCGACTTCCACCGTCGGCGCCGCGGGTCGTATCGGCCCGAAGCTCACGCCGGTCATGATCGGCGCCGGCAACCTGAGTTCCGGCGCTTTCGATTCGCCGTCCCAGCCGTCGGTGCAGGCGGTTGATGAGCCGGACGACGAAGATGACGCCGAGCCTGAAGCGAAGGAGGAGGACTCGGAATCTGAAGGCGATGACGCCGAGGCCCCGCCCAAACGAACACCCGAGCGCGAACTGATCATCCGCATGCTGGGCAAGGACCGCGTCGAAGGCAAGCAGCCGAAAAACGCCTGGCCGGCGGAATTGGGCGACTACGTCCTACCGCCGCTGTCCATCCTCCGCGATCCGGAAGGTAGATACTCCGCGAGCCAGGAAGGACTGGTCCGCGATCAGGCGGCCATTCTGGAGCGCACCCTCGCCGAATTCCGTATCGAGGTGAAAGTCGTCGAGATCGACACCGGTCCCGTCATCACCATGTTCGAGCTGGAGCTCTCCGCCGGCACCAAGGTCAGCCAGATCAACTCGCTCGCCAACGACATCGCCCGCGCGCTCAAGGCCCCGGCCGTCCGCGTCGTCGCGCCGATCCCCGGCAAGAACACCATCGGCATCGAAGTCCCCAACATCAACAAAGAGAAGGTCCGCCTCAAGGAACTCATCATGCTTGGCGGCGTGAAGCCGACCAAGATGGCCCTGCCCATCTTCATGGGCAAAAACGCCAGCGGCGATCCGCTCATCGCCGACATCGCCACCATGCCGCATCTCCTCGTCGCGGGCACCACCGGCAGCGGCAAGAGCGTCTCGATTAACACGCTCATCATGTCCGTCCTGATGACCCAGCGGCCGGACCATGTGAAACTCATTCTCGTCGATCCCAAGATGGTCGAACTCTCCATCTTCAAGGACATCCCGCACCTGATGTGTCCAATCGTCACCGACATGCAGCGGGCGGAAATGATCCTCCAGTGGGCGACGACGAAGATGGACGAGCGCTATGAACTGCTGGCCGAGGCCGGCGTACGCGACATCGGCAGCTTCAATCGAATGTCCAAGGAGCAGATCTACGAACGATTCGCCCCCACGACCGATGAAGAAAAGCAGCAGATTCCCACGCACCTGCCTTACATCGTCATCGTCATCGACGAATTGGCCGACCTGATGATGACCTCCGGCAAAGAGGTCGAGCACCATCTGTCTCGCCTCGCTCAGAAGAGCCGCGCCGTCGGCATCCACCTGGTCGTCGCCACGCAGCGGCCGCAGGCCAACGTCGTCACCGGCCTCATCAAGAGTAATCTCCCCTGCCGTATGGCGTTTCGCGTCGCCAGCCGCATGGACTCGCGCATCGTTCTCGATCAGAACGGCGCCGAAGTCCTCATGGGCGAGGGCGACATGCTCTTCCTGCCCCCCGGCTCGTCCAAGCTCGTTCGCGCACAGGGCACCTATATCGAGGACGACGAACTTCGCGCCGTCCTCGCCGACCTTTCGACCAAGGCCCGGCCAGTATTCCATCACGAATTGCAGCGACTCCGCCCTGCAGGCGAAGGTGAGGACTCCGAGCGCGACCCGCTCTTTGACGACGCCGTGACGATCATTGTCGAAAGTCAGCGCGGAAGCGTCAGCCTGCTGCAGCGGCGGCTGGAAATCGGATACTCGCGCGCCAGCCGCCTCATAGACCAGATGGCCTCGGCCGGAATTGTCGGCGACTACAAGGGCAGCCAGGCGCGGGAAGTCCTGCTCACCTCCAAGGAATGGTCGGAGATCCGCAAGCAGCGCGATGACGATGTGGCTCAGGGCGAATTCCGTGCCGACATGGACGCCGAAGAAGACGACGCCTACGGCACCGCCGACATCGAAGACGACGAAGGCGTGCCCGACCTCATCGAGGGCCGCGCGGACCTGCGCGACTGACGCGACTTTCTTCTCTTCAGCATGACCTCAGCGATCGATTAGTCCGACGCGGTTTCCAATACGCTTCCCGTTTGCAAATCCAGAATGACGAGGCTGTGCTTGCCGACGACGGCATGAACTTCCCCGCCGTGAATGGTCGCAGACCTGACGCGCGGCTCACCGGCGAGCGGCCTGGGTGCGGCTGCGACTGCGTCGGTTTGCCACAAGGGTCGCCCGCCGCGTAGCGCCGTGACGAGTCGATCGTTGACTTTAATCGTGATCGCTTCGTCATCGGGCATCGACGAGTCTCGCATCGCGGAAGCCTCCGGCCGAAGTGAGCGATCTGCCGCCCGCTCTCGCTCTGCGCACGATACGGCGATGACCGCGAGCGCGACGCAGATGCAAGCGCTCGCGATCCGATGAGTTCGCCTCGGCTCAGGTGCACGCATTCTCAAAATGCTACGGCGCCAGTTGCGCATCCACGAATCCCGGAACGTCGTCTATCGTCACTGTGTCGGTCATGTCAAAGTCCCCGAAGGGCACGAGATTGATGTTTTGCTCGTCCGACAGGAGAAGATCGACAAACCCCTGGATGTCGAGGCCGTTGACGAGCGCGTCCCCGGTCATATCGCCGCGCGGGTGCTCAATCGCGGTCAACTGGAAGTTAAACGATCGTCGCCCGATCTCGACCAGATTGTGGGCGGCGGGGTTGAATCCCATGAGCATCTCCGCCGCAAGCACGTTCTGCAGCGCCGATTGCCGATCGGTCGTCGGTTGATTTCGCGCCACCACGATCAGCTTCTTGGACAAATCGATCGTGACTTGCAGATGATTGCCCTGCGTGGGAGACATCAGCAGCGGCACGTCGATGTTCCAGTTATCTCCCTTGTTGTTCGGGTCGTGCAGGTTCTTCAGCGTGTACGACGTGGAGGCCGGCATGCCGTTGCCAGGATGAATGAACGTCGCCCCGAATTGAATCTGATCCGGAGCAATGTTGCTGGGCGGCCACGTGTCGCCGACCGTCACCTGGAAAGGCGGCGGCGGTGGGGGGGTAAACACGCCTCCCGGATAAGTCTCGCCGACCGTCGTCGGGGTCATCAGATTATTCGTCCAGACCGCCGGGCTCCAATCCACGATGATGTCCGGGATCGGGATGACGATATCAAACAAATCGAGAATCCTGAAGTAGAGCTTCTTCGGCCAGATCTCGAATCCATATCGAAATCCGTCATGAACCGTAATCACATGCAACGGGTCCGCGCCGGGAACGGTGAATCGGTTCTCACTGACGATGAACCAGTCGGCCATCCATGTCGTGTGCGTGTTCTTGCAGGGTCGCCTCGGCGAATCCCAGAACCACAGGTCGTAAGCGCCGAACCCGTTGGCCCCATTGCTGAACCTCGCCGCCTCTTTGTCTGTCTCATAGTAGGGCAGAGGCATCCCGCCCGGATCGTCATTAGGTCGCGGATCGATGTACATGCCGCCGACTCCGCCAAGCGGCATGTTCGTCGTAATCTTCTGCGAGAATCGGTAGCTCGGCGCCATGCCGCCGGGGAATGGCGGAGGAAACGACCAGCTTGGCCCCGGCACTCCGTCGTTGTATCGCACCTCGATATCCAGTCCATATAGCACGGCGGCATAGATGTCGATCGTCGCGGTGCCTGGCGCGGCAGCGCCGAGCACAACCCCGCCCGCCGGGATGACCGGATAATCCGCCAGTATCTGCGCCCGCAGGCCCGCCGCCGCAGCGCCGCCGGCCGGCAGAGGAACAACAGGCGCTGGATTCAGGATGACCTTGCAGCATTCATCCATCACCATGACCGGCGCGCCGGCCCCGCCCACAATGACAACTGCGGATGTAGGCCCTGCCGCGATCAAGACAATACAAAGCGCGAACGCCGCTTTACGTACCTGCGCAGACATACTGAGTCCTCCTGGTGCGTCCGCAAAGATATGAATTCCGCGCGTGGAGGCGGACAGGCAAAGCTCCGCCGCGCTTCGTAAGGGATAGCGTCTTTGCCCTGTGAAACCGGCAAAAAAATAATGACAATCTGACGGGCCGGTCGCGATATGAATGTATGCCGTCGGACAACAGCCTAAATCTTCCGCCACGCCGGTTTCAAGCGTAATTCGGGTGATTTCCGTTATCCCGCTGTTGAAACCAGGTGGAAATTGTAGGATTCCCGCTTATTGAGCTTTTCAAGGGGATTGCCGAATGGATCGAATTGAGCTGATCGAAGGCGACATCACCGCTTGGGACTGCGACGCCATCGTCAATGCCGCGAATTCATCGCTCCTCGGCGGTGGGGGCGTCGATGGGGCCATCCACCGTGCCGCCGGGCCCGAACTCCTCGAGGAAT
>CAZCGF010000194.1:0-8410 GCA_964498115.1 uncultured Planctomycetaceae bacterium | reverse complement strand
GCCCCGACACCCCGCTTCGTCTTGCCGAGATTACGGCTGAGGACGGCTCGAATCCGATTGAGGGCGAGGCTGATCGACGTTTTGAAGTCGGTGCTGATCTCTTTGACGCGAATATTCTCGGTGCGCAGCTTCAGGTCGATCGCGCAGATCTTGTCGTCCTTTTCCTTCCGCGGACCGGTCTCGTCGGTCAGACGAACCGTGGCCGTGAGGATCTTGGCCGCGTACCGCCTGAGGGCGGTTTCGACGCGACGATGGGCATGCGAACGAACGGATGACGGATCCTCGACACCGCGAACGATCACCTTGAGTTCCATAAGTTCCCTCGCTTTCGCACCTGATTGCGCACGAACGCATATTCGTACGTCACGAGATGGTAGCGCTTCGCGGCGCCGGCGGCCATTTACGCCTGCCGGAAAGGAACGGGCTCAGGCCTCGACGACTTCGGTGAAGAACATGCGGACGTACTTGCCCGCGAAGCCCGCAAGGTCCTTCGCGGCGGCCTTGCCCTCTTCGGACATCATCGCCGAGTGCAGCGCGGCCTTGTTGTCGAAATACATATGGGCCGCCAGGTAGGGCGTCTCGGTTCCCGGGACGGGCGAGCCAGTCCCTTTCTCGATTTCGCACTTGAGAAGGCCGGGCATTTTCTTGGCGAGCGGCACGTGGGTTTCGAAGTAGTGCTTATCGAATGCCGCCGGGTCCTCGGGCTTCTTGTAAACTGCCACCAGCTTCACCATTCCGCGACTCCTGGAGTTTGTGATTCGTTACGAACCCAATGGTCCTATTGCCCAGACGAGAGGATACGCTTTAGGACGACCTTGGGAAAGACCCGCTGAGCCGTTTTGCCGATTGCGACTAGTTTTTCACCGCAGGTAGCGACGGTTTCGCAGATTAATTCGCGATCCGTGAGGCCGACCGCGGTGGCGACGACGCGAACGAGGGTCCCGACCGGGGCCGGTCCCTTGTGATCGCAGGAGACGTGGCTGCCGACGCCTTCCTCCTCGGCCTCCAGATGGGGCGCAAGGACCTTGCGGCCGGCGATTTCCATTTGATGAACGATGGTCCAGGTCGAACAGACATAGTGAACCACAACCCCGTCGAAGGCGGGGCACATTTCTTCGGTCACGCGGAAGGTCACTTCCGCCTGATTTCCCAACTGCAAGGACGGCTTCACTGTGGAGCGGCTCTCCCTGGGTGATTCTCTTCACCCCTTCGATCGATTTAACCGCTGCACCGGGATGGTCAAGGGGCGGCCGCGTAAGACTCGGCCAAAAAATGACTACGCCAATCGCCTGCGTCGCGCGACACGCTTCAGGCAGCAGCAGCCAACGAACAAGCCGAGCAGAGAGGCGCCGCTCGATGCCGCGCACATGGCCTGCCCGCACTGCTGGCCCCCGATGACCTGCGGCGATCCGTCGGGATTACCATCGCCGACCTGGATCGTCAGGAAGGCCATCGCGGAGCAGCCGAGGGCATCGGTCGCGACGACGCGGGCGACGTAGGTGCCTTCGGGGACGGGGCCGAAGCTGGGATTGGCGGAGAGTGAGCGCTCGCCGCCGGGCTGGCCGCGCAGCGTCCAGTCGTATGTGAACGGGGGGACGCCGCCGTGGAAGACATCGAGGCCGCTGAGCGGAGCGATCTCGCCGGGCTCAATGTGAATAACGGGCAGCGCATTGGGGCCGAGCACATCCGCCTCGCACTCATCGTTGACGCCATTAGCGTTGCAGTCCTTGCTGAAGCCGGACAGGAGATCGTCGGTGTCGAGGATGTTGTTGTTGTTGCAATCGAGTTCATCGTCGCAGGCCGCGCCGACGCCCGGAAGAAGGCCCGGGGCCTGATCGGGATTCGGCAAGCCCGGGCAGTTGTCGATGCAGTCGGCGACGCCGTCCGCATCGAGATCGGTTGGATCGTCGGCTTGGTTGCAGCCGCAAATGCCCGGCACGGTGCGAGTGGGATCGGTGGGGCAGCCGTCGCAGGCATCGCCGAGTCCGTCGCCGTCGGAATCGAGCTGATTGGCGTTGGCGACGTCCGGACAGTTGTCGATGCAGACCGCGACGAGGTCGTTGTCCGGATCGGCATCGGGGAATCCGCAGCCGCAGACGCCGGGATCGGTCTTGTTGGGATCGAACTCGCATCCGTCGCAGGAGTCGCCTGCGCCGTCGCCGTCCATGTCCATCTGGTCGAAGTTCGTAATGCCCGGACAGTTGTCGCAGTCGTCGGGGACATTGTCGGCGTCAGCGTCGACGCCGAGGAAGTCACCCTGGAGTTCCAGTGCGAGGTTCCAGAATCCCACGCTCCAGGTTGCGCCGGGGGCCGTTGCGGAAAGGGCTGCGTAATCAAAACCCATGGCGATGTTGCTGACCATCCACGAGAAAGTCGCCGGGCTGCTGGAAGTATTGTTGAATATTTCGACCCAATAGGCGCCGGCGGCGAGATCGACGGGCGTCGCGAGAGTCAGCGTGAATTCATACTCCGGTCCCCCGAAGCCGGATTGGAATCCGGTCGTCATGCGCGTCGATGGCACATTTGTCTGCGAGTTAATCGTCGAGCCGACCGACACGGAACCCGAGTCGTTATGGAAAATGACGCGGAAGTTATCCGTGGCTGGCGGCGTTGCGTCGTAGAACCCCCAAATCTTGATAATCTTGATCGACTTGGCAACCTGAAGGGTGAAGCGCTGCGCTGAAACAAGGACGCCGCTCCCCTGATTGTGCCCGTCGCTTGGGGGACCGTCGTAGTGAGAAGTCGGCAGGTTGAAGAATGTATCCCGGAAGCCGCCGGACTCGGTTTCGAATTCATCGGGCAGGGCGTTGTTGTTGCAGTCGCGGGCACTCGTGCAGTCGAAGATGCGGACATCGTCGACATACCAACCATCAAGACCGACGCAAAGATCCTTGCCGAAGTCGAAGCGGATTTGCAGGGTCGTGGCATTTTGCAGGATACCGTCCAGCGCAACCAGCGTCGTGCCCCAGCCGCCGCCCGTTCCGCTGAAGGCGGACCGTCCTGCCAGTGGATTGCTGTTGCCCTGAGAAGCTGCCAGCAGCCGGTTGTTGTATCCGTTGTAGAAGAAGGCCGCGGCATTGATGGGCAGCCACGTGCCGCCGTTCACACGCGCCTGCACGACGCCGCCGTCAAAATCCGGCTCGGTGGAGACATAATGCGTAAAGGCAAGCACCGGATAGGTCATGCCCGCGGGGATATTGATGACCGGACTGATGAGGGAGTGAATGGCGGTGTTGGATGCCTGGCAGCTTGAGTTGATGTTGTCGCAGAAGGCTGCCTTGCCGGGTCGAGCGAACGGTAAGGGCTGGGTGGTGGCGATCCAGTTGTAAGGCGTGGCGGGGACACCGGTCAGCGACACGGTCCAGGTTCCGAGTCCACCCTCAAAGCCCTCGTTGAAAATATCCGCGGAGAACTGCGAACAACTCGGCGGGGGTGTTGAGGTGAGCACGTTTCGCGACTGGCCGCATCGGCCGGGCGTATTCATCTCCACCGCCAGGAGGGCCTTGTTGACTTCGGCGGCGTCGCCGGCCGTGAACATGGAGCCGGGCGAGCCGGTGCGCGGATCGTTGGGGCTTGTGCCGATCAGATCGGTCGCCGCCTGATTGGCCGCCCAATAAAGGTCTTCAAAGTCTGAGGCGACGGTGAGATATCGGGTCAGCGCGCGATACATCACTGCGCCTGATTTGATCGGGCCGATGCCGGTGACGTTCTGGCCGTTGAAGCTCTTTCCGTCGGTCATGATGGCGAAGGCATGGTTGACCACGCCGCTTCCGAAGTGAACGCCGCCATTATCGAAAGGCTCGCAGTGCTGGAGCGAGCTGTTGGCCCGATCGGGATCGCCGCGGCACGTCGGATTCCACATGTCGCGGATCGAGCCGTTAAACGCGATGGCGTCTTCGCCGACGAGCCAGCGAACGCCATTTGAATTGGATGGATTATTGCTGCATGCGGTTCGCAGGTTGTTCGGCGTATCGGCGCCGGGGCCGGTTGGATGGGTCGGCCAGGGGGTGCCGCCGGGTGTTCCTGCGAACGCGGCATCGCCGTTAAAGAGATCAACCAACTCGCCGAAGATGTCGGACATTGCCTCATTGATCTGGCCGGACTGGTTTTGATAGATCAAGTTGGCGGTGAACTCCGTCACGCCGTGGGTGAGCTCGTGTCCGACGATGTCGTCGGTCACGGTGCCGGGGCAGAAGACCATCTGCAAAAGGCTTCCATCCCAGAATGCATTAGGGCAGACGTTGGAACTGAGAAACTGCACGGTGGCGACCATGGGGAGGCCGAGACCGTCGATGCTGTCGCGGCCGAATGCGCGGAAGTAATAGTCGTAGGTATCGCCGTAATAGTCGTAGGCGCGGTTGACGTCGGATTGCACAACCGGTCCCTGACCCTCGCTACGCGAAAGCGTGCCGGGCAGACTGGCGGTCTGGTTTCCATCGTAAATCTGTCGGTTCCTGACGTTTTCCACCAGCGTCCATTTGTCGAGGAGGTCGCCGGTGTGAGCGTCGACGAAAAAGGCGTCGCGAATCGGCTCGACGGGGTCAGACAGGATCAAATGATAGGCCAATCGGACGCCGCGCCGCGGGTCGCCGTACCACGCCGGATCGACGATGACCAGTTCCGAGTGCGTAAGAATCGGCGCCTTGCTCCGCGACAGCGCCGAGCACAAGGCCATCGCCTGATCGAGCAGAATGGCGGGAGTCGTGTTTAACTTGGGAGAGATTTCGTAGAAGTCGCCGTTGGCGGCGAGCACGTTGCCGGCGTTGTCCTGGTGAAGCTTGAAAATCCCGGAAAAGACGGGGAGCCCCTCGTGAATCTGCTGGTAGGTTCGATGGGTCTGGCCGAGCGAGTCGACTTCCGTCTTCTGAATCGTCAACTGATTATCAGGGTCGACAATACCGAAGAGGCCGCCGCGCTCCGACAGAAACTGCTCGGCCCCCGAACCGACGATCGCCGGCGCCGTGATGAACGGAATCGGCCCGCCGCCATTTGCCGTTACCGCGGTGATGCGGCCGCTTACCGAGTCACGAACGATCGCCAGATCGTCCTGTGCCTGCGCGGGGGAATGGCTCCATCCGAGCGCCAGGCTGAGGACAAGACCGACGCAACCAGTCAGGGACCGGGTGCGATTGTGAGGCTCGCGCGACTCCAGGAACATCTTGATCTCCCACTTATCGGAGGCGCTGCGATCGCGTGCGCCTCCTTCTCTCCGGCCAATCATCTCAAGCAACAGCGAATCTCCCTACGCACTGCGACCGGGAACGACCCCATCAACCCGGACAATCCGGCGGATAAAGTTCCCCGTCAGCGGAATTCGAGATGAGGATTTCAGTGACCCCGCCTGACGGCAGCGTGACGCCGTCCTGACGATAAATGATGAAGCACTCTCTACCGTTGGGCGAAATGATATTGAAGTTGCGCCGTCCGTTAGGCACGGAGAATTCGCGCTGGGCGCCGGCGGGGATGCCTTCCTCTCCCAGCAGGTTGCCGCCGGGCGCGCCGGTTTCAAAATCCTGCTCCAGCACGACAAACCAGATGGGCACGCCGCCGGGCAATTGATTGATCACACGAAGGGTGCTGCCGCCGGCGATCGGGCCCGAGTTCGGTCCCGGCGTCGCGGGCGAGCCGCCCAGAAAGCCCATGGTCAGATTCACGGCGACCACGATCTGGAACATGAGATAAAGCACCGGCCATGCGCCGACCGCGCCCTGCAAACCGAGGATCAGCCCCAGCGAGCCGAGAAGTCCGGAGACGTCTCCGCCCTGCGCCTGGGCGATGTTAATCGACTTGCCCGATGGGACCGGTCCAGGCAGGCCGCCGCCCGATCCGCCGCCGGTTGAACCGCCGCCTTGTGGGGCCGGCTCTGTCACAGGGCGGACGAGTTGAATCAACTCAGGATTGGCAGCCAGGTAGGCATCGATACCGTGGAGATTCTGGCCCAGCGGAACGACGTCCGGCGCGTCCGTCGGAACCCACTTCTGGCCGAGCGAGTTTTCAAGCGAGGCGATTCGCTTCTGCCCGTCGAATTTGATGCTGACTTCGAGATTCTGGTAGGCAAAGGTGATGGTCGAGACTTCGACGGCGCCGCTCACGAGGGCAAACGTGCCGAATGCGGATCGGCCGCTGGCCGGCATGACAAACCGAAACTCGCCGGTTCCCGGATTCACATCGAGCGCGGAGACCTCGGAAAAGCCACCCGACTTCAGCGCGGACTTAAGCGGTTGATCCGAACTCAGGCTGACGCGTTGCCAGCCATCGAGCGGCAACAGGCCAAAGCCTCCGCAACCGCCGGAAAAGACGTGAAGATTCACGATCGCCAAGAGGCAAACCGCGGTCCTGATTAACGGCCTCGACTGTCTGTGCACCGTAGGCACGGCGAGCCCTCCCCACGTCAGCCAATATCGATCTCGCGAAAACCCCGGACCAAGGGCGTTCCCCGGCCCTACTCCTTGTAGTTAGCTTTTATACTAAGCAAAGCCGCCCGCCCGATCAATAAGTAGTATCTGATTCCCGGTTTGTATGCCCATTTGGATGCCGAGAATAGCCCTGTTTCGGCGGAACGGGTCGATTAGGACAAATGGCGTCGGCTTCCCGTAAAGAGCCGCCGTCCGGCGAATGTGACGACCAATGTGACCAACGCATACCCCAAGGACATAGGGCAGAATGCCATGTTTGACGGGTTCCCAACAGCCGGGTCGGTGTCAGGCTGGAAGCCCTCAGCGCCGACCTCGATGGTCATGAATCCGATGGCTCGGCAGCTCATCGCATCAGTGACGACCAGCCGCGCGACATAGGTGCCCGGCCGGCCGGGACGAAACTGCGGGCTCTCATCGAACGACTGCTGCTCATCGGCGCTGCCTCGGAGCGTCCATTCATAAGACAGAGGCGTGACGCCGCCGGAGATCATCTCGCCGGCGTGCAGCGGAACGACGTCGCCGAAGTTAATCGTTCGCGTCACGTAATTGCCGATCTTGAGCGCCGCGGGGTCACACTCGTCGGGGATGAGATTGAGATTGCAGTCTTCACTGGTATGCGACGCGATGTCGGTGTCATCGAGGATGCGATTACCGTTGCAGTCCCGTTTGAGATAAGACCATGTCGAGCCGACGAGATCGTTGTCGAAAATGTCCTTGATGTCGCCGGAGGTCAACTCCACCTGGAGCATCCCGTCCGGCGGTGACCAGTTCCCGGTGAAGGTGTAGGGACCACTGCCGATCCCGCTGACTGACTGGGCAGGCACGCCGTCAATCGTGAGCGCCGCCGCGGCAACGCCGGAAACAGGCTCGGTGAATGTGACCTTTACCTCCGCCAGGCCGCCGATCGCTTCGCCGTCCGCCGGGACCGCCTCGGCGATCATCGGCCGCTCCTCCTCCGGCTCGCTGCCGACGCTCGACGCGCCGGAGATGATGAGCGAAAAAACCTGCGAACCGCCCACGAGCTCGCCCTTGTGGGAGACTCTCAGTCGATAGGCGAGCGAAGCGTGATTGTCGATCGCAATCTGCTCGACGTTGTCGGTGATGTTGTCGCCTCTCGTTGCGGCGCGCGAGGGGTTGAGGACATCGAGTACCCAGGGCATGTGGACTTCGTCGCCCTCGTCGATGCGGAGATCGAGATCGTTAACCAGAATCTTGTCGCGCGGGTCCAGGGCATAGGGCGTCTCAAAGGTCGGCACCGGATCGGTCCAGCAGATCGTCGCGCGCAGGAACGGCTGCGACGCATCGCTGATGACAAACCACTCCAGCTCTTCTCCCTGCTGCAAGGTGTGTTCAGAGATGGCGAGCGGGATCGACTGATCGGCCGTGATCACGTCGGCCGCCTTGAGCGTGTTCACGAGGCCCCAGCCGAATTGGTAGTCCGGGCCCGCAGCGCCGCCGCATTCATCGGCCGTCCCGATGAGCAGTCCCTTCAAAGTGGACGAGAGCATGTCAGGGTCGCCGGGGTGGGTATCGCGGAAGTGCTGAATGAGCAGGCCGATCGAGCCGCTGACATTCGGCGAAGACATCGACGTGCCGCTGAAGGTCGCGTAGGCCGAGTTGCCGAGATTGGTGCTGGAATAAAGCTGGACGCCGTTGCCGACGACGTCGGGCTTGATGCGTCCGTCGTCGGTCGGCCCCCAGCAGGAGAAGCTGCTCATGGTGACGAGCTGTGGCCGCTGGTAGCCGCCGGAGACATCGTTGACGGCGCCGACGGTGAGGCCGTTTTTGCCGGTGCCTGAATGACTGATGCAGTCGTATCCGCCGTTGCCGTCCAGACTGCGCGTGTCGGTGGAGAGCACGTATCGACCCTCGGCGAAGTCGTAAACGGCGTGGGCGGTACCCGGCGCGGGCCCCTGGTTACGATCGTTCCCCGCGGACTTCACAAACAGATAGCGCGGATTGTTCAACGCGATCTGATCCCACTGCCTCGCCTC